>NZ_JADYWM010000002.1:0-363179 GCF_015864815.1 Pseudoalteromonas sp. NZS100
GAGCCATTAAGCTAACTTGTACTAATTACCCGTGAGGCTTAACCATACAACGCCAAACGCGTTTTATGCGACAGTTTAGACAGAAGTTAATATAACTAAAGTAGAAATTACTTAGAAAGACTTAAAAAATATTATCAGATATTTTCCAAATTCAGTTAGTGCGTAGAAATACGAATTAACGCCCTAATTTGCTTGGTGACAATAGCGTTTTGGACCCACCTGATTCCATGCCGAACTCAGTAGTGAAACGAAACAGCGCCGATGATAGTGTAGCATTTGCTATGTGAAAGTAGGACATTACCAGGCTTCAAATTGTAGAAAGCCCGACTAGAAATAGTCGGGCTTTTTTACGTCTGCAGAAAAGTAAAATGTGCGCAATTAACACCCACTCATATCGCGACACAAAGTGATCCAAGTTAAGAAAACTAGATAATAAAATTCGCGAAAAATATGGGATAAGCGGGGATGACTTGGGATTTAGTGGGATAACATTTTAAACAGTCTTTAAAATAGTGAAAGTAAGCAAGTATTGAAAACTGCTTACTTTCAAAGTCAATTATTCTGCTATTACTCGATACTTCAATTCTGATGGTGATACAGAAATAATATCGATTAAATAATTTCTGAATCTAATTTCCTTTGAGTCAACAGGGTAAACCAACTCTTGTTTAAAGTCAGAACGGGCCATATTTTCAAATGTGTACTCTCTGTATAGTAGACTGATGCCGTTCGTACCTTGTCCTGTATAAACTATTTCATGGTTTATATAACCGTTTTCAGACAGCGGTACTTGAGATTCTACAAGCTTAAACGTGGTATCAAGTGGGTTCATGGTATAAGTATCGCCACTCCCAACAGGTGAAGTCCAAAAGCTGTTTGACATTACTGTCTGATCCCATTGCCCTTCATTATTAATTCCCAACATGAAAATGCTGCCAGGAATTGAAATTACACTATTTCCAAGCTCGTTTTTACCTGAAATCTTATAAGTATCACCAGCAGTTCCATGAAAATTCACACTTGTCGAAAGAATACCACCTTCAAATACAAAGTCATTTAGCGCTTGGTAAGTATCTTTTTTAAAGCTTGCTTTGTAAGATTTGCGAACAATCAACTGCTCGCCAACATAGGCTGTTTGTTCTTCATCTAGCGTGTAGTTTTTGATATCTACTTGCTCAATTTTGCTTGAATGTTTACCTAGTTGAACTGTTGAAGTACACCCAGTAAGAGCAGCTGCAATTATTAATGCTGTGGTATATTTCCAATTTGATTTTGACAAAAACATATATAGTTCCATTTATTTTAAGTTGATACAGCTGCTGTTCATGCGGCCAGGATCAGTTTAAGTTATTTGAATTAATTTATCACCTGAATAAAAAAACGACAGGGAATTTTTAGTAAATTTTTGCCATAAAAAAGCCCCTTTCGGGGCAATTGGTTGGTTAGAATAGCTCGGGTTGTATGCGCTTGGTTTCAGCGGCGTGTACAGCGCGAACAATCTGGTAGATGCGTTGCTCAGATAGGTTGTATTTCTTAGCAAGCTCTGTGTGGTTGTTACCTCTAAAGTCTTGGTAAATTTGGTTGTGCTTAAGTATGGCGTCAAGCCCAACACCTTTAGGGATATAAACGCTCATGCCACCGCACTGGTGGCGAAAGTCATCAACTATTAACGTAGCCAATTTAGTGGCCTGTTCTTCGTCAATTTTATTCTCTAAAAGCATCCGCTCAATTGAATCTAGCAATATCAATAGAGTTTCAGCCGTTTGCGCTTTACCACTCATAACTTACTCCGGTGAACCAGAAATGGTTATTGGATATTTTTCAGATGATGGATAAGCAATTAATTTATCATCTAACTCAGCCCACAATAATGACTGATCTCTTTCGGCGATCTCTTTCGCTTCTTCTAGAGATAAACCAGTCATTTTTAAAGTGTATCCATTGCTAAAGTCTGCTTTGCTAGGTCTATGATTAAAGTAATGACTTCTAATAGCATGAGCGATTGATAAAGCTATATATTCAGCATCAGATGAAGAGCAATTATTATCATCTAACCAGTCATGAGTAAGAATAGCGCCACCGTTTTCTAAATCGTGCATAGCCTTATTAACTAAATGATCTTTTCTATTTAATGACATAACTAGCTCCTGTACTTGGCTAGGTTCTCTTGCCACTTCTGGGTTGACTCTTGCAGTGTTTCAGGACGTTCGACTTTCATTTCAATGGCCTGATTAGCAGAGACAACCGTTTTAGATGTTTGGCTGTTTAAGAACTTTTGTTGCTCGGTTTCTAGCACCTTTTGTAAGTAGGCGTGATCATCACCCATACGGCGGTAACCGTTGCGCTCCCAGTGGTCACGAATGCTGGCAACAGTAATGGTTAGCGCTTGGGTAAATACCGCTAAATCGTGCTGTTTAGTTAGCTCGATTATGTCCTGGCTTAACTTTAATTGGCGGGCGTGTGATAGGTCTGATTTGTCCGGCGTAAACAATTGAACATAATCAGCCAGCGCCGCACTTGCTTGACCTGGTAACGCAGTGTAAATGCACAGCAGTTCGTCAGAGGCTTTGTTGTGTGCAATCGCTGAGATATCTAATAAACCTCGGCAATGAGGGCATTTAGCTAGTTTTTGCATTACCTGCCTCCTTTGCTTGATCCACAGAAATACCAAAGCGCTTAATAAACTCGTTGCAGTCTTCAAAGGCTTGTAAAGTCGTAAGATACCGCGCACGTTGCATATTGACTGGAATATTTAAACGACTTGCTTGCAACTTGGTTTGAACGACAAACATTTCTGTTGAATCGTCTAGTGATTCCATATCAAGAGCTTTGTAGTAGCGCAATACAGCCGCAATTTTTACCGTCATCGCTTGTTTCATTAAGCGTAAATGGTAGCGCTTTAAACGTTCAATTAGCTCATTGGAAATGGGGGCCATCCAGTCTAAACGGTCAATTTCCTTGCCATCATTTAGGCTTTTTGATTGCTTAACACACCACTTTTCAAGAGCAATATAACTGCCATTTTCAAGCAGCTTATGCGCTTTCATCATGGTCCAGACTTGACCTAGTTTTTTAAGCCTGGGCTCTTTATCAAGTAAGGCCTGATCAATCTTCCGCGTAACTGGCTTTTTCTTTTTAAAGCCTAGCTTTTCCATGCCTTTAATTACTTTATCGAGCTGCTTTTTATCCATCTTGGTGGTGCTGTCGAGACCAGCCCAGGCTTTAAGGTTCGCACGGTAAACATCATCGTCCATATTGAGATCACGTTTAGCGATTTGGATAAGCTGAATTAACTTTTTCATCGGTTACTCCAAAGCCGCCCGTAGGCGGCATACCGTTAAGCGGATTGTTTTACTGGTTCGTGCACAGCCAAGGTTTCCTCTTTGATAAAGGCAACCTTTGATCCTGCATTATTGATTTTTGCTTGATTAAAGCTGTTCAGCGCTTTTTTGTATGATGGCGAAGTGATCATAGGGTAATCATTTACGCGTACTTTATAAGTTATTGTCTTCATGCTGACTCCTCCACATCATTTAAGTGATCAACAGGAACATGCACCGGTTTAATAAAAAATTGTTCTTTTTGATTAAAAGTAATGCCTTCAATGCCTTTAACCTGCTCGCGGTGTTTAATGAGGCCTGTTTTATTCACAGATGTTTTAACACTTAGCAAATCAGTCAGTTTTAATTGCTCTTGTAGCTTTGCTAACGCGTCGATCACTTCTTGGCCTTGCTTTACAGTTACCGATAATGGCGGTGTGCGGGTGCCAATTTCGCCTACTGTATAAATGCGAGATTTTTTACCAGCAGGCACTATGTCTTGCTGGTTGGCGCTAAAGAATATTTGAGCTGATTTACTCAATACCTTAATTTCGTTATTGATTGCCGTGGTGGTCTCTTTTAACGATGTTTTGGCATCTTCAATCGCCTGATTAGTTTGTGCAGTGGCTATTTCGAGCCTTGTTTGCAGTTGGCCAATGCGGAATATGGTTTGTTCTAACTCGTCTGAGCTGCTTACAGACAGCATATCGTCTGATTTTACGCGGCGGTTTGTTGATTTAGCCATGGCGTTTATCCTTCATATTGTGGATTTGAGTTTCCAGTTTGTGGGTTGCGTTTTGAAGTTGCGCTAAAGTACTTAGTGCATCGTCTTTACGTCCCGCTAAAATTTCGCCATTAACCAGCTCAGTTAATTGTGCAATGGTATAAATTGATGGCGCGGTATTTTGGGTTAATCGGGGTGTGCTAATTTGGGCTGTTGCACTGTTCATGGTTTGTTCCTTACGCTGCTTTTTCTTGTAACCAAACACGAGCAGCGTTGATCACATCGGCTTCGTTATTGCCAGTAAATGGCAAGCCAATGTCAGCTATTACCGCTTGTGCTTTTGGGGTTAGGTTCTCGATGGTAATGCGCGTCGTTATCTCAAATTGCAGTAAGTACTTAGCGCGCTCCTTTTCTGTTTTTAACTGGCTTAAAAGTGCCTTGTCAAAATCAGTAATTGATAAAAAGGCCATGTTAGGCTCCTGGGTTGTGTTCAAGTTTGGTGTGCTCTTGGCCATGCACAGGGCGGTGCAAAGACTCTTTTTTACCTGCCTTAATACCGTCAAGAATTGCGCGGCTGGTGTTCGCTTTTTTGCCTCGCTTTAACGGTGAGCTGCTACTCAGGTCGGGGAACTCTTGCGCCATGTAGCGTTCAATAATGCTGGTTTCTTTTTCGCTAAGGGCGAACTCTTCAACCGTGCGAGCAATACCAAACACCCAACCTTCAGCAAAACGATCGCCACGGGCTACTTTAGTTGCACGTTTGCACTGTTTAGGTTGCTGCTTTACATACTCTTGGCGAGTTTGTTTTAGCTTGCTCCAGAGCACTTCGTAGCAGTATTTAGCAAGTTCTGGTTGCGGGTTAATACCAATAAAAGCGACTTCTGAATTACTAAATAAACTGGACGACATCACAAAACGCACACCAAATACACGTTTGATCAAATGCAATAAAGCCGCGTGATAACTCACTACTTTTTTGCAATCCGTTTCAACACGTTCATGCTGTACATAGCTAAAATCAATGTCGCTTTCGCTTACCTTATGTTTGCGCATTAGGTTTTGCGCTTGGCGCATTGCAGCAGCTGCTTCATGCTCATTGGTTGCTTGTTTGGCAAGCGCTAAACACTGGCGAATCTTTTTAAGAATGCGGCTATCCATTGCTACCACCTGCTTGCAACTTTTGAAAAATCGCGCTTACGTATTTAGCCTGATGAATTGCATCATCAAGGGCATTGTGGCGAGTGCCTTCAAAAGGCATATCTGTTTTAGGATCGAAGTTAAAAAGGCGGCGGCCTAAATCCACAATGGTGCGTACATCACGGTCATTTCTAAATTGCCATGGTGCTTGCATGTCACATGCTTTATAGGCATTACGAATAATTGTGTTATCAAACGTTGCACCATTCCCCCAAATGTTACGGGTGTCTATGTCTTCAATCTGGCTCACCCATTGGTCAAACTCGCCTAGTGCTTCAGCAAGTGGTAACACATCATGAGCAAGTAACTTTTGGCGTGCTTCATCATCTTGCTTTAACCACCAAAGCACCGTATCTGCATCCATTTCGCATAGCGTTGCAGAGCTGGTTAAATCAATACTTACTTCAAAGCCAGCGCCAATATCACCAGTCATTGGGTCAAAAAAACAAGCGCCAATACTGACAAGAGCCGCATTTGAACCAGTGCCCATGCTTTCTACATCGGTCATCACATCTTTCATAACTAAACCCTCACGTATTCTTCGGCAAGTTCTGCCGTAATGCGGTCTTCGCCTAGGTCGGCTGCTTCGTTCATCAGGTTTTTCATCAGCGTGTTTACGTTGAGTGGGTAACTCATATCAACGGTTTCATCAGGGCGGCCAGTGGTGCGGCCAAACTTGCGAATACCACGCAGCGCTTGCTGCATTTTTTCAATAGCGGCGGGTTCAATCACTTTCTCAGGTACCAAGTTGGCGGCTTTGAGTTTGTGATCAATGTAATCTTTAAGCTCAGCACCAAGGGGCGGCACATTTAGCTTATTTACGCGGTATGCAAATTCGCGCACGTTCATTGAGCTTAAAACTTTGTCCAGCTCGGTTTGGCCGATAATGCAAATACCAATTAACTTAGTGAACCCTTCGCTTAGCTCCCACAGCACCTTTAATTGCTTAATGGTTTCTTCGTCTAGGCGGTGGCCTTCGTCAATAAGTAAAATATGGCGGTTGCCAGCGTTACAGCTGCGGGTAAGTTCATCACGTATAATCGAATCACGGTCTTCGCTACTACGTGGCAGCTTAGAAATGTTCAGCTCACGACAAATAGCCTCACTAATCGAGCTTGAACCAATTTTCTTTTTATCAATTCGGGCAGGGCGAATAACCCGAATATTAGGGTGCTTAGCGCGTATTTCTTCCATGGTAAAGTTCATCATTACCGTTTTGCCGCTGCCGCACTCACCTACCAGTGCCATTAAGGTACCTACCTTTGCACAGTTGATAATTGACTCAATCACATAGCGCTGCTGCGCGCCTAAATACACATGGTCAATGCTATAAATTTCGTTATCCCATGGGTCGTTAAAAATTTTAAAATGTTGTCTGGCTCTTGGTGTAAGCATTTGTGCCTCCGGTAATTCAATGACTATGTGCCCGTTAATTGAGTCTTCGTGACCAATGATCAGGCGCTTGGTTTTATGTGCATGTTTCCACTGGCTGCCTGTGGTCACCGCGTTGTAATGTGGATCATCCAAAAATATTTGGTAAACGTTGCTCTCAACAATTAAGCCGTTTTCAATTGCGAACTTTTCTAAGCCTGCTTTAAGTGCTTCACGCGGTAGCGTGCGCTTTGGCCAGTCAGACTTAGTGACTATTTTGTTAAGCGTGGCCTCGCTGGTTTTAACGTTGGCATTTAGGTTTAACCACTGCGCTAACTGTTTATAGGTAATGCCACGGTTAGCCATCATGCGACCTAGCTTTATCTTCCAGGTCTTTCGGCTTAACTTCTTTTTATGCTCGTTGGGTTCGCTCATGCCACCTTCCTGTATTGCGTTGGATAAGCGGCTAGCACGCGGTTAAAAAATTCATCACGCTCTTGCTCGTCATTAAAAATGTACTGGCCTTTTTCGTCGGCTAGTTCCGTCCAGCGTTTTGAATCAACCAACTTCACATGCACCATATACACGGTGCGAGTACGGCCAGACACAACGTTAAACGGTGCATGTTCGGCTTTGCGTAGTTGGTGCTTTTTACTGTTTCCCATGGTGGTATCTCCTAACGGGTAAAATTAACCACGTTTAAGTGGTTTGGTTTGTCAAAGGTTGCTAGCTCGTCAAGTAAGCTAGGTAATTGGCTTGCATCAATACTGCGATCAGCAAGATAGATTTTTTCTTCAGGGGTAATAGGTGTGCCGCGCTTTGCCACAATGGCTTTACGCAGTGCAACGCCCGCTAAAGTGTGGGTAGGATGTTGTAAGCCGGTATCAACTTGCTCACCACGCACACGCATAAAGTCAGGTGTTTGCAGCTCGTTTAAATGGCTGTGTGCATCGAGTGCACCACCAAACGGCACGGCTTTTTTACCGCGCTTAGCTTTTACTATTTCTTCATCGCTCATGCCTGGATAAGCACCACGCTCGGCTTGCTTACGGGCAATATCTAACGAGGTATCTTTAGGCGCTTTCATTTGTTGGCCAATCACTGCGCCGTTTACATCAAAGCCTGCTTCGTCGGTTTCAATGGGGGCCACGGTATGTATTTGCTGCTCGCCTTGGTGCTTGCAGTACACAAGTACTTCACCACGTTCTGATAACGCCATAGGCAGCACTAACACTTTTAAGCCTTTGTAAATGCCAACAAGGCCATCAAGCGCATACTTTTGGCTGCGTTTAACGCCCGGGTGAACAAACGTGATCGACAGGTCAGGCCTAACCATGCGGGTTTCTTCTTTATGGGTAAGTAACCAGCGGCAAATATCTTCGCTTGGTAGGTCGCGTACTTTGCCGTGCGCCATACGTTTCATCCAAAACTCATAACGGCCTTTACCGTGGCGGCTATGCTTGGCTGAGTAATGCGGTATTTGATCTGCGTTGTAGGCGTTTTGCCACGAAATAGCATGCTCGTTTAACTCCGCAACGCTGTTTACTGGCTCAAACATCAAACGCGACTCAAACAGTTTTTCAACTAAGTTGTTGGCGTTTTCTACTTGGCCTTTAGCGCGTGCGCGGCCCACTTCGTGATCAATCACATCAACGCTTAATGCATCCAGGGCGCGAAGAACTGCACCCGCTGTATTGGCTGAACCTTTATCCATAACTAAAATGTCAGGCAGGCCACGTACTGGGCACTTTTCATCGTTGTGCAAACCCCAGCACCACAGCAAAAAGTCATACAGGTTTGCCATGGTTTCACCGGCGCTTTCGTAGTAACGCACACGTACCGCACCGGAATAGTGATCAGTTAATACATAGCGCCATACGCGTAGGTTTTTTATCTTCTCTAGGTTTTCAGGCTTGTTTTTGTAAAACTCGTCATCGCTCATAAAGCGTTGCACACGGCCTTTTTTACCGCCTGGCGGGTAGTAAATTAAGCACAAGCTTGGGTCAACCTGATGCACATGGTTAGGGTAAAGGCTGCGTAGCTGCACATGCGCAGTACTTTGGGTAAGCATTTTGGCCGTAGCGTTTTGTTCGCGCAGTAAACGCCTAACCGTACTGTTACTTTTAAACTCACAACCATTGGCCGCTAATATGCTTACGGCATTAGGCGTTTCAACAATTTGCTTACCGTTTTTACGATTACCCACCGCCAGCATGGCTTTGAGTTTATCTAGGCTTTCAGGGTCTTGGCTGCTGTTACCTTTGTCAGCACGCGGTTTACGGCCACTGCTGTAACCGAGTTTGGCTAACTCACGGTAAAAGGCATCTTTACTTAGCCCTAGGCGCTGTTTAGCTTCAGCTAAAATAATGCCTTTTTCGCCATGTTTCGCGTTTTCGATACGCTGCTTAAAACCAAGTAAAATTTCGTCAGCCATGATGCTTACTCCTCGTTGCTCATGGCGCTGTCGTTAAGCTCTTGCAGTACATCAAGGCTGGGGCGCATTTTTGGTAAGTAGCCCTCAAGTATGTTTGAGGTTTCAAGCCACGCTTGGGCAAAGTCTTCAGCGAGGGTTTTAAAGCTATGTAGTAAGCCTGCAGCTAAGTACTCAGTCACTTGGGGTGATAAGTTATCGTCATCTAAAAAATGCTCACGCAGTGCTATTAAGCGGCTTAGCGATTCAACGGCGTTACTTTCGTACTTGGTGGCTTCAAATAATAGGTGCTTGGTTTGGTCTACCCAGGCATCTGCCTTAAACTTGGTGCTTTCAAGTTCGGTTTGATAGTCCATGGCTTTCATTTGGTAGTCGTCACGCATACGAACAGCTACTTGGCGTTGTTCGTCTGCGTCTTTGGTTTTTTTCTTTTCGTTATCAAGCTCTTTTTTATGCTTGGCTTTTAGGTCGTCAATCAGGTCTTTAATTGATTCTTTATCGCCTACCTCAACAGCTTCTGACTCAATAATTAAGGCTTGCTCGTCTGTTGGTAGGCTTTTTAAAGCGCGCATTTCACGAATGCCTAAACCAATTTTTTGACTAGCATTCAAAAAATCTTCACCAAATGACTCAAGGTTACTAAGTCGTTCCTCCATCGTGCTATATGAACAATTGAAAAAATATTTACAAATATCTTTTAAGTTACTAGTGGTCTTTTCAACCCCATTTTCATCTACATAAGGAATGCCTTTATATTCGTTGGATTCCTTAACTGTTTTATAGGTTAGTATTTCACCAACAATTGACTGCTCTTTATTAGCTTTAAAAACTTGGTGCTGACCTATTGCAATATAAATTTTTGATTTCGCCGCTAGTAAGTTATTAGCGTCAACAATGGCTTTTTGCTCTTCATTTGAAGCCGTAGTTAAGTTTTTATTAGTCATGAGCAGTACCCTCTGAACGGTTAAATAATGGCTGCGATAGAGCTTGTTGTAGATGGTTTCTAATTAGTAAGCTTTCGAACTCGTTATTAGTAATAACAACTTCTGGCACAGAGGATGAAAGTAGGTATATAAGCTGTTTTATTGTTAGTTCTTTATCCGCATGTTTAGCACCCAGAAGAAATGGGCTTGAAAACATAACGCTGATAGTTGCTGCCAAATCATTAAGGCGCGCTTTATCCACTAGCGGGTTCTCGTGGTTATTTAAAAAATTACAAACACTGCTTAATGAACCAATAGGTCGATTATCGGAGCTGTGTTGCTTCATCCATTCGAAGCGCTGTTTTGCTTGTTCTTTAAGAAGGGCTTGGTAGTCAGCCGCTATTTGGTCTAAATCAGTATTCATACTATTGCTCCATAATTTCTACGGTCTTGTTCTAGTTGCTGGCTGCGCTGAGTTATCGCCAGCTGGGCGCTATTGGCTAAGGTGATTAGGGCAGGCCCTAAGCGCACTTTGTTTTGATCCCATGGGCAATATTCGGCAAAGCCTGCTTGGATCAGGTTTTTAATAACTGCCGTTGCCTGTGATTGGGTGATGTTTAAACGCTTGGCTAATTCGCCTGGGCGTAGGCCATCGGCTTCATAACCGCTGAGCGCTTTAATTGCGCTTAGGCCGCGCTGCATGGTTGATGAAATATATTGCTCACTCATGCTGAAGCCTGCTTGCTTTGGTAAAACTCGCGCAGTTCTTTAACGCAACTAGGGCATGCAGCCTCTATTTCAATGTGGCAGGTTGTAACGTGTCGCCAGCCCATGTAATTTGCGGCATCAATAAATGCGTTGACTGGTATGGTGCCGTGCTCTACACGTTTGCAGCAGTTGCACTGTAGAGTGATTTTTGGTGATTCAATCTTGAGCTGCGCTGTAGTGATTTTTTGAGTTAGTAATTTCATGCTTTGTATTCCTTGTTAGCCATTGCTTTAAGCTGCGCCATAGTCATCAAAAACACCGTTTTAGTGCTCTGAGGGCGAAATTTAGACGGTTCTTGGTCTTTGATAGGGGCAGGTTTCATGGCTTTTGCTCTTAACTAATGGGGTTCGTGGATTAGGTCAAAACAGGCTTGGGGTTCGTCAAGCTTTTCGGCTTCGAGCTTTTGATAAGCCAGTTGTTGCATTAACAAAATTATTTGCTCTGCCACATATTGGGCATTGCCTGCGCCTTCTTCTAACTGCATAACCATACCGATCACTTGGTTAGCAAATAGGTTTAAATGGGTAAGGTTGCTGTTACTTGGCTTTTTACCTTTGGGCATATCAACAATGAGTTTGTCTAGGCTGTGCGCCATGTACATCAGCGGGTACTCGCGCCCTGTTGCTGCCATGTACGGAATAAGTAAACTGGTGGGCATATCGCCGCTGCCTAAATGCTTGTACAGCATATCGGTGCTAATACCTGTTCTGTCGGCGATGCGTGGCACACTCATTTGACGCGTTGCTTGGGCGTGTTCTTTACATAGCTGGAGTGCTTCGGGCAGGCTACGGGCAACAATACGACCCCACTGACGGCGTTTTGGCTTAGTCATGAGTCGCTCCTTTTGGCAAGCAAAAAATAGCTAAAATGGCATTCCAAAAACAAACAATTTTTGGAACTTCACTTTGTACATTGCATAGCGCTACGCTGGATATAACACCAACACCCAAGGGCGTAACATGCAAACATACACCGTAAACAATATATTGATTTGGCTGTGCATAGACGATAAAGCCATTCAACACACCCCCTTTACTTTGTGCAGTGCTGTGGCACTTAAACAGTTGATTATTGACTTGAGCCGAAAGCGGTATATGCAACGGCGTATTGCTGTGCGCACACTGTACAAGCAACGTAGCAATCAGTTGCTGACCTTGATGTGGTTGTGTGAGCAGCGACGAGCGCATTTTAGTCATAATAGTGATCCTGTTGGTTCGATGGTTGACTTAGTGATTAATTGGTTACTTAGGCCTTATGATGCGAGTAACTGTTTAAGCTCATTAACGCCTTGTTGGCGTAATGCGCCCTTTAGCAACTTAGGCTGTGCGTATGAGTCAACATCTGGGAATACAACATGAATCGGTTTTTCGATGAGCTTAGCTATTGCCTCTGCAATACGGCGAGATTGAGTGTGGCCGCAAACAACTCCCGATACAGTGGCAAGGTTTACGTCCAATGCATCTGCAAGCATAGAAAGGGTATAACCTTTTGCTTTGATAGCTTGTTTTATTTCTTGTGATTTCATAGTACATTACCTTTTTGTGATTAACCTTTTGCATGGTTTTGGCGAACAGAAGCAAAAGGTTTTGTTAAGATGTTTTCATTGTAGTTATCAAATGTGATAACTGTCAAGGGTAAATTATCAAATATGATAAATTCATTGAAGTTCGAACGTGAGAGGCTGAATTTAACTCAAGCCGAAGTTGCGAATGCTATAGGCGTTGGAAAAGCTAGTTATGTTCGGTGGGAAGGTGGTAAAGCTATTCCATCAGATAAATTAAATGAATTAGCAAAGCTTGGTTTTGATATTAATTTTGTGGTTACTGGTGAACATAATTCGGCGCATTCATTAAATAAAAATAACTACCAAAGAGCTATGCGAATAGTGATGCTTTATGTTGTGAAATCAGGCCGTGAGGTGAAAGATGCTGATCTGTTTGTACAAGTCGTTAACGAGGTTTATCAAGTGATTGAGCAATGTGAGCAGGAAAGTAAAGAAGTAGATCAAGTTGATATAGGCACAAAAATAATTAATTTATTTGCAGCGTAGAGCAAGGGATTAGCAATGGATAAAGATGACAAAATAGTTGAAGCATTACTTAAAAATAATAATGTCATTTCGTTTGAACAAGCTTTTAAAAAAAAGGCTGGTATTAACCAAGAGATTGAGGGAAAAAGTAACTACCAAGTGCATACACCAAATGGCGAACCTTCCGAAGGTGTTAATCAGTCAATCATTGGTGATGGTAATTTTCAGGTCACTGGTGATGTAACATTCAATCAATTAAAGTCTATTAAACAAGAATTAGTGCCACCTATAGATAGTATTGGTGCAAGTACTACACTCGTAACACGCATTGAAACCTTGCTCGATGATGTGAAGAAAGCGCAATATAAACGTATTGGCAAAAGCTATAATTGGCGAGCGTTAAACGGACAATTAGGTATTGCTTTTGGATTTAGTAAAACGAGCTGGAAAAAAGTTTATTTATTACCTCAAAGCCGTGGCAACGATGTTATTGCATGGTTGCAGAAGAAATATGACAACACAATAAGTGGCCGAATTGAAAAGGCCAGTATGCAATCTGGCTATCAACATACTAAACCAAAGTGTTATGAACTAGAGACAGAATTTGCCCAACAAATAGGCTGGAGTGAGGAAGAGCTTAAAGCACAAAGAATCGCGTTTACTGGAATTACATCACGTAGATACATCAAAGTTGCGCTTTACAACCAGTGGGTTGATCGGTTGGGCAGTCTACTTGATTAATATAGAAATTAAGAGTTTTTAATAAATATGGCGACTGTCGCCACTTTATATAAGCAAGCACCTATTACCGTAGTGCCAACAGCTATATAAGTAAAAACATCCGACATGTCGTGGGTGTTTTTTTTAATGTTTTGTTTTATATGGTTTTATTTTCTCCTCTGCTCCGACTGTCGGAGGTTTATCTTTATTTAACTCTTACAAATGCTATCTGCAAACCAGTAGACTAACGATTTAAAAAGGAATTTCACATGATAAAACGTGGTTTAATTTTTACGCTTGCTATAAGTAGTGCATTGCTTGGTTGTGATAAGCAGGAAATCAAAGTAGAAACAGTACAGCTTACTCCACCGCCTGCTGAATTTATTAGCCCTTATCGGTTTCTTAAATTTAGGATCAGCGCAGCTAGTGACATTTTAAAAGTAGCACCAGATGCTAACGGTTCGATAGTTACTAGCACCAACCAATATGAAACGCGATATGAAAGTAATGATGGCATTATTACTTATTCAGAAATTGCACTTCTAGAAACCGCTCCATGTAGCCAAACACAAGAGTTTGATCCTATCGCCATGCTTAATGCTGTTGCGGTAGATGTTAGACGCTTAGAACCTCAAATGAGAATGACGCATGTAGCGACTTATTATGATCATAGCAACAAGTTAAAAGTGAGTGTGACTTGTCAACAAGATGGAATGCCAATCATAGTTGCCTTTAGTAATAAGTATTATGGTTATTAATTTAACTTGTGGAGCTCTATTATTGAGCCAAAGGTAACGCGAGTGACACAATGGGCTCTCTAAGATACTAAAATGGTACAATAAGGAAAGTAAAGGAAGCTGTTAGTTTATGAGTGAATATAAAGAAATTTTAACTCGTTACCCTATAGAAGAGTTGTTAAATGTTTTCAGAAATAATCAGGATATGGTATTTGTTTATAGCGATTTTGAACTTGGTTATAACCTTGAATACATAAAAAGCTACGAACTTCTGTTAGATACCGCGGGCATTAATCAAACAGAGCTAAATCAAGAAGAAAAATTAAGAATAGTTCATGATATTATTGACCGCTTAGTTAAGGATGACTTTTTAATTGAGTGGACTCCAACGGACTTTAGAGCTGTAACCTATCAAGATCGTCCAGTTCACTGTCTTTTTTTACATCGAGCATTTACATTATCAAGCCAAGGGATAGAGCTTGTTCTCAAGGTAGAAGCACACAACGATGCTGAGCGACGTCATACTGATACCCATAAACATAATACGTTAATGCGCTGGATTGCTGGTTCTTCTTTTTTATTATCATTGGTGGCTGTTAGTGTTTCTGCCTATTTGGCTTACATTGCTAATCAAAATATGCAACTTAATCAGCAGCGTTTGGAAATCCAGCAACAGCAAATAAAAGCACTTAGCCATAAAGTTATAGAAGAACTCCCAGCAAAACCTGAAACTACAAAACCTGCTAACTAGCCCCCATTTTTACTAAAACCCTTTAATTTAGCCCCCCAACAAATAGCGCCACACTGGCGCTATGAAAAAACTTATTCCAGCCGACCTAACCCCGCATTACAGCCGTGCTTTTTTATTCTGCATGGACTGGATTTATGAGGCAGAAGGAGGCGACTCTGATCATAGTGCCGACAAAGGTGGCCGTACTCGCTTTGGTATTAGCAAAGGCGCTTACCCTGGTGTGGATATACCGACTTTAACGTGGCCGCAGGCTATGCGTATTTACCACCGTGACTTTTGGCGGGGTAGCCGCGCTAAAGAACTAGCTGAGCATGGCTTACTTGAACTTGCCTTTTTACATTGTGATGCCGCCATAAACCACGGCGTGCCACTGGCCAACATGCTGTTACAGCAAGTACTGGGTGTGAAGGTAGATGGCATTTTAGGTTCGCGCACCCTTGCTGCAGCTATAAACCACAATCAAGAAGATTTACTGGTTGATTACTTTGCCCGCCGCGCCAGCAAATACAGCCGTATTGCAGTGAATGATCCTAGCCAAATAACGTTTTTATATGGCTGGCACCGCCGCCTATTTAAGCTTGAAAACCGCATTGAAAAAGCGGTAATGAACGAGTCATTTTATTGCTCTTGGGATTTTGTATGAAGAGCATTCCACTTTATGAAAAGCGTGGTTATGACCTGCGCATTAGCACTTTTGCTAATGGCGAAAACCCTGACCCCCTAACCGTTTGCCCCACAGGCAACCCCACATTAAAGAATGCGTTTTTAAAAGGTTGGCACTCAATAACGGGTGTGCGCCTTGAAGTAGAGGCGCGTGTTTTGAATTCAAAAAATACAGTAAGGAGTTTGCCCCGTGGACGAATACGTTAAGTGGTACCCGTGGGTGCAAGGTTTTGTGCTGGTGGTTTTTTTTGTGGTGGTTTACGCACTTAAAAAATCGTTTGCCAGCAAAGACGATGTGAACAGCCAAGACAAGCGCTTGCAAACCGTTGAGCAAACCTATGTGACCAGTAAAGATTTTATCAAGGTGAACGAAACCGTGCAGCGCATTGAAGTTGAGATAAAAGATTTACCGCAAGACGTAAGTAAATTGACCCAAGAAGTCACTAAGTTGCAGAGCGAAACCAAACATCTACACGATATTTTAAAGCGTATAGAGCACCCACTTAATTTAATTGTTGCATCAAAAATTACAGGTGATCGAAATGGCAAGTGAGTTTCAGGTAGAGATGTGGCTGCTTATATGTTTGCTCATTGCGGGTGCATTGTTCTTTTTGTATGTGTTTTTTCGGCTTGGTTATGTACTGGGTATGTTTATATGTGCGTTTATTTTTAAACGATTTTTTAAGGATGGGGGCAATGAAAGAGATATTTGAAGCTGATCAGCGTTTAGTTATTTTGCGTGCCTTAGCTGAGGCCGCAGGCTATAGCGCTAACTGCAGCATGTTGAGTTGTGTGCTTAGCTCGTACGGGCATCAATTAAGCCGCGACAAAGTACGCGCGCACATGCGTTTTTTAGAAGACGTTAACTTGATCACCATTGATGTGGTCGGTGATAAAACCTTAGTGGCTAAAATTACAGAGCAAGGGGCTGATGTAGCTGCAGGGCGTAAGCTTGTAGATGGCATTAAGCGCCCAGCACCTGGGGGCATTTAATTATGGCACGCGGCAATAAGATAGAGCGCCTGCCTGATCACTTACGTGAAAACTTACGTGAAATGCTGGCAACCAAACAACACACCTGCCAACAAATAGCCGATGCAATTAACGAAGAGCTCGCAGAATTATCTGGCGTGCAAACCGATGTTGAAAGCATTGATGACAACACGGTGTGGCGTGAAAAAAAACGCATTGAGAGCATTGCAGACGAAATACGCCGCAGCCAAGCGTATGTTGAGTCGTTATCTAAACAATGTGATTTAACCAGCATTGGTGACACTGGCCGTGTGCTTATGAGCCTGCTGCAAAGTGCGGCGTTTAAAACAACCAGTAGCTTAATGGGCGGCGAAGACCCCATTGATGCCGACACACTTAACGACCTTGTATTAGCGGTTGCACGCTTACAACGCAGCGCTAACCACAATGCCGACTTAGAAAAGCAGATAGCAGAAAAAGCCCGTAAACAGGCGCTGGCCGAAGCACAAGCTCAGGCTGAAAGTGCAGGTAAAGCGGCTGGTTTAAGCTCAGGCAATATTGATTTAATACGCCGTGCCATTGCTGGGGAACGTTTGTAATGGCTATGAATGAAGAAGAATTAACCGCGATTTTATTACCGTATCAGGCGGAATATGTGTGGGATCAATCTCCGGTTATTCTTTATGAAAAGTCGCGTCGTATTGGTTTAAGTTGGGGCGAGGCGGCGGCCAGTGTGCTTGATGCCGCTGCAAGTAAAGCCGCTGGCGGCATGGATTGCTGGTACATAGGTTATAACAAGGATATGGCCGAAGAGTTTATTCGTGACTGTGCCAACTGGGCTAAAAGCTTTAACGAAGTGTGCGGTGATGTAAGTGAAGAGATTTACGCTGATGAAGGCAAAGACATTCTTACTTATGTTATTCGCTTTGCTAGTGGCTTTAGGATTACCGCGCTTAGCTCGCGCCCGTCTAACTTACGGGGTAAGCAAGGGCGAGTAATTATTGATGAAGCAGCGTTCCACGATAACCTTGATGAACTAATAAAAGCGGCATTCGCGCTATTAATTTGGGGCGGTAAGGTACGCATTATTAGCACCCACGACGGCGAAGAAAACCCCTTTAACTTACTTATTAAAGAATGCCGCGCAGGCACTAAGCCTTATAAGGTTTACCGCACAACGTTTAGAGAAGCATTAAGCCAGGGCTTATATAAACGCATTTGTGCAATGAAAGGCACAGAGTATAGCCAAGAACTCGAAGACGAATGGGCCAATGGCATTTATGACTTTTATGGTGATGGCGCTGCAGAAGAACTTGATGTGATCCCAAGTGCGGGCGGCGGTGTTTACATTAACCGCTTATTGGTTGAGCGCTGCCAGCACCCAGACAGTAAAGTGATCCGCCTAGAAAAACCGGATGACTTTGTAACGAACCCTGAGCGCACTCGCATTATTGATGACTGGTTAATCGATACCTTAAAACCATTAATTGATGCCATGCCTGGGCAACGCACTGTGTTTGGCCAAGACTTTGGCCGTAGTGGCGATTTAACCGTACTTTGGCCCATGCAGCAGCAAAGCCCCATCAAGTACCACACGCCTTTTTTAGTTGAGCTGCGTAATATTCCGTTTGATTGCCAAGAGCAAATAGTGTTTTACCTGCTGGATAACCTGCCGCTGTTTTTTCATGGCAAGTTTGATAGCCGTGGTAATGGCCAGTCGATTGCTGAAAAAGCCATGCAACGTTATGGCCCAAGCCGTATTGATTGTGTGATGCTGTCGCGCCCTTGGTACAACCAATTCTTTCCTAAATACAAAGCCGCGCTTGAGGGGCAGTTTATTACTGTGCCTGAAAGTGAAGATGTAGTGGCCGACCACCGCCGTGTGATTTTAGAAAAAGGCCAACCCAAAATGGATGATGGCCGCGACAAAGGCAGTGATGGTAAATGGCGACACGGTGATACAGCCGTTGCTGGGGTGTTGGCTAATGCCGCCACATTAGAAGAAGGCGAACCCGCCGCAGGTGCCACGGTTGCAAAAAATAAGCAGTCAATTAAAAACCAGCCATCGCGGTTACAAGGTCGAACAAGACCAGGTGGACTGTTTAAGCGAATTACCGGTTATTTTAAAAATTAACACTGACGCGCTCAGCGCGATTTTAAGCCTGTGTTGGGTGCGTTGAATGGCATTGCACGCAAAAACGAATTTAAAGCCGCTTAGGCAAATGTAAAAGATTTACAAAAGGGTTGAAAAGCTATGTTTGGTTCTAAAAAACGCAAGGCAAAGCAAGAGGCAGAATTTGCGGCAAAAATTGCAGCAATTGTGACTGAAACAATTGCCACAAAAAATTCAGCAAATGAAAATACCACCACGTTTAAAGAAGCCGCTGGGGCAATGGCGGGCAGTATTGACGCAGACGATCACTTGTATTCTAAGTTGTCGGCAGATTCTAACCGTAACTTAAGTGGTCCTACACGGGTGCGTATGAATAAAATAGCCCCGTACCTTTGGCAAAGTAATATGATTGCCAACCGTATTATTGAATTGCCATTAGCTTATTTGCTGGCCGAGGGCGTTAAAATTACCAATGACGATGAAGACTACCAAGCGGTAATTGATGCGTTTTGGACTCACCCGATTAATAACATGGCCATTAAGCTTGAAAAGAAAGTGAGAGAGCTGGCGATATTTGGTGAGCAGTTTTACCCTGCGTTTGTAAACCCCTTGAGTGGTGAAGTGCAACTGAGTTATTTAGACCCCGCCCATGTTGAAGAAGTGATTTACGACCCGCGTAACCCAGAGCAACCAGTAGGCGTTAAAACTAAACGCATGAGCAATGGCCGCCATTACTTTTATAAAGTGATCATCAATGGCAGTGAATCGGTATTTACCAAGCAAACCCAGCGCCTACGTGAAGGCTTTGCTGATGGCGATATTTTTTACTTTGCGATTAATAGCTTTTGCGCCCACGGACGGGGCAACTCCGATTTAACCGCGCAGTGCGACTTTTTAGATTTGTATGACGATTTTATTTTTGGCGAAGGCGATAGAGCCGAAAACTCCCGGGCATTTGTGTGGGACGTAACGCTTAAAGGCGCTGATAAAAACAAAGTTCAGGAACGTGCAACCGAGATTGAAAGTAACCCACCGCGCCCAGGCTCTGTAAATGTGCATAACGACAGCGAAGAGTGGAAGGCCGAAAGCCCCTCGCTTGGTACTGGCGATACCGAAGCCCTGGCAAAGTTATTTAGAAACCACATGCTAGGTGGTGCAACCATGCCGCCGAGTTGGTTTGCGGATGGTGGCGACGTTAACCGCGCCAACGGTGAAGCCATGGCCGAGCCAACCTTTAAAATACTTGCCATGCGCCAGCGCTACATTATTTATATGCTGCATGAAATAGCGACCTTTGTTATTCGCCAGTATTACAAAGCAACACTAGGACAAGAGCCTGACCGCACGATTGAAGCCGATGTGTTTAAGTCAAAAGTGGTGATGCCAGAAATGACCGCTAAAGATATTAGCCGCTATGCTGCGGCGTTACAGCAAGTAGTGGTAGCTGTAAACCTTGCGATTACACAGGGCATTATTACTGAAGAAACGGGCTTAAGTGTGATTGCATCAATTGCTGATCGCCTTGGTGTTGAGATAGACCCCGCCACTGAGCTTGAGAACGTAAAAACTGAAATAGCGCAAAAAGCAAAAGACCAGGCAAAAGCCGATACCTTTAATGCGTTTGATGGCGCTGACGATGATAGTGCTGATGAAGCCGCTAATGAAACAACAGCCGATAACGAGCTAACTGATGACACCGAGTGAGCGCACAGCAGCGTTTAATAAAGCCCGTACCGCACAGCTCAAGGAGTTGCTTAAAAACAAGCAAGGGCTGTGGGATTCGTTATTGCGCTTATTAGAGCTGGCTGAAGAAAACACCCAAACTATATTGCAAGGGCAACCAACCGATTGGCAGCAGTGGCATTACGGTAAATTGCAAGGGCAAATTAACCAGGTAATGCAAGAACTGGGTGAGCGCAGCGCCGCGCAAATTACGGCGTTTTCAAAAACTACATGGGTGGCGGGGATTAACTTAATTGATGTGCCACTTAAAGCCGGTGGTGTAACGGTTAACGCCATGACGCAACTTTTACAGCACCGCCAGCTTGTGGCCATTGACAGCTTTATGGTTGATCGGATTAAAAACGTGCTCAGTGGTAAAGCTGACTTTATACGCTCGCAGCTGGGGCTGGTGATGATGGGCGCGCAAGATGCCAACACCGCAAAAAAAGCCATTACAGAAAGCTTAGGTGACAAAAAGATGTGGCGGGCTAAAACCATTGTCAACACCGAGCTTAGCCGTTTATACAATGTTGCAGGGCAAATGCGTATGACCGAAATTGGCGATGCAGTACCAGGCATGGAAAAAGAATGGCGTATGGGTAAACGCAAAGAACACCGCGCTAATCACTTGGCTGTGCGCAATACCCGTGTTGCTGCAAGCAAACCATTTACGGTAGGCGGTATTAAAATGATGCACCCACACGACCCCAAAGCACCTGCTAAAGAAACCGTGAACTGTAGCTGCTTTACAGTGCCGGCAATGGCACATTGGAAAGTTGACCCGAAACTGACTGTTAAAACTTAGGAGAGAAAGATGGCTTTATTATTTTTGTATGCGTATTTTTTTGTAGGGTTTGGCTTTGCGTTAGCGTCGTGGTTAGAAGCGGCCTCTACCAATGCCAAGAGTAAAAAAAGTGTACCGGCCTTTTTTAAGGTGGGCACACTTTTTATTTTATGGTGGCCATTTATTGCAGTGTATTGTTACCGTGCTCATGTAAAGCGAACTGTGCCACCTATCGATTGGGATGAACTGAGTAAGTAAAAAACAAGTGTAATTATGATGGCAAGCTGGGTATTATTTTAAAGGGACTTTTACTATTTTAAAATTAAGCCATCATAAGGACACGTTTAAATGGAACGATTACAGAACGTTTGGCAGCAAGCTTTAGATAATAAAGATTCGGCCACTGCATTACTTGCGCTAATTAACGAACACAGTGATTTGCTGTATTTATGGAAAGAGCCAAGCTATGAAGATGAACCGATTAACTACCATGTAAAAATAATTGAAAAGCTCGACAACCCATACAGAAATGAAGACGATGAATTGTTTGATGATTACCAACCAATTTTGATACCCGATACAAATAATGACCTTGCTTTATTAATAAAACAAAGCGGTGTTACGCCCATGAACTGGGGTAATGAACTCGCCTAATTTTCCTAAAACCCTTTAATTTAGCCCCTCCCCAAATTCCCTTACATTAAAAACTCATTAGCCAAACTAACAACCATTGAGGGCGACATAATGAGTTTTTTTGCATTACTGACCAAGGGCCATGCGTTACTAGAAATAGCAACAAAAGTGCTCGACATTGTTGAAGACGTTAAAGAGATTGGCGACGACAATAAGCCTAAAACGGATGAACGTGGTCAACCGATTATTAAAAAGCAAATCCGCAAAGTTCAACCTGAAGAAGTGTTTGATTTTAAAGTTGAGCGCGATAGCGGTGTTGTAAAAGCACTTACCAAAGCCGGCCAACGTGTGGAAGGTGTACTTGCTGCTGCCGACCTTGCCGAAGCTTTACTGGTTAGTGATGGTGCGAGCGACGCTGGTAAAAACTTGCTGGAGCAAGAAGCCGCAGCTGCTGATAAAGCCAAAGCGTTACTTGCTACTGCTGAGCTGGACGCTGCAAACAAAGCGAAAGACGCAGAGCAGCAGGCAAAGGATATTATTGCTAAAGCCCACGCTGATGCTAAAGCGCTGCTTGATAAAGCTGAAAAGGATGCCAAAGCTGTTGCAGATAAAGCGCCCGCTAAACCTGCTGCAGATAAAGCGGCTAAGTAAGGGGCTAAATTATGTTGACCTTTTTACCTGCAGGTACTGGCTTTTTAGGCAACCGTGCGTTTGTTGAAGCTAAAACATCAGATTACCGTGATGTGATGGACTTAGTGCGCCGTGAGCTTGTAAAAGTGATCGTCCCTAATAGTTCGCATCGTGATAGCTGGGTAGATATTACCGCTTTTTACCCTGAACAAGTGGTGGTTAATAAAGATGGCCGCTACTGGGCTTACGCTTACACAGTGAACGAAGCTAACCAGGTTACGTTTGATGCACCGGTTGAAGTAGTTAAAGAGTTTAAACCAGCAGGTGTTGTAAAGCTGACCGAAGCTTGGTTTGACGAAAGCCGTTTTATTGAAGCCAGTAATATTAAGCCAAGTAAGTTTTTAGTGACGCTTATTGAAGTAGGTAAAAGCTTAAATGGTGTGAACTACCCAGCCCACGTTCTGCGTGAAGCGGCCCCTTTGTTTAACGGTGCCAAGTGTATGGTTAAGTCTGACGATGACCATATAAAAGGCGGCGCTCAACACTTTAACAACCTGATTGGCCAGTTTGCTAATGCCCAGTTTGTTGAAGGAATTGGCGCAGGTAAGCAAGGTGCTCTGCAAGCCGATTTAACCGTGCTAGAAAGCTCAGGTTATGCCACCAAGCTACGCGAAGCCGTTGATAACAACATGCAAGAGCTGTTTGGCTTAAGCATTGATGTAGATGGTAAAGCCACTGGCAAAGGGGCTAACCGCACGGCTAAGCAATTCCTCAAAGTTAATTCCGTCGATTTGATCATGGTACCTGGTGCAGGTGGTCGGATCGTGTCATTTAAAGAAGCTCATAATCAAGGCAATGTCATGAATGAACAATTGTTGCGCCTAATCGAAGCGCTTAAAAAATCGAACCCCGCGTTAGCTGCATCTGTGACAGCTGACGATGATGAAACCGCTATTGTGCAATTAACCGAAGCGCTGGCAAAACACGGTGCGCCAGAGCCTAGTAACGGTGAAGGCTTAACGCTTGCTGATGTGAATAAAGTGATTGTTGCAAGCCAACGTTTAGTTGAAGCAAAGCAAAGCGCGGTGGCGTTAATTAACCAATCGACTTTGCCAGACGCCGCCAAAACACGCTTAACCGAAAGCGTGCAAAGCAAAGACGACGTAACCACTGAAATGGTGAAAGGCTTAATTGATGCTGAAACCACGTATTTAAAACAGTTTACTGAGTCAGGCAAGGTGAACATGCCGCACGGCGTGCAGTACTCAGATAACCCAAGCGGCATTGAAATGCTGAATGCGTTATTTGACCCAGCTAATAAAGACGTTGTGAGCCTAAAAGAAGCTTACATTGACCTAACCGGTGATAAGCACTGCACAGGGCGTTTAAGTGATTGTAGCCGCACTCGTATGGTTGAAGCGCTTGATAGCAACAGCCTGCCTAATGTGTTGGCTGATGTAATTAACCGCCGTGTAGTTGAGGTGTATACCAGCCTTGAGAAGTACCAGTTGTGGCGCAAGATTTTCCGCGTGAGTAATGCAACTGACTTTAAAGATCAGAATGTCACTGAATGGGGCGGATACGGCGACTTACAAGGCGTACTTGAAAGTGGCGCTTACCCAGAGCTTGCAAAACCGACTGACACGAATGCGAAGTATAAGGTGAGCAAAAAAGGTGGCCTTGCCACTATAACCATGGAAATGATTAAAAATGATGACCGCAACATCATTACGCAAATTCCTAACAAGCTGGCCCGTGCTGCTGCGCGAACGCTCAGTAAGTTTGCGTGGGACTTTTACATTAACAACCGCAATGCACCGGATGCTAAAGCGCTTTTTCATGCTGACCACAACAACCTGTTTAGTGCTGCGCTAACGCAAGATGAGTTAATGAAGCACTGGCGCGCAATTATGAATCAGCAAGAGCTTGATACCGGTGAGCTGCTTGAAATTGAACCGGCATTTTTACTGTGCTCACTGGGCAATGTTGATGACGCATTTAACTTGTTCCAACGCAATGACAACAACGACAAAGCATTTGCTCAGCAACTAAACCTTGAAGTGCTACGTGTGCCTGGTGCGACTGATCCGAACGACTGGGGCTTAATGACCGACCCAGGTGAGCTGGCTAACTTTGAGATGGGCTTTTTAGATGGCATGGAAAACCCTGAAATCTTTACGCAAGACATGCAAAACGTGGGCTCGGTGTTTACGAACGACCAAACCACAATGAAGATCCGCCATATCTATGGTGGCCAATGTACTGACTACCGTGGTGCGACTAAAGCGATAGTTATTTAATTTCCTTGGTGAACTGGTGATGGGATGACACGTTGCGCACGGATGCGCTTTATAAGGGTTTTTATTATGTATGCAACACGATTGCCAAGTTATGTACAAGACCAGCAAGGCATTTTAAGCGCTGACGAAATCAATAACGCGTATGCCGATATGCTTGCTAAGTACCAAAAAGACACGGGTAATTTAGATATTGCAATTGAACATGTTGATGCCTGTTTAAAGCTGGCTGCAGCAAGTTGTATTGATAAGTTAGCGACCTATTTTGCTAACAATGATAACAGCACGATTTCCAGCGATAGCGTTGACCACGGTAGCAAAGCCGATAGTTACAGACGCATCGCAAACGGCTACCGCAGCCAGTACAACGCGGTAGTGATCAATGACAATAAAAGCTCTGCGTATGGTAAGCCGGTTGCGTTACCTAAGCGCCAACGGTTGCGCTGATGACGGTACGAATTACAGCAAAGGGCTTTGATGCCTTAACTGAGCTTTGGCAACACTCACCGGCGATTGTACAAAATGAGTTGTCGAGCGCGATGAATGAAGCTGTGGCGTATGCGCAGTACCAAATTGTAAGCCGAACACCTACGGGAGCCGGTGAAGGTGGCCACTTAGCGGCAAGTATTAACAGTGAGGTGATAATTAACCCCACTGTGCAAATTGGTTATGTGGGTACCAGTAAACTTTACGCTGAAGCGGTAGAGCTTGGCACTAAGCCACACATGCCGCCGATTGAGCCGCTAGTGAACTGGGTAGAGGCAGTGCTGAACCTTGAAGGCTTAGAAGCTGAAAAGGTAGCCACGTTAATAGCACTCAAAATTAAGTCACGCGGTACTGAGGGGCAATTTATGTTTAAAGAAGGCTTAGAGGCCAGTGAACCTTATATTCAAGAGCGTTTTAACCAAGCAATGAAAACGCTGCTGAATACATTGGGAGGCGGTAATGCTTGATCAACTTAGAGCGGCCATTGTAGCGGTGTTAAACGGTGCAAATATTGGCACGTTTTACCCTAAAGAGCGTTTTAGTAAAAACATGAACACGCTAAAAGAGATGTATGGCCAAGGTGAGGGCATTGCCGGCGGTTATATACGGTTAAAGCGCCGCAAGCGCCAAAATCCGTACGCTACCCGAACCACTAAAACCTATACGTTTGATGTGGTGTTTTTACAAAGCTTTGTTGATGAAGACAGCAGCCAAGTGGCCTTTGAAGATGCCATTGACGCATTAGATGACGCCTTTGCTGTTGATCCGCTGTTGAGTGATTTGGTTGACGATTTAGACGATGGCGACGACACCGGCCTTATTTTAGATGACCAAACACCGGTGATGTTTTGTGGCGTGTTATGCCACCAGGCACGAATGCATTTAACCGTGAACGTGAGTAGTTAGGAGAACATGATGAGTAAAACACCCAGCCACGGCGGCAGCTATACCAAAGACGCAAAAGGTGAGTTAACCCTAGTTGCGCGTACACAGCCGGTTGCCACGGTTAAAAAACCAGTTACTAAACCCGCAAAAGCAAAGGGGAAAGACAATGACTAAGTGGAGCCAAACCAGTCTTTTAGCCGCAATAGAAGCGACCTATGGCACGTTGCCAGCGGTACTAAATGCGATGCTAACCAAAGACATTGAATTACGCCCTTTAGAAGGCGAAGAGGTTGAGCGCGGGTTAAATACGCCGTATTTGGGCGCTGAAGAAACCATGTTTACCAACGAGTATGCGGGGATCAGTTTTAAGGTTGAGCTTGTTGGCTCGGGCACGTTGGGCTTAGCGCCAGCGTGGGGGCCACTAATGCGCGCATGTGGTATGGCTGAAGTGATTGTGGCTGATACCAGTGTTGAATATACGCCTGTGTCTGACTCGGTTGAATCGGTGGCCATGCACTTTCAGCTTGGCCGTAACAAGCACACGCTGTTAGGTGCCCAAGGCAGCTATACCATTGAGCTTGAAAAAGGCATTCCTTATTTGTCGTTCGACTTTAAAGGGCTTTACGTGCCACCCAGTGATAACGCATTACCGGCTGCTGATTTTAGCGCATGGCCTAAGCCAATACCGCTCGGCGCTGGGCGTACTACTGACTTTTTATTGCATGGCTTTGAGGTTGTGCCGTCAAAACTGAGTATTGATAGCGGTAACGAAGTGGAGTTTGATCCAACGCTTACTACGGAAAAAATTGAATTTTTAGACCGTGCTATGTCGGGCTCTGTAAATATTGCCGCACCTAACATTGCTGATATCGACTTTTTTAGCCGTGCTCTTAGCTCGCAAACAGGCAACTTACAAATTAAGCACGGCCCTGCAGGTGGCCACCGCGTGACAATTAGCTGCCCTAAAGTGCAAGTAAAACAACCTAAATATGTTGAGCGCAATAAGAAAGCAGAGATTGAGATGGCACTGGCTATTTTACCAAGCGCCGGCAATGACGAGTTTAGCTTGCTACTCGATTAACTTTTTTAAATCAATTTAAACACCAGGAGAAAACAATGGCTTTTTCAATCGTAACTATGCAGAACCTTGAAGTTAAGCAGCCGGTTAAATTTATTTTTGACAGTGATACTCATGAGTTTACAGGCAAGTTTAAGCTGCTTGATGATGACAGTAATGAGCAGCTGGCTAATGGCGGCGACCATGACTTTATTAAAAAGATTTTGGTGGGCTGGGGTGATGACTTTGTAGGCGAAGACGATAAGCCATTGCCATTTAATGAGGAGAACTTGGCTGCGTGTTTAAAAATTAGTTGGTGGCGCACTGCTGTAATTGACGCTTATTTTGTTGCGGTTGCAGTGGCCGGAAGAAAAAACTACTAGAGGCTGCACGCTATTGGGTAGCCGATGAACACCCAGACACAACCCATTTAATAGATGTATTAACTCAGCAAAACGCACCAAAGCATGTAATTGACCAAGTTAAAGCGCTCGACCTAGACAAACAATTTAATGTGTTTAGGTGCAATGCGCTGGCCCTTACGGCGTTTTTAACGGTGTCAACACAATGGCAAGGAGACGGAAACGGCATTAGTTACAGCAATGCCGCCGTGGCATGGAAGCTAGCTGGGTTAGATATTACGCCTGATACGTTTGCAAAGTTTCAGGTATTAGAAGTTGAAGCTATAAACGCAGCACGAGAGCAACATGAGCCGATATAATTTGAGTTTAAAAGTACTGTACGATGGCCGAGCAATCAGCCAGGGTACGCGTACCAATGCAAACGATATACGCTCGTTACAGCAACAAGCGCAGCAGCAAGTTGCGCAAAATCGTGCGTTAGCCACCAGTAATAACAGCGTAGCGCAAAGCTATAGCGGTTTAGCTACGGCCGTTGGTGGCTTTATGGCGCTTAATTTTGCCAAGCAACAAGTGCAAAATATTGGCCAAATTCAATTACTCAATGCCCGTTTACAAGGGCTTACATCATCAAGCCAAGAATACGCCCAAGTGCAAAATTACTTGATAGCAACAAGTAATAAGCACAGCCAAGTGTACTCAGCCATGGCCGATAGTTACACCAAATTACTCGCGCTTAGACGTTCAGGTATTGTTACAGATACTGAAAGCAAGCAACTGCTTGAGGGAATGAGCAATGTGTCTAAACAGTTAGGTGCAACAACAGCACAATTATCACAAAGTTTATTTGGTATGGCGCAGGGCTTTACAGCTGGCACTTTACACGCTGAAGAACTTAACCAAGTAACAGAGCCTTTACCAGGTTTATTACAAAGCCTAGATAAAGCAGCTGGTTTAGTGTCTGGTGGTTTTAGGCAAATGGTTGTCGACGGGAAGATTAGCAGCCAATTCTTTAAAGAAACCTTGATCAAGGCATTCACAGATTATGAAGGGGCTGCTGAGCGTATTGCTACAACAATACCTGCGGCACTTAACCGCACAGAAACCGCTTATGAGCAGTTAATTAATCGTGTTGAACAACCTGTGAGTTTTGCGCTAGTGCCGGCGATTGATGCGGTAACGGGTGTGTTAAATGAACTGACTACTAATCAAGAATTGGTTGAGGATATTACCACTGCCGTCACAGCTCTTGCCATTGTATTGGGTGGGCGTTTAGCAACGAGCCTCACTGTTAGCGCTGCTGGGTTTGCAAAAAACACCATTGCTAAAGCACGTCTTGCACAAGAAACCGTTAGGTTGACGGCAGCAGAGGTTGCAGCGGCACAGGCTAACTTACGCAGTGTGCAAACAACTGTTAATTTAACGGGTGCGAGTAACATTTTAGCACCCGCGAAAGCGCGGTTAACTGCGGCTACGGTTGCTCATGCTGCGGCTGTTCGTGGTTCTAATGTTGCGATGCGTGCACTCGGTGGCACCATGAGTTTACTTGGTGGGCCAGCTGGTTTGATCATGTTGGCGGCATGGGGCATTTATGAATTTGCAAGCAGCTCTGATGACGCTACTGATTCAGTTAACAAACTAAAAGAAGCCAGTAAAGATTTAAACCCGTATGCAAACCTAACAGGCAAACAAGCAGAAGGCTTATTGTTGCTTGCACAGGGGCGCTTACAGGGAGCGATTCAATTAGCAGATGAAGCCCGTCAGCGGTTTAATAACCCGTTTTTAAAGGGCAAGTTCGATGACGTACAAGTAGCAGAGCAGCGAGTTACTGATTTAAAAAATGAAATTGTTGCGCTGCAATCGGTAGTAGGCAAGCCTGCAGGCAAAGCGCCTGAAAAAGGTCAGAACCCGAATGATCTTTCTGCATTTCAAAAGGCCAACGCGTCTTACCAACAACGCCTGGCATTGTTAGGTAAAAACACTGAGCTTGAAAAAGTTAACTATGAAATTGCCAGCGGCAAATACGCCAAGCTGCTTCCTGCTCAGCAGCAGGAATTGCAGAATATTGCTAAGTTAATCGACCAAAAAAACAAGCAAGCAGATACAGAAAAAGACTTTAGTCAGCTTGAAACTGATTTACTGACTGAAGAAGACCGTATTCGTCGTTCATACACACGCCGCATTGATATTGCACGCACCGCACTTGATGAGCAAGGTAAAGACAGCACCCGTTATGCTGAAATCGAGCTACAACTACGCCAACAACGCGATGCCGCACTTGATAAGTTAGCAACAGATAAAGCTGCGCGCGATGCACAGCGCCAAAATGAATTACGCCAACTTGAAGACCAAACCCGCCGCGACCGCTACGAAACTGAAATAGCTGAATTACAGGGCTTTCATAGTCGTTTAGAAGCTGAAGAAGCTGCCCATGAAGACCGCAAACGCCAAGTACAGCTTAGGTATGCGGGCAATTATGGCCAAGTAGTACAGCAATTTGTTGATTTAGACCGTGCCAGCGGTAATGACCGTGTGGCGATTGGTTTAGATATTGGTGAGAACTTAGCTGGGCAAGCCGCAAAACACAGTAAAAAAGCCTTTAAAGTTCAACAAACATTGAACATTGCTAAAGCGTTAATGAGTACCTATACAGCTGCAGCTGCAGCGCTTGAATTGGGCCCTATTGCTGGGCCAATTGCCGCAGGTGTTATTACTGGTATGGGGCTTTTACAGGTTAAATCTATAGCTTCACAAAAACCGCCAGGTTACCAATACGGTGGTTATACCAATGGCAATAAGCTCATTGAAATTGGTGAGCGCAATACGCCTGAGCTGCTTGAGTTAGGCGGTAAAAACTACATTGCGGGCGGCAATGGTGGTCGTGTGTTCAACCCCAGCCAATTACCTGCAGCTAAACAGGCACAGGGCACAGGCGGCAACACGGTTGTGAATGTCACTGTGCAACTAATTGAAGATGCCAGCCGCAGCGGCCAAGTAGCACAAGAACGCACCAACGACAGTGAGTTTGTTATTAAAGCCTTTGTGGCCGATATACGTCAAGGCGGTGATGCGGCAGGTGTGCTTAGCACAACATTTGGCTTACAGCGTACAGGAACTTAATGATGGTTAATTACCCGTTGTCGCTGCCTTTACCTCGTTTAAAAGAAGTGTCTTACAAGCGACAGTCAAACATATTACGAACAGAAATGGGCAGCGGCCGTGCCCGCCAGCGCCGCAGGTTTTTAAGCGTACCGACATTTATGGAAGCCACATGGCGCTTTAGAAAAGACGAAGCCGTAGCATTTGAAGGCTTTGTTGACCATGGCGTACAGCTAACAGGCTGGTTTTTGATGGATATTTTAACGCCTAAAGGTGTTGTTAAGCACCAGGTGCGATTTTTTAAAGACCCACTAGAGAATTTTAAACCAATCAGTGCCCTGGTATGGCAATACCAAGCACAGGTTGAGGTTAAAGAATATAAAGCAGCGAGTGAGGAAGAGGCGGTTAACAGCACCTTAGCACCACAAACGCTAGAACAATTTGTTAATGGTGTTGAAAACGCCTTAAGTACTTATCAGGAGATTTAGACATGGCATCCTTTTTTAGTTTAATAACAGAGCTTGAGACTTTACTAGAGCAGCTAAGTGCAATTCTTTCAGGTGATGAAAATCAAGTTGTTTTAGTAAATGGTAATAACAAAGATTCAATCTCAAAAGCTATTGCTGATCGGTTCGTCTCATTGCAATCGATGATAAGTGGGCGTTTAACGTTTGAAACGATTTCAGCTTTAAATTCCTCAGGTGAACCCGCAAATGGTGAGCTTGCAGAAGTCTGGAATGATTCAAACATTTTAAACAACGGACTTTATGGCTGGAAGGATGGTGCATGGACCTCATCAGATTACGACCCTGTAAAAGCCGTAAAATCGTTTGTTGATGCTTTATTAGTGCATAGCTCATCAAACCATTCAGGCTACCAATATGCAGTTGTTGATAACAATGGGAAGTTATTGCTTGGTATAGACAATCAAGGAAACGTTATAAATAAGGGGTTAAATGACGTAATTAATAGCTTATCTGATCAAACTGAAAACCACGGATTAAGGCTCGTTTCACTTGAAGACGACTCTTTATCTCACGAGCTTACTATTAATGCACTAGATGAATTCAAAAATGATTATTTTGACACAACTAATTCAAGTCATTCAGGCTTTGCTTATGCAATAGAGTCATCAGATGGTAAATGTTTATTTGGCGTTAGGCCTGATGGTTCTGTTTATAGTTTAGAGCTAAAGCCTCTTATTGAAAGCTTAAAAAGAGAACGCGGTGAACAGTCAGGTTATATCATTTCTTTTGTTGATGGAGCTGAAAAGGTACTTGGTGGATTTGATGCTTTTGGACGTTTCGTATTAAGCAAAGGCTCTAAGTTTTCTGACAGATACAGTCCTCGCTCTGGGTATATCTATACATTAGAGGATTCTAAAGGCCACATCTTATTTGGTATTAAAAATGATGGTACAGCTGTTCTTCCCAATGTAGGAAATTTGCAAAGTTCAATCAATGAAATAAAGTCACAAGTAGAAAAACTAGAAAAGCCTAGTGTATTTTTAGATCCGCTAACAGAACAATCATCACCAATGGCGTCAGGCCCCGGCATAATCTGTTGGGGAGACTCTATGACAGCAGGTGCAGGCAGCACCGGTGGCAATCGTTATCCTACCTATTTGGCATCAAAAAGCGGGTTAACAGTTCACAACGCTGGAGTTGGCGGTGAAAGTTCAAACACTATAACGGCTAGAACTGGTGCAATTCCTTTCCCCGTTCGCATTGCGAATGCGGAACCAATTAAAGAGATCCCTTCATCGGGAGAAATACAAATAGAATTTGATACTTTCCTTGGTAATTCCTTCGCTCCATTGCGACAGGGTAGCGGTGGTGCTCAAGGTTTTGCAGGCGAACTAAATGGTGTTAAAGGAACTATATACTTTACTGGTACAGGAACAACACCAGGAGACTATTTCTTCGTTAGAGAAACAGCAGGTGAAGCAGTACCAATGAATAGACCTCCGTACCCATATAGAACCTTCTTTTCTGAAGAACATCGTGGTGACATTGCAATAATATGGATTGGTCAGAATGGTAACGTGCTTGAAGATGTTTTGTCTCAAGTCCAGCTAATTATTGACCATTTAAAAGCTGCTTATAAAAAATTTTTGGTTATACCTAAACCGACTTCAACACCTGAAGAGGACGCTGAGTTCGAGAGACTGTGGGGTAGAAAGGTTGTAAAAATCAGAGATTACTTATCTAAACCTATTTATTCGGCAGATGGTGTAACTGTGGAAAGTAGTTATGGGTTGAGTGATGCTGGTTTTGAACCAACAGAACAAGATCTTATTGATGTAGAAGCAGGGAAAGTTCCTACTTCGTTACGTGTTGATAGTGTCCACTTTAACAACGCCGGCTATGAAATATTGGCTGAGCAATGTTATCAAAGATTAATAGAACTTAAATATATTTAAGGAGCTAAAATGCTTACAGTAAAAACAAACTCAGTTGCAGTTGATCCAAATAACCAATTAGAGTTCTTAGAAAAAGATTATGCAATCATCCGTGGTGCAACAATCGGTTTAGTCGATTTTAGTCATCCTGATACATTTTCAGGTGCGGATTATACAGGTATTAATATTCCTGGTGGTACTGCAGTTAAAGGTTTAACTAATGATGCAGTTGATGGTGCTATACCTCTAGAAATACCAAATGGTTTTTCTGAGGGGGTTTTGACATTAAGTGCGTCTACTTATGTCAGTTTACCAAGTGCTAACTTTAAACCGCCAGTTGACGGAAGTGTCGATCGTGCAGTTCATTGTTTTTGGATTTCGGTTCCAAAAACAGGATATCCGAATAGCACAAATAACAATGTGATAGTTTTGGGGGATGATAGTACAACAAGTAACAATTATGGGCGTTTATCAGGTCAGTTTGATGTGTCTACAGATAATGCATCTTTGTTAAAGCTTGACTGGATCTTTTATGGTTCGAACATTTCAGTACCATCAACAGCTATTGATACCTTAGCGGAGGGAATTCATCAAGTTGCTTTCACTTTTGAAGTTGTTGATTCAGAGACTGCTACTGTCAGAATGTATTTAGACAACCAACTTGTAGCCACTAGAACTTCAACATATAACGACATACCAAACCAAGGTGGTTCAAATTTTGTACTTGGTGATGGTGAGGCGTTTAATGAGTTTGCGAATGACGGGATGAAGTTTGGGCGAATTAATATTGCCGATTTAACTAATCGTCCAGACATTTCTATTACAGATTACATAGCTCGTGATTGGGAGCATGCAAAAGGGTTTTTCGGCTTATAACTATGAGTGAAGTACTCCAACGCGTTTACGCAAGCGCCCCGACGAACGACCTGCCGATCCATACTCTGGAATTGCAAGCCGATTCGTTTGGGGTGATCAGACTCTGTAATGGGTTTGATAATGTTAATGCTGGCATTGAGGGTGGCGAAATTGTACTTTTTGAGGCGAGCGGGATGGGGGTTTCGCTCCCATCTCGCGCTGTAAAAGGTCGCCAAGATTTACAGTTTCAGCTTGATAATGTATCGGGCGAAGCACTGGAAAAAGTTGATGCTGCTAAAGATGCTGGCGATAAAATCAAAGTGATTTACCGCGTTTATACGGCGAGTGACTTAACAGAACCTGCCGAGCCACCCGTAGAAATGACCGCTGTTAGTGTACAAGCAACGGCAATGCGGGTGAATGTAGTTGCATCATTTAATGACTTGGTTAACAGAGCATGGCCAAGAGATCGCTATACACCAGATGTTGCACCTGGTTTAAAGTACTTTAGTTAATCCTATGAAACATATTAATGATTACCTGAGTGTACCGTATGTCGATGGTGGTCGAGATATGACTGGGCTTGATTGTTGGGGCCAGCCACGTTTTGTGCTTCACAACGTATACGGAAAGCCTTTATTTAAGTCGTTTGGCCATGTTAGTCCTGATGATAAAAACAACCTCACTAACTCATATAGACAAATAGTTGATCAATTTAAACCTTGCTCAGCTAAAGAGCAGGCTATTGCGTGTGGTTTTAGAGGGGGAAACTTAATACATATGGGGTTATGTGTATTTACTGATGGCCAACTACAAATACTGCATACATCACGCAAAAAAGGGCCATCTATTATAAAAGTATCTGATTTCTACAAGCTATTTTTTGAGGTTAAATTTTATGAGTACACAGGTTGAAATTAAGATTTACCCAAACAAGCTTGACGATAGTTTGTATGAGCCATGCACTGGTCTAGTTGGTCAAACAGTAAACTCATGGTTAAGGGCAAACGTGCCAGCATATGCAGAGCTAGAGCAGCCTCTATTTAGTGTAAATATAAATAACAGACATGTACTTCCTAGTGAATGGGATACGTGCACGTTCAAGCACAATGACAACATAAAATTTGTTGTTGAGTCTAAAGACCCTGCCACAATTGCGTATGCGGTTATTGCAGTTATCGCCATCGGTGTTGCCATCTATGCGACTAACCAAATACCTGATAATTATAATTCGACTGTGCCTGATGGCAGCAGTATTTATGATGTTAATACACAAGGTAATAAGCCTCGTTTAATGGGGATTATTCCAGAAATAGCTGGTCGACATTTAATCTTTCCCGATTACCTTACTATGCCACGGCGTGAGTACATCAATAATGAGCAATGGCTTTACCTTATGTTATGCGTTGGCAAGGGGGAGTATGAAGTTTTAGATGATGAAGTTTTTATTGGTAATACACCTGTTACAGGTAAACCTAATGATGTTGATTATCAAATTTTTGCCCCAGGTGAAGATGTTACTGTGCATGAGGCCCATCGCAATGTTTATACCTCTAGCGAAGTTGGCTCAACAGCAGGAAGTACGGGTATAGAACTAAAAGGCCGTGTAACAAACACTGGTGGTTTGAATGGTCGATATATATGGTCATTTGAAGGTAATAAATTAGTGGTTCATCGAGAAGATTTTGAGCCTGAAGTCGGCACCATTAGATATAAAACAACACCTCCTTTTACTGTTGGTGAAACACTCAAAATAGAAGGTTCGTTAAGTGGTCAAAATGATGGGTATTTTGAATTGCTTAATGCTAGTACATCAGGCAGTGAAGTTAATAAAGTCGATGGTCAAAATCAGGATGATCCTACGTGGAGTTCGTTTGTCACTGAGCTTAATTCAAACGCTAATGTATTAGTTGAAGGTGGTGGCGGTGATGGCCAATTTAACGGCCCTTTTTTTGCGTGCCCTGCGGGTGAGAAAACTCAGAAATTATGGGTTGATTTTACATTGCCTCAAGGATTGGGCGAGCTAGATGATGAAGGTGATTTTCTAAGTCGCTCCGTAACTATAAGAATTGAATACCGTGACGAAGGCGCTCAAGAGTGGGCTTTCGTAGAGGAAACTTATAGTAATTCAACTAACGACCAACTGGGCAGAACCTTACCTATCGAGCTACCCACAAAAATTAGACCTGAAGTGCGTATTAAGCGTGTTACTGCTGCAAACGATGATACGCGTATTAAAGATGAAATTTACTGGACGTCTTTAAAAGCTGAGCTTGATAGCGCAACTAGCTATGAAGGTATGACAACAATTGCAGTTAAAATTCGTGGTACCAATGCACTTGCTGGCTCTGCAGAGAATAAGTTTAATTTAATTGGTACTCGTATTTTGCCTGTATATGAAAATGGTGCATGGAGCGCGCCTAGGCCTACTACCGACATTGCACCATTCTTTAATCACGTTATTAAAAGCTCAGGCCATAGCGATAGTAAGATTGGTCTAGAGGAAATTAATACATTACACCCCGTTTGGCATAATCGCGGTGATGAATTTAACGCTGTATTTGATAGTGGTAGCACTATGTTTGAAGTATTAAAGCGTGTGCTGGCGGTTGGTTTTGCAGAGCCAACAATCGACTATGGCCGAATTATTCCGGTGCGTGATCAACAGCGCACTATATTCCAGCATATGTACCAGCCAGATAACTATATCGGATTTTTAGAGCGCACAATTACGCTGATAGATGATGATGAACATGACGGTGTTGAAGTTGAGTACTTCTCACCAATTACATGGAAGTCAGAAACAATCTTGTGTTTACTCCCTGGTGACTTAGGTGTTAACCCTGAGAAGGTAAGAGCGTTTGGTATTACTAGTAGGGATAAAGCATATCAATTTGGCATGCGTAAACGCCGAGCTCGCCGCTATCGTCGTACAAGCTTCACCTTTAAAACAGAGATGGACGCATTAAACTCGCGTTATTTAGATTACTGCGCATTAGCTGATGACATACCAGGATATGAACAGACAGGACGGGTTGAATATATAGTAGGGCGCTCGGTTTATGTTGACGCTATATTAAAGTGGCAAAGCGGACAATTACACATCTTAGCACTAAGAAAGCCTGACGGTACTTTATCTGGCCCTTACACTGCGACTATCGGTTCATCAAGCAATGAAGTTATAATTGATAGTGACATAGACTTTGCACCAGTGTTTGATGGTTCAATGGAACCACCTTTATATATGTTCGGTGTTACAAACAAGTGGTGTAATGCTGTGCTGATAAGGGATATCAAACCATCGTCGGTTGATAAGGTTAATGTTACTGCAGAACTGTACGACGATAGAGTTTATCTTGACGATAATAGTTTAGCGCCTACTTAACATAATAAATGTTCAGCCAACCAGCAGGTAAAAACAAAGCAGCTTAACGGCTGCTTTTACTTTCATATACTCAAATATCCTTTAAAATACCGCAAGGTTTAGTTTTCGCAGTTTTCGCGATTTTCTATAGCGAATTTTCGCGGCTTGCATCAACAAAGAGAGTGTAGCATTTGCTATGTGGCTCTCCACCGCTGTGGGCACTACGACATTACCAGGCTTCAAATAAGAGAAACCCGTTACAGCAATGTGACGGTTTTTTTGCTGTCTGGGATTTAGTAAATAGCCAAGAGCGCATGCCGAACTCAGTAGTGAAACAAAACAGCTCGAAGGCGAGCCCCGGCCAACGATAGTGTAGCATTTGCTATGTGAAAGTAGGACATCCCAGGCTTCAAATTGTAGAAAGCCCGACTAGAAATAGTCGGGCTTTTTTACGTCTGCAGAAAAGTGAAATGTGCGCAATTAACACACTCATATGGCGGCACAAAGAGAGTGTAGCATTTGCTATGTGGCTCTCCACCGCTGTGGGCACTACGACATCCCAGGCTTCAAATTGTAGAGAGCCCGACTAGAAATAGTCGGGCTTTTTTACGTCTGCAGAAAAGTAAAATGTGCGCAATTAACACACTCATATCGCGACACAAAGATAGTGTAGCATTTCACTGTGGCTCTCCACCGCTGTGGGCACTATGACATTACCAAGCTTCAAATTGTAGAGAGCCCGACTAGAAATAGTCGGGCTTTTTTACGTCTGCAGAAAAGTGAAATGTGCGCAATTAATATACACTCATACCAACACCATCGAGTAGGGCGGAAAAATAGATCACTTAATTAAGCGAATTGGTATAAAAATAAAATTGTGAACTACCGAATTTACGTTTTCGGTTTGTGTAAGCAGTTGTTTAGGTGAAGTATCAAACAGAATTTATAAATTAGTTTGATTAGTTCATTATAACTCGTTAACTAACCACAGACTTAGCTTGTTTATGAGGGCAATGAATACTAATATGATTTCATGATCTTATAACTAAATCTATTGGCTTAGTTGTTTTAAAATTACTACCAATAATGATTGTGAGCTGTAACTTAAATGCCTTATGAAACATTTGTAGATGACTCTGCATCGCTAGTTGAATTTACCCGAGTTTACTTAGCTATTTTTTATACTTTTGTTGCCGGATTTTATACATTTAGAATTATTTATAAAAATCGAAATACACCATCAGGCGTTATTTATCCCGGTGATAAATTTTGTACTAGTTGGTGGAACCATATGGTTTTTAAATTTTTCAGGGCTGCTATTTGGTTTGTATGTGTAATTAGAGTATTTGTACCTGAGTTAGATAGCTATCTTGGGCTATTCCCAATACTCAATGGCTGGCCAGGCGTATTATTTGGCGATGTATTATTGACCGCAGGCTTTATTTTAACGATGTTTGTACATTTTCATATGGCAGCACTTTGGCGTTCAGGCATTGATCCTAAGGGACCACATGAACTTAAAACATCAGGATTATATGAATACTCTAGGAATCCGATGTATTTAGGCGTTGTAGCTGCACAGGTGGGGTTCTTTTTAGCCTTACCTAGTATATTTAGTTTGACCTGTTTAGTTATTGGTTTTACAGCTATATATAGACAAACATTAGTTGAGGAGGCTCATTTAGCCCATCGTTTTTCTACAGAATATAAAGAGTATAAACAACTAGTCCCTCGCTGGTTATAGCTTGGGATTGAGCTTTAAATACATGGATTTTTAAGGCAAGAGTAAAGAAGTGTTCTGTGTTGGCTTACTAAAATCTAGCACGATAGACATAAATAAGATCACTTCTTTTTGTTTTATACCAATTCGCTTAATTAAGTGATCTATTTTGAGGATGGAAAAACGTGTTGATAGCTAGGCAAAAAAATTGCTATTTAGTTGTTCTAAATGAGATTTTTTTAACACAGGTAGCGACCCGTTTAGCCCCGCAAAATGATTAAGTATTATTGCGGATTGGTATTATATACTTTTCCATAAACTCTTGTTTAGTAATTGCCTTTGAAAAAATGTAGCCTTGAATATAATCACAAGCAAGCTGCTTTAATAGGTCATACTGTTTTTGTGTCTCAACTCCTTCAGCAACCACCATTACGTCTAGATTGTGAGCCATAGTGATAATAGCTTTCACGAGAGCAATACTATTATCGTTTGATTCTATATCGTTGATAAATGAGCGATCTATTTTTAAAATATCTATATCTAAGCGTTGTAAATACGCCAAAGAAGAATAACCAACACCAAAGTCGTCAATCGCAATATCTATATTAATAGTGCTTAAGCGTTTTAATTGTCGTTGTATTGACGAGTCGGGATCCATTAAAGTATTTTCAGTGACTTCAATTAAGATAGTGTTTGCAGGTAGTTGATACTTTTTACTTGCAACAATCCATTCATCCACCCAGCAACCAGCACGGTCAATTTCAAGAGGTGATGTATTTACACTGACTTGAATTGTCTTTTCACTTAAAACATTGAATTGGACGGTATCTTGAATTGCTTGAGATTTTACCCATTGGCCGATATCGTTTATTAATCCGTTTTTTTCAGCGACAGGTATAAACTCATTTGGCCCTATTAGGCCTCGTTCAGGGTGATTCCAACGAATTAGGGCTTCAGCTTTTGGTACTGATTTCCCGTCAATTGAAAATATAGGTTGGTAATATAATTCAAATTGGTTTTTTACAATTGCAGTGCGTATCTCTTCTATCAGGCGACGCTTTTCTGTGGCTTTTTCTTCTATAGCATAAGAGAAAAATTCATAGCGATTCCGCCCTTTATTTTTAGATAAATACATTGCTTGGTCAGCGCGTCTAACGAGCTCTTCTACTGTTAAACCATCAGCAGGGAAAAACGTTAAACCTATGCTTGCAGTAACATAGACTGTTTCTTTTTTTATTTTAATGCTCTGCATTAAACTACTTTTTACAGCTTCGGCAATTTTTGATGCTTCATCCGGGCTATTTACACCCTCTAAAATTAATGTAAATTCGTCACCACCCAAACGTGCGACTGTATCTTTAGTCGTTATACAACTTTGCAGTCTTGTTGCTACTTGGTGTAAGAGTAAATCACCGTAGTCGTGACCTAGGCTGTCATTTACTTCTTTAAAGCCATCCAAATCTATGAATATAAGGGCGAACTTCATTCCCTTAATACTTACTAAGCTTTGTAGTTTTTCGTAAAAATAACGCCTGTTCGGTAAGTCGGTTAATCCATCTTGGTAGGCATATTGTTGCAACTGAATATTCGCATTTTCAAGTTCATTAGTACGCAGTCTAACTTGGTTTTCTAATGAATTTTCTCTTTGCTCAATGTTGTATAACATCGCATTAAAACAAGAGGTTAATTGTCCTACTTCATCTTGTGATAGCTGTTTAGCGCGTAAGCTATAATCGTGTGATGTAGTTATTTTATTTGCTGTTTGAGCTAGATATAAAATAGGGTTTAAAAAGCGACGCCTTAATAAAAGAGATAAAATTAGGCTGACGGCAAAGGTGAATACCATCAAAATCATTATAAACTTAAAGTAAAAAGTAATTCTGTCTTGAATGTAGCTGTTGTTAGCGCGTATTTTTAATATACCGTAATCATGCATATCGAGCTGAAGGGGTGTACTTACTTCAATACTTTGCTCCATATCTTCATCTTCGGATTGCGCAATAACAAGTTGCTCACCAGTCATACTTGTTACCATTATACTAATAACATCTGAGCGTATAAGTATTGGGTTTATAAGCTCCTGCACTGCATCAATATCATCAAACATAAGCGCTGTAGTTATATTCGGTGAAAGCATTTTTGACAGAGAGCCCAAGCTTTCTATTTGTTCCTCTTTAGCGCTAGTGATTTCATAAGCACTAAATACAATGGTTACTGTCGCGGTTGATACAAGTGCAACACTCATTAAGATAAATAGTAATTTTTTGCTCATCGTATTTAATGCAAATAGTTTTTTCATTGCACTACCTATCTACAACGCGGGCAAGGCGTAGCACTTTTGAGCTCATAGTAATGCCTGCATCTTTAAGCTGTTTTGGAGCAATTTCAAAGCGAATTTTACCACTGGAAAGAAAAAACCTGATATGACCGCCATTTTCAATAAATGTGTCTGTTTCACCAATGAGCATAACGTTTTTCAGCTCTAAAGGTGTTATGTTTTGCCATTCGATAAATGTATCAGAGGTAATAAATAGCATGTTACACGCCGAGGTTGTTACTTCATCAAGAGTGATTAATTTATTGTATAGAGGTAAGTTTTTTATAGTGCGACTTTTTAAAGCGTTGTTAGCCGCATCAATAAAGTATTTATCAGGGCTACAAATAATAAATTCATTAAGAGATTCTAAATGATAATCCCAGTGTCCAAAACGTGCAAAGTTATATAAGAAGCCTGCTTTTAGCATGTATTCTTTTTCAACAGCACAAACGCTGGCACTAAAAAGTGTCAACGTTATTAAGCTACTGTGAATTAAACTTCTTAATTTAATCATCTAATTAACTTAGAAATTTGCTGAAATTGTAAACGTAATACATTCATCAATATAGTTTGGTAATGTATAGGTTTCGCGCGTATTATTGTACTCAATATGTGAATCTGCAAAGAGGTTTTTACCCGAAATTGCAGTAGACCACACAGGTGTTGCTTGCCAATTCCAACTAACATCTAACGTTGTGTAATTATCAGTGTTATATGCATTTGAGTTTATTGCGCGCAATGTCGCAAACACATTATGGTTGGTTAAAAAAGAATAATCGGCTTTTGCAAATAACTGCCTGTTTTTAGAGTCATAGCCGATTGCGGGCTCTACTCGAGGAGGTAAATCGTACTTATAATCGGTGTAACTATAACCAAACTCAGTATTGAGATTATCAACTGGTTGCCATGATACAACTAGGTCGAACCCTTTAGTGGTCGTGTCTGCTACAGATGCAAAGTCTAAATCTATGCGAGTCATTGTTAGTGCTTGAAATACTTCTGGGATTCTCCCTGCTAGAAATAATTCAAGTATAGGTGTGAATTGTTCAGCATGCGTATTCATATCAATAACCGCTACGTTATTAGCATCTGTATAATAAGTAGAAAGATCCAATGACCAATCGTTAGCAGTAAAACGGTAGCCTAATTCATAAGATAGATAGTTTTCAGATTTAACTTTGTCGTTACCATTTAGGTAGGTTGCAATTCGGTAGTCGTCTATTTGTCCAAAGCCAGAGCTTAAACCGGTAAGATCTTTAATTTCTGTACCATTAACTTTAAAGTTGTCGTTAAATTCAATCAATGTTGGTGTACGTACACTTCTCGATATAGCACCCCAAGTAAGGTGGTTATCTACTGGTTTGTATATAAGCCTTGCTGACGGTTGATTTTCCCAGCCGGTTAAATCGTTATGATCAAGCTTAGTACCAATAATAAAATCGAGTGTATCAGGCGTCACATTGTATTGAGCTTGAACAAGTGCACCAAACTGTTTGAGGTTATCAAAGTTTTTATCGCTATCTAAAAATACACTTTCTGCGAAAGAGATAGAGTTATACCGGTAGTTTAATCCCCAATCTAGCTGTAGAGATTGGTATATGAAGTTCATTTGATAATCAATATCTATCGATTCAAAGTCTTCTTTAATATAATCTTGAGAACCATTTTGTTTCAGCCAAGAAATTTGTAGCATTTGATTGGCATCGGGCGACACTCTGTTTTCAAGGCGCGCCATTATGCGTGAGTCTGTTCGCTTTAAATCATCTGAGAATGAAATGTTTTCGTTGGTTTCATCTATAACACCTCGATAGTTTTGACCAAGTGTTGAGTGAGTAACGTCCCCCTGAAGTAGCGCAGACCACTCATCATTAGGGGTAAAGTCAGCCCGAAAACCTAAAGAATTTTGTTTAGTTGTATCGTTAGGTGCGAGTGAAATCCCTTTTTTTGATTCATTCGCATCTTTTACATGACCATACACACGGTAGCTGCCTATGTTACTTATATCACCACCGTAACGAAGATTTGCATCAACATTTATTTGATTACCAGTTGTTACGTTTGCGTATCCACCGCGAGTATCAATACTGTTTTTAGTAATGATATTAATCACGCCATTATTTGCGTTACTACCCCAAAGTAACCCGCCTTGTCCGCGTATTACTTCAATGCGTTCAATGTCATACAAAGGAACGTTGAGTGTTTCCCAATAAACTGCAGCAAATTTTGGGGTATATAAGCTTTGTCCGTCAATCATAACCAATAGTTTGCTAGAAAATCGAGAGGCAATACCTCTTGATGAAATAGCCCATTGATTGTTATCGAGCTGACGTACAATTAAACCAGGCACCATTTTCAGTGCTTCAGGTACTGATGTAGCACCAGAGTTAGTAATTTGTTCTTTACTTAATACATAAATAGATGAAGCGGTATCAAATGCTGATTGCGCTCTTTTCATCGCAGAAGTTGCTTGTACATCCATGCCCATTAAAGCATCAAGATCGAGGTCTTCATCTTCAAACGGCTCGGCCGTTAAGAGAGGGCAAACAAAAAGTAATGGCCAAAACAAACGTTGTGATATTTTCACCCAAAAGTCTCCTGCGCAATCAAAAAATCAAAAACAGTCTTTGTTTTTGTAATACATGTGATATCACACAATATTAACATACATTAACAGTGTAAAAGCATAAATGAGATTAAATCAAGGTAACTAATTTTGTAGTAGTTAAAAGGTCCAATTTCGCCCAATTGAACTGTAAAAATATAGTTAAATGAACTTTATAAGTATATTTATTAAAGAGTCAGTAAAATGTAAATAGCTGATAGCTATATGTTTATATACAACTTAAAATTTAGTCTATTTCAGAATAACTTCAAAGTATTTACGGTTATTAAATATTTAATCTTAACTTTTTCGTGTCATGCTTCTCAAAGCAATATTAATTATATGGGCACAATTTATACCTAGCCCTGTGTTATCTGCGATTGTGGTTTAATTATCTTTGCTTTTGTTAAAGCTATATAGAATACTTAAATTTGCTTGGTTTTGCTTTGAAGGCACCAAAGTATGATAAAAAATGAATTAATTAATGTAGAAGAAGTACTAGATTTAATGCTTGATGCCGTTTGTGTGGTAGATAAACAAGGCACATTTGTTTTTGTAAGCGCAGCATTTGAGCAAATTTTTGGTTATACGGCCGACGAAGTTGTAGGCAAAAAAATGATTAACTATGTTTACGAAGGTGATCATTACAAAACGCATAACGCTGTAACTTCGCTATTGTCTGGCGAAACGGTAAACCCTCGCTTCGAAAACCGCTGGATGAGAAAAGATGGTCAAGTAGTCCATATATTATGGTCTGTTCGTTGGTCAGAGCAACATCAAGTAAGAATTGCAGTAGCGCACGATATAACTGAGCGAAAAGTAATGGAAGAGCAGCTCCATTACATGGCTCGGCACGATGTGTTAACTGGTTTGCCTAATCGCTCTTTATTGATGGAGCGATTAGAAAAAGTAATTATTAGTGCAGCTACTAACAACACATTTTTTTCTTTACTGTTTATAGATATAAATGGCTTTAAAGCAGTAAACGACACCCACGGACACGAAACTGGCGATAAGCTTTTATGTGCTATAGCAAAAAGGCTCTCAGCGTCGGTTAGGCATTACGATACAGTAGGGCGTTTAGGTGGAGACGAATTTTTAATTATTTTAGATAATTTAAGTTCTAGCCACGAAACCGTCAGAATAAAAAATAAAGTCCTCACTGAGTTTAAAGCTGTCTTTAAGTTAGATGACGTACTACTAAATATTTCCCCCAGTATTGGCATTGCAAACTACCCAGAGCACGGCCAAACAGATCACGAACTTATAAAATATGCTGATCAAGCTATGTACAAAAATAAACAACAAGGCTTAGATAACGTAACCTATTTACCTTAAAAATTATGCTGAACTACCACCTTAGACAACTCATCATCACAACGCCCTTAACTACAATACATTACTTGCCGCCACATTTTTAATAGCGGTTTCAGTGCTGCATTAAAAATCTATAAATGCTCTTACAGCAGTTCGTAGGTAGTACCTTGATAAATAAACTGCACAGGCTATTCCTGGTTGATAATGAAGGCAATTACCGTATAGGCAGTAATACATTTTTTACTAATGATGCAGGCGAAAGCAAAGTTTCGGTCACTGATTACGCAACAGCAATGGTTGATGAAGCGCAAAATGCAGCGCACGTAAATCACCATATTAGTATTGCCTACTAATATGGTTACTAATCAAAAGCGTTTGATTATTTAGATATAACAATACTGGCTCACAAGGCTAAAATAATTTAATCTGAGCGTATTAATTCTTATTAAATTACTTGCCTTATGAGCCTTCTTTTTTCTCTTGCGTTAGCAAGCCTTCCCGCTTTACCTGAGCCTGTTGCAAATAATGCAGTGGCTAAAGTTATTGTTAAAAATCAGCCCTACTTTTTAAGCTTTATGGGGCTGGGGCGCGATAAACAATACTCGTCAGTGCATAACAAAGTGTGGGCGCTTAAAGTTGGCGATTCACAGTGGCAATCTAAAACTGGTGTGCCTTCAAGCTTGCCATTAAAAGGGCGCTTAGCAAGCACCGCAGTCGGCTTAGGCGAGTACGCTTATGTGTTTGGCGGCTATACGGTAGCAGAGGATCATACTGAAGTTTCAAGCCCCGACGTATATAGATACGACGTAATAAAAGATACCTACACTCATCTTGCGAGCATGCCTGTACCCGTAGACGATAGCGTAGCGCTGAGCTACAAAGCGCGTTACATTTATCTAATTAGCGGTTGGCATAACGACGGCAACGTAAACTTAGTACAAGTATACGACACGCAAAATAATACATGGCAACAAGCCTCGCCATTTTTAGGTGAGCCTGTATTTGGCCAAGCCGCTGCTATTAGTGCTAACACCATTGTTATTTGTGATGGCGTTAAAACACAAGCTAATCCTGATTCGCGTCGCTCGTTTGCAGGTGTAGCACAGTGCTTAAAAGGCACAATAGATTCAACTAATCCACAAAAAATAGACTGGCGCACATTGCCACATCCAACAGGCACTGCTCACTACCGAATGGCAGCCACCAGCTATAATGGCAATATTTATATGTTGGCAGGCTCTAATAACCCATATAACTACAGCGCAATAGGTTACGACGGCAAACCTGCACCTGCAAGTGACCATGTTTGGCGCTTTAGTATCGAAAAAAACGAATGGCAAATTTTATCCCCAGTTGAAGTAAAGAGCATGGATCATCGTGGCTTACTTGAGCACAGTGGGGTTTTATATCGAATTGGCGGCATAGATAATAATCAGCAAGTAAGCGCTAACGTGCTCGGTTACGAGGTTGAAAAGTGAACACTCTTTACATTACAGGAGCGGGAGTCAGCGCAGCCAGTGGTATTCCCACCTTTAGAGGGGAGGATGGTTATTGGACCATTGGCAGTAAAAATTATACGCCTATGGAAATGGCAACGCGCGCAATGTATCAAAACGCCCCAAAAGAGTTTTTAGCATGGTATTACCATCGCTTTGCAACGTATCGCAACCATGGCCCAAACGACGTACACCATTGGCTAAGTGACAAAAACCTAATTACTCAAAACATAGATGGGCTTGATGGCAAAGCGGGTAACAAAAATTACATAGCGATACACGGCAGGCTTGATCAAATGACCTTATTTCATGCGCAAGGTGAGCCAGTCACGCCACTTGCCACCCCGTGGGATAGCGTAGACGAAAGCCGCCTGCAAGAGTCTCTTTTTGAGCTATTTAATATTCAAAACCAAACGCCTGAGCTAAACCATTCATTTAAGCCCTTTGTTTTATTATTTGACGAATACTACACCGAGCTTTACAGAATAACACAAGCACAACAGCGTATGCTCAACGCCGATAAAATTGTATTTATGGGCACCTCGTTTAGCGTCAATATTACGCAAATGGCAATTGAAATAGCCCGAAATTACGACATTCCTGTTGAAGTGGTTGACCCTGAACCTGCACATATTTTGCACGCTAACGTCACATATAAAAAAATGAATGCATTAGATTACATTCAATCTAATTAATAAGTGCTATATTTTAAAGGGGTTGGTAATGTTTTCTTAAATATTACAATCTCTTTATATAATATTAACGAGTCAAAAATGTTATTATTATCCTGATTATAACAATACTAAAGAGATCTGAATGAGCGACTTAACTGCAATAGCAAACTTGTCCATTTTACTTGTAGAGCCTTCAGAGGTTCAGCAAAAAATAATAATAAAATCGCTTTTAGAAAGTGGTGTAAAACAAGTTGAAACTGCATCTACACAAACACAAGCGCTTAGCTTATTAGCAAGTTATCACCCTGATCTAGTTATAAGCTCTATGTATTTATCTGACGGGACAGCCGACTCACTATTGCAAGAAATAAGATCAAACCCTATCACCGAGCATCAACCTTTTATGCTTATATCGAGCGAGCGTAATAAAAAATACCTTGAGCAATTACGCCAATCGGGTGTGCTGGCTATTTTACCTAAACCATTCAGTGCTGATGCAATTACACGCGCATTAAAAGCAACGCTCGATATTATAAGCGAAGAAGAAGTAGAACTAGAGCACTTTGATGTAACACTTTTACGTGTACTTGTTGTTGATGATAGTCGTTTTGCGCGCAAGCATATTATTCGTGTGCTTGCTGGTATGGGCATTCCAACCCCGGTTGAAGCAGAAGATGGTAAACAAGCAGTTGAAAAACTTAACGAACAGTCGTTCGATTTAATCGTTACCGATTACAACATGCCTGAAATGGATGGACGCGAATTAACCGAAACAGTACGTAGCTCAAACGCTTACTCACATATTCCTATTTTAATGGTGAGCTCAGAGGCAAACGACACTCACTTAGCTAATATTGCGCAAGCGGGAGTTGATGCCATTTGTGATAAGCCGTTTGAACCCGCAACGGTGCGAGAATTACTGTATAAAATAATGTCTTGAACAGACAGCTAAGGCAAAAGTGATTTTAGCCTTAGCAATATATCTCATAAATAAATTCTAAAGACTTCCTTGGGGATTGAGTTTCTCTTTGCTGTTAACTTGGTTCGAATTTTTATCTGAAGTTAAAACAAATGCCGATACAACTACAAAGAATGCAACTACAATACCAATAAGCTTATATGCCTCAGCAAAGCCTATCGCATCGTACAAAATACCAGTAAATACAGATAAACCGCTTGCCGCAACCTGCCCCATAAACTGAAAACCAACAATATAAATAGTGGCAGAAAGCCTTGCATCAAATGTGGCAGATATATATTTAAAAATAGCAATTAGCATAATAGGCAGCTCAACTGCATGTAATAGTTTCATTGCAGAGATTGATAATGGATCAGTTGCATAGCCAGAGCCGATTATTCTTAGTGCCATAACAACACCGCTTACAATTAAGCCGTTTTTTGCGCCAATTTTATTGACTAAAAAAGGGGCTAAAAACATTCCACCCGCTTCTAAAAATACTTGAAAAGAGTTTAAGTAACCATACATAGCATTTCCCTCTTCTCTAGTAGGAAACTGCGCTGCAAAGTAAACAGGGAACTGCTGATCGTAGACGCCATATATACACGAAACGCCAATAACAAAAGTTGTAAACGCCCAAAATTTAGCATCTTTGAATAGCGCAATTGCGTCAGTAATTTTTAATGCGCTGGCGCTTAGGTTTACTTCCTTAGACTCATCACTTGCTTTAACAAACCATAAACACACTAAAAAAACTAAAGCACTTACACTTGCTAAAACAAAATTTAAGGTGGGTGATATATTAAAAATTTGGCCAGTAAAAAAGGTTGCAATAGCCCACCCAACCGAGCCCCACATACGTGCTTTACCAAATTCAAACCCAGTATTGCGGCCAACTCGTTCTATGTAGGTTTCAACGGCCCCAACGCCTGCAAAAAATGCGACCGAGCAAAATAAACCACCAGCAAAGGCCCCAACATACAAAGAACTAATAAGTAACGGGGTATAAACATAAATAAAAAATGGACCGCTTAGTAGCAACATCACACCAACAAACCATAACAGGTTCTTTTTTAAACCTAACTTATCTTGAATAAAACCATAACAAGGCATTACAAACAGTGCTGCAATAGCATTTATACTAAATACGATACCTGTTTGAGTACCATTTAAGCCTATTGCCTGGTTAAGCCATATAGGATAAATCGAAAAGCAGAAAGACCATGTTAAAAAAAAGCTTAAAATACAGCCGCTTAATAACCAATAATTGCGTTTAGATAAGTGTTCAGTCATTTGTCAGTGCCTTAATATCTACGCGGAGCTGTGTGACCCCCTAAGAAGTAGTTCTCCGCTAATTTCATGTGTTTTAGTGTGTGATTGTAATTCTTTATTTATTGCGATTTGTGCAGCTAGTTGGCCCATACGAAAGTAAGGAAGACTCACTGTTGATAATTTAGGTAGTAGGTTTTCGGCGATTAATTTGTAGTTATCGTAACCAACAATAGAAATGGTTTGAGGGATTTTGTAACCCATTTGACGTATAAGCATAAATACGCGCATAGCCATTTTATCGTTACCACAGCATATGGCTGTAGGGCGCTCGTGCCTCGACATAATGTCGCGTAATACATCGGGTAACTGTGCAAACTCATCTTCTGGGTCTGTGCAAACACCTATTTTTATCAACTCTTCTTCAACACTTATGCCTTTTGCTTCGTGAGCGTCTTTAAACCCTAGCGTTCTAAGTGGTGTAGCGGGCATATCTTCAAAAAGTGTTAAATACGCTATTTTTGTGTGCCCTAAATTTAATAACTCTTCAGTTAATTTATAGGCCCCTTTGTAATCATCGGGCAAAATAGTTGGGTGCTTAAGCTGAGATTCAAAGCAGTTAACAAGTATTAAAGGGCACTTATTAAATGATTGTTTAATATTCACTTCTCGGTGATAAACCGTCGCGTAAATAATGGCCTCGGCGCGTTGGCGCCTAAAATCATCCACCAGCCGAGAAAAGCTTTGTTCGTTACCACCAGACTCCCCAATCATTAATAGCTTGGAATGTTTTTCACACTCATGTTGAATGCCCGCAATAATATCGAAAGAGTCAGGCGTGGTGGTCAGGTGTTCGGTAATAAGGCACACAATGCCTTTCTCTTGCCCGCGTAAAGACTGCGCCGCTGCCGAGGGATAAAACTCAAGCGCTTTCATCGCGGCTTCAACTTTGTTTTTGGTTTTATCACTCACGCCCTCAAACCCGCCTAGTACTCTAGAAACGGTTTTTACTGATACGTTAGCTTTAGCTGCTACATCTTTAATTGATGACATATTGTTCAATACTCTCTTTATTTAGAAGGTAATGGATTTTCACACATTACGAACAATAAGTTGACAATAATTTAAAATTAGCCATTATAATGACCAACGATAGACATTTTTACAAGATTTAATTTACATTTATTAAGTGGTGCCTATGCAATCTTCTACAAAACAAAACGACTTAATTGAGCAGCGAAGCTGGACACCTCAATATCACTTTTATAAACCGAACCACTGGATAAACGATCCTAATGGGTTGTTTTATCTTAATGGTACTTATCATCTGTTTTTTCAGCTAAACCCAGATGATGTTGTATGGGGAAATATGCATTGGGGGCACGCAACCTCGGACGATCTTATTAATTGGCAGCATCAACCAATCGCACTTTACGCGGAACCAGAAGGCTTAGGTTATATATTTTCGGGCGGTGCAATTGTTGATAAAAATAATACATCGGGTTTTGCTAAAAATGGTGAAACCCCTATTGTTGCTACTTTTACACAGCAATCTAAAGACGAAACGCAAGTGCAAAGTATTGCGTACTCACTCGATGAGGGTAAAAGCTTTACTGTTTATGATCAAAACCCAGTTATTCCTAACCCAGGCTTAAAAGATTTTAGAGACCCTAAAGTAACCTGGTACGAAAAAGGGCAGTTTTGGATTAAAACGGTAGTGGCAGGCCAGTGCATACACATTTACAAATCGAATGATTTAAAAACATGGCATAAACTATCTGAATTTGGACACAAAATAGGTGCCCATGGTGGGGTGTGGGAATGTCCTGATTTATTCCCTCTTATTTGCAGCGATACTGATACTGAGCGCTGGGTATTAATTATTAGTATTAACCCAGGTGGCCCAAATGGTGGCTCAGCAACGCAATATTTTATTGGTGATTTTGACGGCGAAAAATTTGTATCTCAAGATGAACAAATACGCTGGTTAGATTACGGCACCGACTGTTATGCGGGTATTACATGGGATAACACACCCAATATTAAACATTCGCGTACCTACATTGCATGGATGAGCAATTGGCAATACGCAAATAATACTCCTGATAATACCTGGCGAGGAGCCATGACTCTACCCCGCACTATGTACTTAAAAAAAGCGGAGCAAAGCTATTACTTATTAACGCCAAGCGCAGTAAAACTACCTCAAGATACAGTCCGCTTGCAATATTGCTTAAGTAAAGAGCAGCCTATTAGTGTGCCAGAAGCTTATAGCTTAGAGTGCGATATTTCACTAACTCAAGGGAATATAGCCTTAGTTTGGAAAAATGATTGTAATGAACAATTCAGACTCGAAATAGATGCCGATACACAAAGTGTAACCGCCGACAGAACGAAAGCAGGTTTTACAGATAAAGGCTTTGACTCTGTAATAAAAATGCCGCTTAGCAAACATGAGTGCACTAACTTGCAATTAGAAATATTTGTAGACGAGTGCTCAATAGAGCTGTTTTTTAACAACGGGGCACATTGTATTACCGCATTAGTTTTCCCTAAACAAGCATTCTCGCAGCTGCATATCGATCAAAGCAGCAAAAAAGAGTCGCTAGAAAATTTAAAAATAACCAAGTACACCAAATAGTTAGAATAAACTAATTAACCCCAGCAAACTTTATGTTTAATTTGTTTTTTTAAAGTAAATAAATTGTTGACATAAGGTTTGTAGTAACGATAATGTCTAACGATAGACAACTGACATCAACAGGAACACAACTATGTTTAATAAAAACGTTATAGCTATTTCCATAGCAGCTGTTTTTGCAGCACCTAGCGGTCATCTGTTTGCTCAAGAAGCTGCTCAGGAAGCACAGCAAACAGAAAAATCTGAGGTGCAAGATATAGAGCGCGTAATAGTCACCGGTGTTACGCGCAATATGCAAAAAATGGAAGCTACATTTTCTATAAATACTATTTCAGAAGAGGAAATGAAAGTTTTAGCACCTCACGGCGCAGCTGACTTACTAGGGAATATTCCTGGTTTTTTTCCTGAAGGTGGAACCGCAGGTGAAAGCCATAACAACGTACTTGTAAGAGGCTTACCACAAGCTGGTGGCTATCGTTATGTACCAAATCTCATTGATGGTTTGCCAGTATACGAAGAGCCCGAAGCGCCGTTTATGAATAACGATGTTTTTATTAAACCCGATTTGATGACCACAACTGTTGAGGCTGTTAAAGGCGGCCCTGGCGGCGTACTTTACTCTAATGCACTTGGCGCAGCTGTAAACTACATTACTCGTACAGGTACTCAAGATTTTGAAGGTGCGTATAAAATAGAAGTGGGTGACTGGGGGCATGTACGTAATGATTTTTTTGTTGCAGGTCCTATAAACGATAACTTAACATATGCACTAGGTGGTTTTTATCGTGTTGCTGATGGTATTCGTGACCCGGGTTACACAGGTAATAGTGGTGGCCAATTTAGAGGTAATTTACTTTACATTAGTGACGATGGCACCACAGAGGTAAAACTACAAGCTCACGTTATTAACGATAAAACCAATTTTTATCAAAATATACCGTATTCAATTACAGCAGATCGTGCGCCAGGCACACCAGAAAACCCTTTTGAAGTTGATCCAAGTAGTGTAAACAACCTCGGTGTTGATTTTAGTGATGGAACTGTTTTATCGCATCAAACTAGTTTTTATGAGCTTTACAACGCTGATGGTAGCCAATTAAAGCTAGATATTAGCGATGGTATTGAACCCAAATTTAATATCTATACATTCGAAATATCAAAAGATTTTGCTAATCAATGGCGCTTAGACACCGCATTGCGTGCAACAAGTGGTAGTAACGGGTTTCATGCCTTATTTAACGATCCGCCTACAGAGCGCAGCCGTTTAGAGGCAGAGCAGTTTTCTCGCATTCAAAGCTTTGACGGCGTAATTGGTGACTCGTACGCAAATGCAACAGGCGTTAAAGCATTTTACTCAGATACAGTAACGGGCACCGATTTAAGCACTGCAGAACGCGCAGACTCAATTTTAGCGCATAACATTCCGGTTTACGGCATGGTTGATGCCACAAGCTATGTAGGTGATTTTCGCTTAAGCCGCTTTTTTGACTTTGAAGAACACTCTCACGAGCTAACATTTGGTTTATACACAAGCCATTACACATATGAAGTTCAATCTGTATTTGCAAGTGCCTATAGTAATATTAGTGAAAGCTCTCGATTAGTTGATTTGTATGCTGTGGACGAGAACGATCAGCAGGTTGGCCCATCTATTTCACAAGGCGGTGTTGATCAGCCCGCGTTATTTGGTTTAGGCGCAGATGCCACTATGCGCACCAATGCATTTTACTTCCTAGACCACATTTCAATGCTTGATGACAGGCTGCAAATTGATATTGGCGGGCGTTATCAAGAACTTGAAGTAGACCGTGTAACAACCAATTCATTCGACCCAGGTAATAGCTCAAACGATTTTACACCAAGTGACGTAGTTGTCGGCTCTACCAACGATACCTTGGCTGATAATTTTGTAAATGTACCCGACGGTACACCGCAATTTGCTTCAGAGAGCTACGACGCTTTTGGTTGGACTATTGGTGCCAACTATCGCTTAACAGATACCGTAACAACTTATTTAAGTTACGCTGACACTTTTAGATTACCGGGTTTTGAAGATTATATTTTTGGCGGCCCAGCAACTAACCCGTCTACCGGTGATATTGCTCGCGGAGATTTGGTCGAAAACATTAAGCAGTATGAAGGTGGCATCCGTTTTTCAGAGAAAAACTATGAATTTAACTTTAGTGGTTTTTACATTGATTTTGCAGCTAAAGAAACCTTAGCCGCAACGCTTGATGACTTAAGTGATACAGGTGCAAATGGGGTGTCTTGTAGCGCAGTACCTGCACCGGATGATTGTGCAAAAATACGCGATAGCTATCGCACCAGCTTAAAAACTCACGGAATTGAATTTGAAGGCAAATACCGCCCAGAGTGGTTAGATGGATTATCGCTACAGGGTAGTATTGTTTGGCAAGATCCCAAGCAAGGACAAGACTCAGCAATTCGCTCTGCGATTATAGAAACAGATACAGATGGTGATGGCATAAACGATACACGCCGCTACGATGTGTCATCAGGTGCAGACAGACGACCACGCCGTCAATCTCAGTGGTTGATTAACGTGCGTCCGTCATACACGTTCTCAGAATTACCGGTCACTGTATATGGCCAAGTAATGCACTACAGTGAGCGTTTTTCAGACGATGGTAATACCAACGTAACTATTTACCCAGGTTACACGCAATTAAATGCAGGTATGTTGTATTCATTCACTGAGGATATGGAGTTTCAACTTCACGTTAATAACTTAAATAATGCCGATTCGTTTACAGAAGGTAGTTCTGTAACTGAGGGACTACGTTTTTCAAATGGCGACTACACCGGTGTAGCTAGACCATTACTTGGACGAACTATTAAAGCATCATTAATGATTAACTTTTAATAGATTACTTAAAATGTGTGTTGTGCAATGTATTGTAATGTTTAATTTTACAATGTGTTGACGCTAAGGGAGCGCTTGCTCCCTTTTTTTATTATGTAACGCTATACAACTGAAAGGCCACAAAACATAAAATAACCGCAATGCAGCTATCAAATATACGCCATCGAAATGGGGAGCTTAAAACCTTTTTTAATTTTGGCGCAAATAACACCAAGCCACTAAACCAAATAACAGAGGCCACGCAAGCGCCAATAGCAAAATGCATAGGCGCAGGCTGAAGTGCGCCAATACTGCCAAGCAGTAACACGGTATCTAAATAAACATGTGGATTTAGTAAACTTATTGCAAAGGCCGCAAGGGCCGTTTTCCACCAGCTCACTTTTATTACCTGAGTTACTTTTAACCCCGATGTGCCTTTAATTGCACTGCGCGCAGAGCCAAATGCTAAGTAAAGTAACATAGCAATACCGCCCCACGTTAACCACGGTAATAACCCTGGCAGCCATAGCTTTAACTCATTAGCTGCAAATACCCCTACAATAATTAAAGTGGCGTCACAAATTATACAAACCGCGGCTAAAACAAAACGGTTAGCGCCCGCCATACATTGGCTTAAAATCCAAATATTTTGCGCCCCAATGGCAATAATTAAACTCAGCCCCAGCATCACACCCGACAAAAACGACATACTTTAAATCCAAATAAATAAAACCTGCAATTCAATGCCTTGCAGGGTAGGGAGTATTCTGTTACAAATCCAATGAATATATTTATTGTTATATGCGTAAAACTCATGATTGATTACCAGTTACTCAATGCGCTTAGTGCCGTTATAAGTGAAGGCGGATTTGAAAAAGCCTCAAAAAAATTATTTATTACCCAATCGGCGGTGAGCAGGCGTATTCATCAGCTTGAGGCCAAACTAGGCGAGCCCGTATTAATAAGAACCCAGCCGCCAACGCCCACGGCACTTGGTAAACGTTTACTTAACCATTTACAGCAAGTATTGCAGCTAGAAGTAGCCCTTAATGTAGAGGCACTTAACGAGCACACAGATTTAAACACCCCGCTTAGCGTAAAGCTTGCTGCTAATGCGGATTCGCTTGCCACCTGGCTGCCCGAAGCACTCGCCGTATTAGATACAGAGCTTGCGTGCAAATTACGCTTTGAGGTCATTAGTGAAGATCAATCCATTGCCCATAAAAGAATGAAAGACGGCGAGGTTATGGTGTGTATTAGCTCATCCCCCGAGCCCGTTAATGGCGGGCTGGTAAGCCCGCTTGGCGCCATACGCTACAAAGCCATTGCAAGCCCCGATTTTATAAAACAACATAAGCTTACTGAGCTTTCGCAATTAGCGCATTTACCGTGCTTGGTATTTAGTGAGTATGACAAGCTACAACACCAGTTTTTAGAAGATATTAATGGCTCAGCCCCACTGTTTACCCATATTTACCCTTCGTCAGAGGGATTTAAACAAGCCATGATTGCAGGCCTAGGTTATGGGCTATTACCTACCTTACAGCTAGGAGACTCGCTGATAAAAGGAGAGTTAGTCGATTTATTCCCAGAATATTATATTGATACACCTTTGTACTGGCACTATTGGCAAACCGAAAGCCCGCAGCTTAAAACGCTACGTAAGTTTGCATTGCAAGTAGCGGGCAAGCGGTTAGAGCCTATTAAATAATCAAAGAGCTTATAGCTGCCCCAATCTGTATATAAGCAGCGCTGTTTTAGCGGTGTTTTTATTTAGGCTGGTTAAATCGGCGGTTTCGTTTTTAGTATGCGCGCCACTACCCATTAGGCCAAGGCCATCAAGTGCCATATCAACATGGTTTGCAGCAAACGAAATATCAGCCGCCCCGGCATTACGTGGGTTTGCAGCCACCACTTTGTTATAGCCTAAGTCTTGGCTTGCTTGGCTATACAGTGCAAGCAGCTTTTTATTACCCTCGGTGAGCCCCATTGGTGGGTAGCCGTCTTCAAAAATAAGCTCAGCGTGGCTGCCATTTAAGCTTTTAGCCACTATTTGCTGCATCACTTTTTTAGCGCCTTCTACTTGCTTTGGCGAAAGCGCCCGTAAATCACCCGCTACATGCACGGTTTGCGCAATTACGTTACTTTTACCAAACGCCGTGGCTGACGAGTTGGCACTGTCGTAATCGGCATTTGTACCGCCTACAATAAGCCCTGGGTTAAATGTTAAATTAGGTTGCGTGGCAAGTTGCTCTCTAAAGTCATTTAAAATGCGTGATGCTTCGTAAATAGCGCCATAACCAACGCTTTCGCTAAATATTTGTGACGAATGTGCAGCATTGGCCGTTACATTTAACGTCCAGCCGGTATAACCACGGCGCGCCGCCATAGCTGTTTTTATATTGTTATCGCCATTTTCATAGCCAAGTGCTACGTCAGCCCAAATTGCTGCATCAACAATAGCTTGTTTAGATAAGCTAAGCGGGCGACCGCTGCTTTCTTCATCGCCAGTCAGCAATACTTTTATGCTTACATTTTCGAGTAAATTAAGGGCTTGCAAGCTTTTAAGTGCGGTAATTATTATCGTGTTACCGCCTTTCATATCGGCAACGCCTGGGCCACTGGCTGTATCGGCATCAAGTTGTTTGTAGGTAGTAAAGTTATCGTTTTTGGCAAATACCGTATCTAGATGGCCGATCATCAGTATTTTTATTGCATCGGGGTTTTTACTCTCATGGGTTGCCAGTACATGTCCTGCGCGGTTAAACGCACTGCCATTCAGCCATTCTACTTTAAAACCAATGGCTTTAAGCTGCTCACTTGTCAGCGCGCCTACTTTTTTTACACCTTCAATATTAAGCGAACCGCTATTAATATTTACGGCTTGCTCTATTTCTTTAAGTGCTTGGGGAATGTTTTTATCGACCTGTTTTACTATTTCACGCTCGTTTTTATCAAGCGCCGCATGGCTTGTAAGCGACAGGGTACTCGCAAGGGTAAAAATAAGTGCATGGCTAAATTTTAAAAATGACATAACAGCATAATAAGTGAGAAATAAGAATATTTAATATGAAGTAAAAATACAGAGTATTCAATAGAAGTAGGTTGCGATTTTTAACTAATTTTATAAGTAATAATGAGTTACAAGTTTAATAATTATAGGGTATACGCGTTATTGTTTTAAACACAGATATTTAAAATATAACCTGTTGCCAGTATTACAACATAGCAATATGTCTGATATTACTGATCTCCACCATTTTGGGGTTTTGCTTCATTTAGAAAAGGTAAGGCGAATCTAACTAACTGTTTACAGTTGTTTATTTTATAGCTAGCATGAAATCACTGTAATATAGGGATATTTATCGGTTTGTAAAACGACAGATGTCGTAGACTAAATAGTTAACTTTCTAGGAGATAATATTGGCAGTTGCAGAAGCTTGTAGTTTAGTTAATACGTGGATAGAACCTAAATACATAATTCCAGCTTTAATGGTTTTTATATCTTCTGGTTTACTACCATTCCTTCTTCATAAATATAAAGTTTCTAGAGAGCGAGCGGAAAATCTTTTCGAAACGAGAAAAACTGAATATCAAAACTATTTTAAAATTCTCGATAATGCTGCAAAACTAGCGGGGCAAGATTATGTTGTGTTTATGAATGAAACTCTTCCTGATGCAACGCGAAGACTCTATGAAGAGGAATCTTCTACAGAAGCCATATTAAATTATCAAAAAGTTTTAAATGATTTTACGATCGGCATACAGGAAGGGTTTCAAAAAGCCACGAGTGAGTTAACCGGCTTAAGGATCGTATGTTCTCGAAACTTAATTGAAAAGCTAGAGCAATTTGAGTCGTTATATCAAGTACTTCTTACAATGCAGCCAGAAATGCTTCGTCAATTGAACGAACAGCTTACTCCTGAAGCATTCTTGACTGGTAACTACAATTTCGAAACAGAAATTCAGCAAAAGATGGTAAGAAAAGGAAACGACCTCAAAAATTTGAGGAACCAGATAATAGACACAATGCGAAGTGAGTTGGGCTATGAGAGTTAACAAAACGCTTAAGTTCACTCCCTCCGGTCGCTGGGACGCCTATACGCGGGGCGGCTTCGCCATTATGCCCCACGCACCTGCGCCCCTTAGCTTAAAGTTGAGGCTGTAGAATTACTATTTTTAAGAAAAGCAGCCTCTTTTATGGGCTCCAAATGCATTACTTAATGCTTTAAAAACGCTTAGAGTGAATTACAGGAACTCGTTTTTTTAATTGAATTTGGCTGTTGAAGTTATTCTACAGTCTCGTTATAGGTTCTAGATGACTTCACACAGAGATTTAAATCCCACACATGAAAGTGCTGTTCTAGATTCATATAAGAATCTCCTTTCATCACAAGGCAAAGTACTTAAATTAATTAACAGACCAGATCCGCCTGATGCAATTGTAAAGATTGATGGCGTAGATACTTGGATAGAAATAACAGATGCACATTTTAGTCAAGAGACTGCAGTTGAAAGTAATTTTTCTGATGAATTTAAAGCTGAGTTAAAGACCCAGAATATTTTTAGTTCTATTTATGTTTATCAAACCTGAAACCAAAACACTCATGCGTACCATAAAATCAAATGAAGCAATATTCTGTCGTAAAAGTGATATCTCTTAATAAAAAATTTATCTATTCAGAAAACAGCTTTGGCTCTAGAGTTCCTCAGGTCGGTGATATTGGAACAATAGTTGAAGTTTATGATGGAGCCTTTGATATTGAATGTAGCGATGAAAATGGTGTTACCATTTGGCTTGAAGTATTTGAACCTAGTGATGGAGGTTTAGAGTTACTGTATATATAACAAGCTTTATTAATGCCGAATATTTTCCCTTCATTCTATCTAGCCGGTATTTAGAATTAACAACCATCAGGTTTAATACCATTAGCATTAAACCTGACAGCCCAAAATCTACCAAGCTACATTTAATTAGTTGGCATTAAATAAATCTCGCGTACGCTGTTGCGCTGGTTTGCTTCAATAGCAAACAATACCGCGTCGGCTACATCTTGTGGGTCGAGTTTGTCGGGTTTAGCTTCATCAAAAAACGGGGTGTTTACCATGCCTGGTGCTATGGTTGTGCAGCGGCCGTTCCACTCACTCATTTCCTCAGCTAAGTTTTGTCCAAAGCCATAAGCAAACCATTTAGTTGCACCGTAAATAGAGCCGCCAATTGGCTTACGGCCAGCGGCAGAGCTGGTTAATATAAAGTGACCTTTGTTTTGGCGTAAATGCGGCAGAGTTAGTTTTGCAGTCCACAGTAGGGCTTTAATGTTTATGTCAATCATGGTTGACCACTCATCCGGATCACCTTTTTCGGTGCCAGCGGTTGAAACACCCATGCCCGCGTTAGCAAAGGCTACATCTAATCGGCCAAACTTTTCAATGCCTTTGGTAACTACGTTTTCAAGCGCGGTAAAGTCGGTTGCATCTGCGGCTACGCTCAGTGCGTTATCTGATCCTAGTTCGGCAACAAGTTGGTTAAGTTGCTCTTCTCTACGGGCGGTTAATATAACTTTATGACCGTTGTTTACTAAGGTTTTTGCCGTTGCTTCACCAATGCCACTAGAAGCGCCGGTTATGAGTACTATTTTCTCTTTTGCCATGGTTTTTCCTTATTAACAAATGAATAAAGGCGCAGCTCAATGTGCGCCATGCAGTTATTGGGCTATGTCAAAATTGACTGATAAATCGTCAGCTTGCGTTAGGCTAATTTGTTTTAGTTGATAAATATTAAAATCAGCATCTACTTGCTCTGCATCGTCTATGTGTGCGCTACACGTATAAGCAAGTTGATAATCGCCTGGTGTTATGAATGCGAGTTCAAATTCGTATTCATTATCGTCTGCATCAAATACAACATTGGCAGTAGCTAACGGAGCGTTATCAGGCGTTTGGTCATCTATTTCATGAATATCTGTTGGGGTTTGTGCCTGCGCAGAGTAAAGGTAAACAGCATGGCCAAATGATGAATCATCAGCGGCAAGACCAATGTTGTCAGTCTCGCAATTGTTTATGAGTGTTTGGCTTACAGTGCCTTCAATATCTTGTGATTCAGAAAGGTTTTGTAAACGCACACCGCGAGGTTTTAAAAAGACTTCGTTATTATTTTGTGGATCAACTAACGATTTTTTTAAATCAAACTCTAATACAAACTCGTTGTCGGTTTGATTGAGTGTAAAGCCATCTAGCTGTATTTCACCCACGCCATCATTACCTTTTCTTTTTACGATAAGCGGTGCAATGCTGCCGTCTTCATAAACTACGTGAGATGTTAAGCTAAGGTTGTTTGTGTCGCCGTTTATTACTTGCGCGCGGATCCACGAATAATCACCTGCAGGTACTTCTTGATCGTCAAGTAATTGAAAAATATCGTCGCCCGTATAGTCTAGTAAATTGACCATTTGCGCTAAGGTGGCATCGTTTTTAGAGCGAGTTTCAAAGCTAACTTCTTCACCTTCTTGGGCTTTAATTGTTATTGAATCAAATACAACGTTAACCTGTTTTAAACCAGTGACTGGAGCGTCGGAAATTCCTAAGCTAAAAGTTGCTTTATCACTTGTTTGTGGGGTTGTTTCAGCATCGTCATTTGATGAGCCGCAGCCTGCTAAGGCAAAAATAATAGCGCTACTTAATATTGTTGATTTAAAGTTCATGGTTGTTTCCTTTTATTTGATTTGTTAAGTGTATGTATTTAACCCTTAACCTAAATTGAATTAAAAATATGAGAAGTTAGAACTTTAACGTGCTGTTTTAAAACGTTTTTAATTTCATCGATTTAATCGTTTTTTACTATATACTCGCGCCACTTCTTTTGAAGTCGGTTTTATTAGATTTAACCATTATTTTGCTGAGTTTCAGCCACATTTATCGGAACAAACATGAAAGATAAACTCTTAGCGTTTTGGCAAAGCCATTCAGAAACAATCATCACTTTAGGTTACAAGGTGATTTTAGCGTTGGTGATATTAGTTGCGAGTGCCTTAATTGCACGATCGGTTAAAAAAGCGATTAAAAACTCTAAATCCCCGTTAAAAAGAGTGGATAGTACGCTGCTTCCTCTTTTATCGAGTATTGCTGGTTATTTAGTTTATATAATTGGCGGTCTATTTATTTTAGATATTTTTGGCGTAAACACGGCCAGTTTAATTGCGCTAATGGGGGCTGCTGGTTTAGCGATTGGTTTAGCCCTTAAAAATACGCTGAGCAATATTGCTGCGGGTATTATGCTGCTAATACTTAGACCTTTTAAAATAGGCGATTTTGTTGATGCCAGTGGCACACTAGGTACTGTGAGTGAAATAAACCTATTTACCACTATTTTTAAAACCACCGACGGTCTTTATATAGCATCGCCTAACGGCAAAGTGTGGGGTGGCAATATTAAAAACTTTACCCGTAATGGCAAAAGACGAATGGATATAGTGGTGGGGATTTCGTATGCCGATTCTATTGATGTTGGCTTAAATGTACTTAAAGAATTAGCCGCATCAGAGAGCCGATTACTCGCAGAGCCTGCACCTAAAGTAATGGTGACATCAATAGGCGAAAGCGCAGTGAACATTCAATTACGTGCGTGGGCTGTTAATGGTGATTATTGGCAAACTGTGTGGGATTTAAATAAACGTGTTAAAGAAGCTATTGAAGGTGCTGGGCTGAGTATTCCGTTTCCGCAGCGTACGCTGCATATATCTGAGTCTATGGCGTCGGCAATAACTGTTAACAAAGATGCTTAAATATGTATTAACATAAACACAAATAGCGAGCCTTGGCTCGCTATTTGTGTACTAGCCTTTGTGTAGGCTGAGGTATTAACCTTCTAATTGAAAGTCGTACACGGAGCCTAAATTTAGTAGCTGCGTTAGCTCATCAAGTGCTTGGTAGCTTTCGGTGAGTAGGGCTGAGTCTGCAAAGTCACTTGCGCCTAATTTGTCGCGGTAGTTACGTTTTGCCCAGTCACACAGTTGTGTGTATTTAGTATCAGTTAAAATAACCTCTGGGTTTACTGCAGCAAGTTCTTGCTCGTTAAGGGCTACACGTAAACGCAAGCAAGCTGGGCCGCCGCCATTTTGCATACTTTGGCGTAAATCAAAAAACTGTACTTGGTTTACTGGGTTATCAGCCATAATCATTTCTTCAATGTAGGCGTTAACCGCGACGTTGCGTTTACATTCTTGTGGTGCAACTAACAGCATTGAACCATCTTCAAGGCTCACTAACTGGCTATTAAATAAGTAGCTACTTACAGCGTCGGTAATGCTTACTTTATCGGTAGGTACTTCAATAATGTAAAATTCTTTATTGCCCACATACGCTTCGCGAATATCTTGCAGTGCCAGTGCTTGGTTTAAAAATGCTTGCTGGTGGCACAGTAATACGTTGGCGTTACCTACTGCAATTACATCGTTATGGAACACGCCTTGGTCTATTACGTCTGGATTTTGCTGTAGTAAAATTTGGCTCGTTTCTTTTAAATTATGTAAGCGACAAATTGCTTCTGAGGCTTCTAGTGTTTGCCTTGCAGGAAATTTAGCTGGTTTTGGTAATTGGCTGTTAAACGCGCTGGCACCAAATACAAACATTTCAAGGCCTTGCTCGCCGTGGCTGTCACAAAAACGAGTATGGTTTGCTGCACCTTCGTCGCCAAAAAAGCCTTGATCAGGTAAATGGGTATGATGCGCAAAGTATTTGTCGTTATTAAACATAGCCTTTAATAAGCGTGTAGTGGTTGCAGGCTCTAATGAACGATGAAACTTATTATTTAAATTAGCTGAAGTAAAATGTACTTTGCCGTCGGTTGTATCTGGAGATGGCGATACCGTAGCGGCATTGGCTGTCCACATTGCAGACGCTGAATAACACGCGCGTAATAAAATAGGATCTGCTTTAAATGCTTTGTGAATTACTTGTGCATCATTACCGGTAAAGCCTAAGCGGCGCAGTACGTTTAAGTCGGGGCGCGCATGAGGGGCAAATACACCTTGAGTTAGGCCTTTGTCGTGCATGGCTTTCATTTTTTCAAGGCCTTGAAGCACAGCCTCTTGAGGATTTGAAAAGCTTGCTGCGTTATTTAACGAGGCAACATTACCATACGATAAACCAGCGTAGTTGTGAGTAGGGCCAACTAAGCCATCAAAATTAACTTCCAAAGCGTGCATACACGTTCCAACTAAAAATTTTCAATAGGGTGCAACAATACAACGCAATAGGGTTGCTTGCAAAGTTATAAACGCAGTGTTTTTACTAATTTTCGATGTTTTTAAATGTTGAGTTTATTACAAGGGGGTTGTTTTTATATTGAACGATTAATTTGAAGTTTAATTAAAATGTACACATAAATTTCATAGTGTGCAAAAGCTTAGCCTAAAGTAGGTTTTTACATTTAAGCTTTATGCCAAGCCTTTACACAATACGATGTTACTTAACATAGACGCGCTCTTTGTCAGCGGTGGTATGGGTATTTGTTGGATCATTAACTTGCCAAACGCTAATGTCTAAACGCCATAAAAGGTAAAGGGTATGGTATAAGTTGAACATGGTTTTTCCTTGGTATTTTCACTGAACACATCAGTTTATAGAAAGAAGTATGCCAACATTAACTTGAATATTTTATGAATAGAAATCAGGTGTTTAGTATTTAAGTGTAAATACATACTTAAGGATTAGCACCAAAGAGGTGAAATATTACTAAAAAATGCACCAACGTGGTGTGTTTTTAACAAAAAGCCATGCAACTATTGGGTCACTTAAACGTGCAAGGCTTTTTAAAAAATGTAGTCACTCAAAAAGCAAATTAGCGGCCTACTTTTCCTTTTATTAAAGGCTCGAACGACATTACTTTAAACTTACCGTGGCTTTGATTTTTGCCATTATTAAGTACAGGCGAGTTATGTAAATCGTCAACGGTAAAGTATATTTTATGATCGGCTCCGTAACTAAAGCCATCAGGCCAGCTCAAACGTTCGTCCTTAAATAATACTTCGTAGTCGCCAGTGGGTTTAACTACGCCAATTGCGCCATTGGTTATGTCGGTTACATATACGTTACCGCCGCCATCAACAATAATACCGTCTGAAATTGGCTTAGTGCCGTAACGCGTAACTTTGTCTTCAAGCGCTTTAGCCAAAAGGCTCTCGTTATTTATATCGCTGGTGGCAATGCGGTAAACCGACGTGCCCGACATAGAGCCAAAGTAAAGCCAGTCTTCGTTAGGGTCAAGCGTAATAGGGTTAACACCTAAACGGGCAGGTTGGCCGCCAAGGCTCATTGTGCGCCCATCAATAACCATATCGATATTTTCGGCTGTGGTGTAATGGCTATTTTGTAACACTCTGCGTGCTACACCTGTTTTAAGGTTTACCGTAATAATAGCGGCTTGGCTGCCTTGTGCTGTGTCGGCAATGTATACAACGCCATGCTTATTATCGATGACTAAATCGTTCAAAAACGAGGTGTCGGTAATGGTCGGTTTAGCCAGATAAATAATTTTGTGCAGTTGCTCTTTGTTTGTATCCCAGCCTACTAAGCGCCCAGCGTGATCGGGTCCTGAAGTGTCGAGCATCCATAAAATGCCATCGCTTGATACATTTATGCCAAGTACGTCGTAAAAACCTTTACCGTTATTGTACGCGTATGCCCACTCTTCATTAGGGTAGGGCTTAGTTGTACCATCGCTTAAAAGCTCCATAATTTTTTGCTTTTGGCCAAAAAAGCCATGCACAGATAAAAACTTTCTGCCCGATGGGGTAATAGCAATGTTGCCCGGTGGGTGCTGCGCATCAAATGTGGCTACTGTTTTTAAATCAGCATTTTGGCCAGCGGTGTTAGCAGATACAGCGCTGCTACCTAAAAGTGCCGTGCTACACGCCGCTGCTAATAGTAATTTTTTAATATGAGTCATTTTTAAAACCTTTTAAAACACGTTTATTGTTTAAAAATTAAGAGCCTAATCGGCTAAGTCGTTTACTACTAAATCGAGCAGCTGCATCAACTGTTTCGCTTGTGTTGCATCTACACTATCAAATTTACATAAAATATTTTTAGGAATATCGGCTGCTTTTAACTTAAGTGATTGGCCATGCTGGGTTAGCTGCACTAGGCGTTTGCGTTTGTCGTGCTCATCTTTAATAACAGCCAGTAATGATTTGTCGCTCATTTTTTTGAGTATTTGAGTCATTGCACCGCCATCTATCGCGGTTTTATCTATTAGCTCTGCAATTGTTATTTCGTCTTGCTCCCACAGCGCCATCATTACTACGTATTGCGGGTAAGTTAAATTTAGCTCGTTTAAAGGCTCGCGATACGCACGCGCAATGCTGTTAGATGCCATATATAACCGGTGGCATAACTGATTTTTTAACTTTAATTGCTCAAACTGCATAACGTTATCCTTTATTTCGATACATGGCATTTTAATTTGCATGCAAAGTATTTGCAATCTCTAATTACTTGTTCTATTATTTTGCACACAAACTAAATTAATTACTAAACTTTGGAGTTCATTATGAATGTATTACAAAACGTAGCTTACACAGCAAAAGCAACTGCAACTGGCGGCCGCGAAGGCGTAGCTAAATCTGATGATGGTCGTTTAGATGTAAATTTATCAACACCTAAAGGCTTAGGCGGAGACGACGGTCAAGGCACTAACCCAGAGCAATTATTTGCCGCAGGTTATGCTGCGTGTTTTATTGGCGCACTTAAATTTGTAGCAGGTAGCGAAAAAATAGATTTACCAGGCGACACACATATTAATTCTGAAGTGTCTATTGGTGCTATTGAAGGCGGTTTTGGTATTGCAGTAAAACTTGCTGTGTCACTAGGTGATATGGATAAAGCTGCAGCGCAGGAGCTTGTAGATAAAGCGCACCAAGTATGTCCATATTCAAACGCAACACGTGGCAATATTGAAGTAGAGCTTTCAGTTATTTAATTAATTGCTAAGTTAACTAATACTGTAATAGCCCAGTGGTTTTGCCACTGGGCTTTTTTGTGCGTGGAGTTTAATAAAATGAGTCGTTAAATAAATATACAAAAAATCATATATTCACTATTCCATATATCCTGTTTTTGTTTTATTGTATGTGCAATAAAACTGCGAGGACAATATGGAACAATTCAACCCACTTCAATTTTATAAATGCCTAGCGGACGATACGCGTTTAAAAGCAATGCTGCTCATTAGCGACCAAGAAGAGCTATGTGTATGCGAACTGGTTGCTGCACTTGAGCTAAGCCAACCTAAAGTGTCTCGACATTTAGCGCAGTTAAGACAATGCGGATTGTTGAGCGACCGTAAACAAAATCAATGGGTTTATTACAGTATTAATAAAGCCCTGCCAGAGTGGGCTAAAAATGTATTAATGCAAACGCTTACTGCTAACCCTTCATTTTATGAAAACGATTTAACGCGCTTAAATGTTATGGGTAATCGCCCTGAACGTATTACTAGCTGCTGTAACTAACTTATTAAAGGTATTTAATTATGACTATTAAAGTAGGTATTAACGGTTTTGGCCGTATGGGACGTTTAACTCTGCGTGCAGCAGTTGATTGGCCAGAAATAGAGTTTATTAAAGTAAATGATGTAGCGGGCGATGCTAAAACCCACGCACATTTAATTGAGTTTGACTCAGTACACGGGCGCTTAGCACAACAGGTTTCTAGTGATGATAATAGCTTTAGTGTGGGTAAACACACTATTGCAGTTACCAACAACAAAACCATAAACGAAACTGATTGGTCTGATTGCGATGTAGTAATAGAAGCCAGCGGTAAAATGAAAACCACAGAGCTGTTAAATCAATATTTAGCACAAGGCGTTAAGCGTGTTGTGGTAACCGCACCTGTAAAAGAAGACGGTATTTTAAATGTAGTAATGGGTGTAAACGATGATCTTTATCACCCAAGTGAGCATAAAATTGTTACAGCCGCCTCGTGTACTACTAACTGTTTAGCGCCAATAGTAAAAGTACTGCAAGAAAAAGTGGGCATTAAGCACGGCTCAATGACTACTATTCACGACATTACTAATACTCAAACGATTATTGATGCCCCTCATAAAGATTTACGCCGTGCGCGTTCGTGCGGTACAAGTTTAATTCCTACTACAACCGGTAGTGCAACTGCTATTACGCATATTTTTCCTGAGCTTAAAGGTAAATTAAACGGCCACGCCGTGCGCGTACCTCTTACTAACGCATCAATTACCGATTGTGTTTTTGAGCTCGAGCGAGGTGTTACACAAGACGAAGTAAACACGTGGTTTAAAGACGCTGCAAATAACGAGCTACAAGGTATTTTAGGCTACGAAGAAAAGCCGCTTGTATCTATAGATTACAAAACAGATCCGCGCAGCTGCACTATTGATGCGCTTTCAACCATGGTAATTAACAACACTCAACTTAAACTATACGCTTGGTACGATAACGAGTGGGGTTATGCAAACCGTACTGCTGAGCTAATGCTTAAAGTTGCAAAAAGTGATTTGGTTTAATCTCGTTTAAAAAGGTTTAACGCTATGTTTGCGCAGTTGGCTAACTTACCGAGCTCTATAAAACAATATTTAATAATTACTAGTAACTATTGGGCATTTACTTTAACTGATGGCGCGCTACGCATGTTGGTGGTGCTGTATTTTCATCAGTTAGGTTATGGCGCATTTGCGATAGCCATGTTGTTTTTGTTTTATGAAATATTTGGGGTGATCACCAATTTAGTAGGTGGTTGGCTTGGCGCGCATTTAGGGTTGAACAAAACCATGAATGTAGGGCTTGGGCTACAACTTGTCGCTTTGGCCATGCTTTGCGTGCCAGGGGATTGGCTAACCGTTGCCTATGTTATGGCAGCGCAAGCACTGAGTGGCATAGCAAAAGACTTAAATAAAATGAGTGCAAAGAGCGCCATTAAGTATTTAGTACCGCAAGACGATGCAGGGCAAAGCCAATTATATAAATGGATTGCCATACTTACCGGCTCTAAAAATGCTTTAAAAGGGGTTGGCTTTTTTTTAGGCGGCTTATTACTAACTGTATTTGGTTTTGTGGGAGCATTAATAAGTCTAATTATTTTACTTAGTGTTGCGTGGGTTATTAGTTTAATTTTTTTAAAAGGCGATATTGGTAAAGCTAAAAACAAACCTAAGTTTAAAGAATTATTTTCTAAATCGCGGGCAATTAACTTACTTAGCGCAGCGCGTTTATGCTTGTTTGCAGCGCGCGATGTATGGTTTGTAGTTGCACTACCTGTTTACTTAGCCGCTCAGTTTAACTGGGATCATTGGTGGGTCAGCGGTTTTATGGCTTCGTGGGTAATTGCTTATGGGCTGGTGCAATCGCAAGCACCGCGAATAACTGGGCAAGGTGATTCAACTTCACATTCGGTCAAAAAAGCATACTGGTGGGTTGCTTTATTAAGTGGCGTAACTGGCATTTTAGCGTTGTTGATGCAATTGGATATAGCGGTACATTTTACGCTTGTAATAGGCTTACTTATTTTTGGTGGAGTATTTGCTGTAAATTCATCGCTGCACAGTTACTTAATAGTAAGTTTTGCTAAAAACGATGGGGTGTCGCTAGACGTTGGCTTTTATTATATGGCCAATGCGATAGGGCGTTTGCTTGGTACGGTGCTTTCTGGTTGGGTTTTTCAAGTATATGGGCTTAGTGCGTGTTTATGGGTAAGTGTGTGTTTATTAGTTTTAGCCGCAATTACAACAGCACGGTTAGCTAAACTTTAAAAAACCAAACGTATTGTATTAAATTCAATTTGTTTAACGATATTCATAGCTTCGTTGGTTAGATCTACTAAACTGTATCAGTAGTTTTAATTTAAAGGGTGTAATGAATGCGAGAAATATCGTTAGCAAAAAAGTTACTCTGGCTTAGTGTCGGTAGTATATTTATAACTGTACTAGTGTTATCAGGCATTTTGTGGTGGCAGTTATCATCAAGTAATAAGCAGTTAGCGACTAAATCTGAAGAGTACATTACTGTAGAAGTAGAAGAAAAGCTTAATGCTCATGCAGCTGGATACGGAGAAAAAATTGCAGGCTTTATTAATGAAGCTTACCGCATTCCTTATTCATTAGCGGCTTTATTAGGTGACGCAGCAAAAAGCGAAACCCTGAGCCGCGATACGGTAGTAAGTATAAACCGCTCGATGCTAGAGCAAAATACTCTGCTTTCTTCTATATATTCGCAATTTGAGCCTAATGCTTTTGATGGGCAAGATTCGAGCTTTAAACAAGGTTACAAACATTCGGTTAATGGTAATGGCACCTTAGAGGTGTATATAACTCGCGACCAAAACGGCGTAATTGAACAGCAAAAAGTAGCTAATGCTGCCGATAAATATATTACCTCTTTAAATGAATTTGGTATTCGTGAAGCGCATTGGTATTTGTGTGCAAAAGACACGCTTAAGCCTTGTATTATGGAACCGTATTTATACGAAATCCCATCGGGCGACTCAGTAATGCTAACTTCGTTAACTGTGCCTATTTTAAAGTCAGGTCAGTTTATTGGTTTAGCTGGCGTTGATTTAACGCTCCCAACTTTTCAGGGCTTAACCGAAAAGCTGTCGAGCGAGCTTTACAACGGCCAAGCAAAAGTAACACTTTTAAGTGATATAGGTTTAATTGTAGGCAGCAGTCACTATAAATCTAAATTAGGCCGCCCATTTAAAGAAGCGGTTAGTAGCAACACTTACAGTGAGCTGGTTAAATTTAAAGGCCAACATGGTCTCTTTAAAACGCCTAGCGAGTATTTAGTTAACTACCCAATTAATATAAAACTAGCTAACACTCAGTGGTCATTAATCATAGAAGTACCTACAGATCTAGCACTTGCAGGGCCTGAAGCGCTAGAAAAAAACATGCAAGAGACAGCAACATCACTCAGATTTATTATTTTAATAACAGGCTTAGTAATTGCTGTGGTTGCTTTTGTTATTATGAAATTAGTAATAGCAGGTGTAATAGCGCCGCTACAGCAAATTCAACAGCGGGTTGATAACCTCGCAAGTTCTGAAGGTGATTTAACACATACATTGCATGTTGATAGTCACGCTGAGCTTATTGCATTAGCTGGTGGATTTAACCGATTTTTAGCAAAGCTACGTGATTTAATTTCTGAGCTTAAAACGGTGTCTGATCAAACCAAGCAGCAAGGCGAAATAGCACAACACATAGCTATTGATACAAAGCATAATGTGCAATCTCAATTTCAAGAAATTGAAAGTGTGGTAACGGCTATGAACGAAATGAGCGCAACAGCACTCGAAGTAGCCAGAGCATCAGAGCAATCAGCCCAACAAGCCGATGAAATAAATAGCTTGGTAGTGAGCAGTGAGTCGAGCTTATCATCTGCGATGACGCAAGTTAAAACGATGTCTGAAGAAATTAAAGAAGCTAACCAAGCCGTTGAAAAAGTTGCTTCGCGTAGTAAAGACATTACGCAAATATTAGATGTAATTCGTACTATTTCAGAACAAACAAATTTACTTGCACTTAACGCTGCTATTGAAGCTGCGCGCGCTGGTGAACATGGGCGCGGCTTTGCCGTTGTTGCCGATGAAGTACGTGCACTTGCTTCTAAAACGCGTTCATCAACAGATGACATAAGCCAACTAATTGATAGTTTATTATCTGAAGTAGGTAACGCATCTACCGTTATTGAAAAAGGCGTAGTACGTGCACAAAATGCCGTTGATGAAACATCAGTAGCTTTTGATGCTCTGCACAGTGTTGTTGTTAAAGTTGATGAAATAACCAACCAAATTACACATATTGCCACCGCTGCTGAAGAGCAAAGTTTAGTGACTGAAGAAATAAACCGTAATTTAACGCTTATCTCTGATGCCGCATCGCAACTTGCTGACTTATCTACACAAGCAGGGGATAGCAGCGAAGCGCTTAATGCACTTGTTGCCCAGCAAGATAATGAACTAAATAAGCTTAAAACGTAACTTACAAATTAAGCTTTAAGCACAAAAAAATGGCCAGTTAATACTGGCCATTTTTATTTAGTAGAATAAATGTAACTTGTTGAGAATGCTCGATAACTGCTATTTATAACTTTTTAATCAACATAAACATTTGGTTGATCATTGGCTCAGCAAATTGCTCTACATTAGGACGATTAAAATAACCGCGTAAACCTGTAAATTGCACTTGAAAAAAGCGCGCATATTCAACAGCGGTCAACGTGTTACGTAACTCACCTTTGTTTATTGCTTGGGTAAATAATTGCGTTAAATAAGCTTCAAATTGAGCCGTTAAATCTAAGCTTAGCTCATACAGGTTTGAATCTTTTTCTGCAAACTCGCTGTTTGCTTTAACTAGCATACAAATAGCGCTTGGGCTGCAATCTTTTGTTTTAATTACCACGTTTTCAACAAACGCACGTAATCCGCCAAGTACTGTATCGGCACTTGATAAAAACCCTTCTATTTGGGTTTTCATTTGTACGGTGTAATCTTTCAGCGATTCGCAATATAGACCTTCTTTAGAGCCAAACGCAGAGTAAATACTACCCGGGCGCATATTAACGGCTTCTTGTAAGTCACGCGTTGAGGTTGCATGAAAACCTTTTTGCCAAAATAGCTGACTAGCAACGCGAACTACATTCTCGCGTTCAAATTTAACCTTATTAGCCATATCATTCTCAATCAATTTGAACATTTGCTCAATTTTAACTTGAACAGTCGCTCAAAATCAAATACTATGTGTCTCGAAGTTACTTAAAACTATTAATTATTAGGAGCTAACCATGGCCGAATTTACTTTATACACTCAAGAAAACGCACCAGAAGAAGCAAAACCGTTACTAGCTGATTCAGTAGCAGCATTTGGTATGCTTCCTAACTTACATGCAGTAATGGCTGAAGCACCAACATTACTTAAAGGTTACCAAGTACTGCACGAGCTGTTTCAAAAAACATCATTCAACGCAGAAGAGCTAACAGTAGTATGGCAATCAATTAACGTAGAGCACGACTGTCATTACTGTGTTCCTGCTCACAGTGGCATTGCAGCGGCAATGAAGGTTGATCAAGGTATTGTTGACGCACTTGTTAACAAAACACCACTTGAAAACCCTAAGCTAGAAACTCTTCGTGAAACTACACTCGCAATGACACGTGAACGTGGCGTGATCAGCGATGAGCAAATCGAAAAATTCTTTGCCGCAGGTTACGCTAAGCAACAGCTACTTGAAATTATTGTAGGCTTGTCTCAAAAAGTAATGAGCAACTACACTAATCACCTTGCTGATACACCAGTAGACGCGCCATTTAAAAAATACGTAAAATAAATACGGTTTTATAAATGACAAAAGGCAGCCTAGGCTGCCTTTTGTGCTTTTAAATCACAGCTATTTAAATTTAACCGTTTTTGTACTGCGTGTATAAATACGTTGTTCGGGTTTTGTCCACTCACCTTTTTTTAAATAAGAGGTCGATACAATAAATTTATCGTCTTTTAGTTCACTCATCGATTTAACCTTTGTAATACCATCTTGGCTACCAGTTACGTCTTCATAGGCTACAAATTGAGTGGGGCTGAGCACTTTCATAGTGCCTTTTGTATAAAATCCTGCGGTTGTGAAATAGTAAAATACCAAAGACTCTTTTTTACTGTCGTAAAAAATCATCGACTCGCCGCCATACTCACCTTCATTAATAGAGTGCTTGGTATGTATCGCTTTACCGTTTAAAGCACGCTCCCAACGGCCAACATCTTGTATTTTTTTAGCACCTTCAGGTACTTTAAAGTCAGCCTGCCAAGTTCCTAAATAGGGCTTAAATACGGCAAGTTCTTTATCAAGGTTGGTGGGTGTATCGGATGCATAGCTACTAAATGTTGATAAGCATAAGACTAAGAATATCGCTTTAAAATATGTCATAATTTGGCTCTTGTTTTTGTAATACCAATGCCAAGTATAGGCGATAATTAATTGATAAAGAAAATATTAATCACATTCTCATTACTTTATTTAGCCGCCATTTGGCTGGCTTACCTACTGCAATACTTACCTGTTTATATACCAATATATGTACCTGGTTATATAAGTGTATTAAGTGCTATCACTTTTTTAATGTACGCGTGGGATAAGCGCTCTTCACATAAAAAAGTAAATCGTACGCCAGAGCGCACACTGCAACTACTTGCATTATTTGGAGGATGGCCGGGGGCATTACTTGCTCAACAATTACTTCGCCATAAATCGCAAAAGCGACGTTTTATAGTGATGTTGTGGTTATATATTTTAATAAATGCGGGATGCAGTATTATCGCTATTTATTTTCCAGATTTATTGTTAGGTTAAAGTATAAATAGGAAAAGGACTTTTTATGACTAATACAAGATCGGCTGGCGTGACCTTAACGCTTATTTTATTTTTATTAATACCATTGCAAGGATGTGCAGACATGTTTGGGTTTTTTAATAAACAAGACGTTACGTTGTCGTTGCCTGTAAAAGGCAGACTATTAAATAATGGTGAGCCCCAGCAGGGCGTTAAAGTAACAAGAGAGCTGATTTACGGTGATACTTATATTGATGAAGCCATAAGTGATAACAATGGTTACTTTTATTTCGATAATAAAACAATACGTAGTTCAAAGCCTTCAAACATGTTTTTTAATAGCTCTTTGCTACAGAGTATTTATATTGGAAACAAAAAAGATGAAGACTCAATCTTGTGGTATACCACAATACAGTTCACCGAAGAGCAAGCACTGCTGTCTGATATATTAAATAACTTTGAATGCGAACTTAGTGAAGAGGCTACAACGTACGATATACCGATAAAAAACACCGGTCAATTTTATACAGTTTATACGCGTTGTAATATCAATTCGCTTAATTAAGTGGTCTATTTTGAGGGCGGAAAAACGTGTTGATAGCTAGGCAAAAAGTTCGCTATTTAGTTGTTCTAAATGAGAATTTTTTAACGCAGGTAGCGACACGTTTAGCCCCGCAAAATGATTAAGTATTATTGCGGATTGGTATAAGTTATAGAAATTAGTGAGAAGTTTGATAAAGCCACCAATGTTCATCTATTAGTGGCTTTAATATGATGATTAACGTTTTAACTGTGCTTCTTTTTGGTTTAGTAAACGAATTATAGGGTTTTGCTCTAATATTTTACTTTTCAAAATATAACCAATAATTAGTCCAGCTATAAAGCCACCAATATGTGCACCATAATCAATGCCATCAGGGCCTGTTACTGCACCAAAAATGTTAAATCCTAACCAAATAGCAAAAAACCATACCGCAGAAAGTTTCTTCTGATAAATTACAAACATAAAAGTGAGGCTTGCGTGCCTAAACCACATCAGATACATGCCAAATAAACCGGCTATCGCACCACTGGCACCCACGCCTGGAATATTCGACATAGGGTTTACAATGTAGCTAGCAAATGATGCGAGTAGACCACAGGCCAAGTACCACAACAAAAAGCGCTTGTGTCCTAAAACATCTTCTAAGTTATCGCCAACGATATATAAAAAGTACATATTGCCAACTAGATGCATTATGGAACCATGTAAAAATACGCAAGTTAATACAGTCCATAGCTCATTACCTTTACTTAAATCTGCAGGTGTCATGGCAAAGTTATCAATGACGTAGCTAAATGAGCTCGGGTTTAAAAAGTAAAGTGCAAAAATCAGTGTGTTTAAGACAATAAGACCGCGAGTTACCCAGGGGGTCTTTTGTGGCTTAATATTATATTCAACAGGCATTTGCGTTAAAAATTGGAACAAGTAAGTTTTCCAACTTACTTTTTGATTTAGCTCGCCTAAACTCGCTTTTATTTCAGGGCTATTTTCAACACTTTCAAGCTCATCTTTATCAATCCATGTGCCATCGCAGTGTCTACAAACATCTATTTCGGTATGAAAAGCTTCAAGTAAGTGAAAACGTTCCAAGCTTTTTTTACAATCAGGGCAGTCAAGCTCAGAAATTCCTAATGCTTCACCAAAGTGAGTTTCAAATTTATCACCTTCAGGGCCTTCATTTATTTCGGAAATCATCCGATTTACTTCATTTTTTTCGAACCATAAGCCACCACATTCACGGCAAATATCTATTTCTTCGCCTTGATAATTGGTTACTTCTAATGGATGGTCTTTACAATGTGGGCAGCTCTTAGTTGGCATTTTCTAGCTCCTTTAACGAACCAACAGAAATGTCATTCTGCTGTAATTCCATTTTTAATTGTTTAGCGCTATTTTTTAGTGCGGGTAGCGTTTGAGTTTTAATTGAGTCTGTTATTTTTGCTAATTCGATAGAAGCCTGCTTAGCAGACATTTTTCTTTCTATTGCGGCATTAATGATAAAATCAGCTCGAGAATAAAACCGACGTATTTTAGTCAAAAATTCACTTGGTGTTTCAAGCGTAGTAGGCGAAAACTGCATGGTTTTCCATATGTACTGCTCAAGTGTGGGTTTAAAAAATTCCATTTCTGATTTTGGCGGGCTCTTCGCTAAGCGTTCTGCATACTTAGCTACCGTATTTGCGTTATCATTAACTTCGTCATAGAGCGATGTACGCAAATAGTAGTTATCTTCCATTTTGCTAAATGAATCGAACTTAAGCGCTTGTTCTAAACCGCTTTGAGCAGCCAAATAAACACCAAATACGGTAGAAATAACCATAAAAAATTGATTTAACCAAAAACCAGTACTTTTGAGCTCTTTATGATCGACCGTTTTAAGGGCTTGAGTAAGTTTCTGAGTAACTACAGGTGGTTTTGTATTGTTGTTAGGGGTGGGATTAGTTGGTTCCAACAGTTTGTTCCTTGAATATTGCTTCCTTTTTAAGCGCACAAGAATACTTAAAAATTAACCAGTTAGCAATGCTACTATCCGTATTGAATATACTTTTTTACGTTTCGACCTGCATGTACATGCAGACGTAAACTTTACTCATTTCCTAAGGAGAGTGGGTAATGAATCTTTAGTAATTATACTTTAAGTGCACAACTACTAAAATCCCCATATCAAAACCGTTAAAGGTTTCAATTGATTACTTTGTGATTAAAAATAAAACAAGCAGCCATGGCTCTTCCTCATTTAACAGTTAAAGCAAATAAGAATTCTGTGCTAGAAAAGCTATGTTTTGCTCATGAGGTAAGTATATTGGTATATATAAAATTGATAATACTAAGTTATGGCTAATTAGTTTTTATTTTAAATATATAACAAAGGTCATTCTTGAAAAATACTTTCAACCTTTGAATTTAAAAATACTGCACCGTTTTGTGTTTTGCCTAAATGGTCGTCTTTATTATAAATAGGGCAGCTTTTCAGTGATAAACAGCCACATCCTATGCAGCTGTCTACCTTGTCTCGCAAACGCTGCATATACGCTATTCGCTCGTCCAGCTGTGCTTGCCATTGCTTTGAAAGGGCTGCCCAGTCTTTTTGTGTGGGTGTGCGCTGATCAGGTAATGTGGCCAGTGTTTGTTTAATTTCATCAAGGGTTATTCCCATTGCTTGTGCGGCTTTTACTACCGCTACTCGGCGCAGTACATCTTTTTTATAGCGGCGTTGATTGCCGCCATTGCGCCAGCTACGTATTAGTCCTTTTGTTTCGTAAAAATGCAGGGTTGATACTTTTACGCCGCTACGCTTTGCTACATAGCCCACGGTTAAGTTGGCCTCAGTTAGTTTCTTTTGATCTATTGGCATTATTTTTAATTTCCGATTGACCTCAATATAACTTGAGGTTTTAAGCTTCTTGCAACATTAAAAAAGGAGCTAACTAAATGCAACAAAAACTTGAGCGTAGCACTGTTATTATTTATTCAAGCGCACGCAAAAATGGTAATACACAGGCGCATGTTAATGGATTTGCAGAGCAAAATAATGTGCGTGTAATATGTTTAGATGATTATAAAATTGCGCCGTATTGCTATAACAAAAACTATAAAAATGATGATTTTTACGCTGTGTTTGAAGCACTTTTAAAATATGAACATTGGGTGTTCGCGTCGCCTGTTTATTGGTACAGCACCACGGTACAAATGAAATTATTTATCGATAGAATAACCGATTATATGGACGATGAAGCATTAAAACCTAAGCTTCGTAGTTTACGCAGTAAGCATTTTTCAGTGCTTTCTAATGCGTCATCAAGTGAAGCCCCCGCCTGTTTTGTAGAGCAGTTTAAAAATACGTTTAGTTATTTAGGTATGCAGTTTATTAACCACAGCCATAAAAGTACCCAAAAGGTTGCTTAAATTGCAGCCTTTTTTGGTTGTCTCTGGTAGTTTAGTAATAATCTTAAAAAACACAGGACTGTTTTATGAAATATTTACTATTGTTAGTGCTGCTTTTTAGCCCTTTAATATATGCAACAGAGCAACCAATTAAGGGGTATGGTAATTATTACAATGTACCCGAGCATGATGAAATTAATGACGCTACGGTATTTAAAATAGCCTTTGATGTTGCTGATGGCGCTAAAGAAGGCGCGCAAAATAATTCAATAAATTCGCTAGCGCGTTTTATTAACATGCATGTGGCGCATGGCGTAAAGCCTGAAAACATACAACTTGCATTAGTTGTGCACGGCAGCGCAAGTGTGGATGTGTTAGCTAATAGCGAATATAAAAAACGCTTTAACGCTGACAATAAAAACCAAGCGTTAATTGAGCAGCTACTAGCAAATAACACTAAAGTGTATGTTTGCGGGCAATCTGCTACTCACTTTAAAGTAACGCCAGCGCTTTTAATTGAGGGTGTAAAGATGTCGCTTTCAGCTATGACCGCTCACGCACAACTTCAACAACAAGGCTATACGCTCAATCCATTTTAATGACTCAAATAATAAAAAATATTCTCTGCTTTGGGGATTCAAATACATGGGGCTTAAACCCTGAAACGGGTAAACGTTTGGATGAAAATACCCGTTGGACATCACTTTTAAATAAAAACTTAGGGTGTGGTTTTAACGTAATAGAGGCTGGGCAACCTAACCGCACGTTAGTGCATAATCCCCCGTTTGACGGTGTGCTCAATGGTGTTAGCTATTTAAAGCCTTATTTGGATAAGCATGATCTCGACTTTATTATTATAGCTCTTGGTACAAACGATCTTAAAAAACGTTTTAATTTAACACCTACTTTAATAGCAGATGGCTTGAATGATTTAATTAACTCAATACACATTTATTATCAGCAAGGTAGTACTTTAAAATCCCCTAAAATTATTATTGCTAGCCCACCTAGAATAAGAATTACCGAGCAGTATTCACGTATTTATGAAGAGGCTGATACAAAAGTAACAGAGCTCTCTAGTGCATTTAAAAGCGTTGCAGCTAATAATAAGTGTGCTTTTATTGATTTTAATTCGTTTATTAACATAACAGATGGTGATGGGATTCATTTTGATGATAACCAACATTTGGCAATAGGCTTTAAAATAGCGCAATTGGTTCAAAACTCACTCAATAATTGTTGAATCTATCTGTGTGAATTTAATGCGACTTATGCAATCATCTAATAAATTAGTGATATAAATTAACAATCTCAGGATGCTATGGAAAAGTACCAAAAAAAATCGATTATAGCCGTTCTAACAGGGGTGTTAGTTTTTATAACTGGCTGTCTCATTTTGCTCTATTTTGCAGCGCAAGAACTCACTACTCAAATCAATGCCGATACTAAACACATTCTTAAACATGTTGACTCTGCTGTATTAGAGCGTCGCAGTGTGCTTACACCTCTTAATAAGTTTGGTTTCAAGCAGTGCAATGAAACTACATTGCTTGAAATGCGGCGTGCTTTATTTGATTCACAATATGTGATTGATATCGGTTTTTTTATTGGTAACCAGTTAATGTGTACAACTGGGGCTGGTTTGCTAAGCAGTGTTATAAACGACCTTGAGCCTGACTATATCCGTAAAGATGAGGATGTACGTGTACGTTTTGAGCCGCAGTTGTATTTATTATTATTTACCGGACGTCCTATGGAAGTGGTAATCGTTCGCCAAGGTAATTTTAACCTGATCATGGAGTCAAAGGCATTCAACTCTGCGAGTATTGGGTCCAAAAATTGGGAAGTTGTATATAGAGACTCCGAGGAACTGCATCATTTAGCTGGTACAAAAGGCACTTATAGTAAAATAAGTGGCGACAGCTATTTACCGTATGAAACGGGTGTTGCTTGTAGTACTGAAAATGAGAACTACTGCGCAGCAGTGCATTTGCCTTGGAGTCAGTTCTTTTCTAATAACCACTTTTTATTAATCATCTCCTTAATTTTAACCTGCTTAGCTGGTGTATCGAGTGCGCTAATGGTAAATGCAAGAATTGCTGCTCGTCGCTCTATTAATCAGCGTATTCGTAAAGGACTCAAAAAGGGATCATTTTATTGGACTTACCAGCCTATTATTTGTTTGCAAAGTGGCAAGCTGATTGGTTGCGAGGTACTTGCCCGTTTTGAAGATAAGTACGGTGTTTTATTTCCAGATGAGTTTATTCCGGTTATTAGAAAAAACAATTTAACCTGGACTTTTACTGAGGCCATGATTGCCACCACAATCAAAGAGTTAACTTCTATAGAGGTATTGCCTGAAGGCTTTAAAGTGTCGCTTAATATATTTCCGTGTGATGTAGAGCTGGGTAACGTATTGTTGTTACCACAAATTACAGAGCTTACCAATTCACGCTTTATTATTTGTTTAGAGATAACTGAAGACGAATACCTTGATACAAGCATCGCGCATGCTCATTTTAGAACCTTGGTTGAATCGGGATTTAACTTATCATTAGATGACTTTGGTACGGGTTATTCGAATTTAAGAAACTTACAAAATTTGAGTTTTCATCAACTTAAAATTGACCGTACGTTTGTTCAAGATATAGCAACTGAGGGCTTAAAAGCCTCTATGATCCCAAATATTATGGAACTTGTGCATAAGTTTAATTATACCTGTGTAGCAGAAGGAATTGAAACCACTGAGCAAGAGGCCATTTTAAAAACAGCGGGTGTGCATTACGGACAAGGCTGGAAGTACGGTAAGCCCATGACTGCGTCTAAATTTAAAAATTATATAACTAGTCAGCATTTTTAGATCTCAGCTGCCATACTAAACGTATCGGTATGAAATTTATAAATATTAGGTTTATTATGATCAAATTAACATTAAGTGCTTTTGCACTTTTATTACTTAGCGCATGTACTACACAGTACCCAAACCAGCAATTAACAGGTAAGCAGTTTCCAAGCATTAGTGGCGAAAGCTTAGAGCAAAGTATGGTGACTATACCTAGTGATTTTAAAGCAGATAAAACACTACTGCTCATTGGGTACAAGCAAGACAGCCAGTTTGATATAGACCGTTGGTTAATTGGTTTAGATATGGCGGGCGTAACGCTCCCTACATACGAACTACCAACCATTGCCGGCATGGCACCACGTATGTTTAGCACATTTATAGACAGCGGTATGCGCAAAGGCATCCCTAAAGAATTATGGGGTGGGGTAATCACTATTTATAAAGATGGCGAGACAGTTCAAAAGTTTACAGGTAATCAAAGCCCAAATAACTCTCGTGTGGTACTTATAAATAGCAGCGGCGAAATTTTATACTTTTATGATCGAGGTTTTTCGGTTGATGCGTTAAATAAATTAAAAGAGACAATAGAATAATTACCCCTAAAGCTTAGTTTACGACAATGTATATTTAAGGTTTTAAGAATTACTAAACTACTAATCCGATCTGTTATTTATCTTACAAAAGCAATTGTAAAAACAAAGGCAATGTAGGTTATATATTGATTTAATAGGTTTTTATCTGTTTTAGGGTGAGAAGCGATAACTTTATTTTAATACCAAAATCTCATTGTAAGTTGTATTTGGTTTAGGTAATGTAGTGTAAATGTTTCAAGGACGAAATTTATGCCCCATAAAAACTCGGTATTCGTAAAAACAACATTTCAATCCTCTTTTCATTTACATAACTACGCCACTATTTTAAGGACACTACAAGCCCTGTTTGGTGATATTAAAATGGATGATGTTTTGCCTAAAATAGAGTTGCGTGCAAATTATGATTTATTTTTAATAGATGGTGCTAAAAGTAAATGGCAAGATCTCATTCCCGCAGACCTTATTTGTTTAGCTAAACACTATAGCGTTGTTATCTTTAATGTTGATAAAGAAGATGTGTGCGAGCAAAACTTATTGCTTAACCATTTTAATGGTGTTTTTTATAAATCAGATGCGCCAGAAGATATTTTTAAAGGGTTAATTCGTGTTGATACTGGCGAGCTTTGGTTTACGCGTAAAGTAATTTCAAAAGCTTTTAACGACATTTTAGCCGTGGCAACGTCATTTAATAACCTACACGGCGACATTGAATTAAAGCAGGACTATTACGAGCATTTAACAAAGCGGGAAAAGTCTGTTATTCATTTAATTGCACAGGGTGCGAGTAACAATACAATCGCTGATAAACTTAGCATTAGCGACCACACTGTAAAAACACATTTGTACAGTGCGTTTAAAAAAACTAACTCACGCAACAGGGTGGAGCTTGCTAATTGGGCGCAGCGCTACATATCTGTTTTGCTGCCAATGGGGAAATAGTTTTTTGAATAAATTTCACTACTCCTAAAGTGACTTTAAGCCCAGCATTGCTGGGCTTTTTTATGTTTTAAAAAATATAAACTATGCTTTTTTATACGGATGTGTTTTAAGCCAGTGCTCGGCTATTTGCTCACGTGTGGCAAACCAAACCTGATCATGCGAGCGAGCATATTCTAAAAACCGTGCTAATGCTTTTATTCTTCCTGGTCTGCCAATTAGGCGACAATGCAAACCTATCGACATCATTTTAGGGGTGTTTTCACCTTCTGGGTCGCCTTCCTCGTATAGTGTATCGAATGCATCTTTTAAGTAATTATAAAACTGATCGCCTGCGTTAAAACCCTGCACGGCAGCAAAGCGCATGTCGTTTACATCAAGCGTGTAGGGCACTATTAACTGTGGTTTACCTTCTTTAATACTGTAAAAAGGTAGGTCGTCGCTGTAATCGTCGGCATCATATAAAAAATTACCATTTTCAACTACAAGGGCTGCTGTGTTAGGGCTTGTGCGCCCTGTGTACCAACCTTTGGGCTTTTTACCGGTAAGCGCTTGAATGATTTCAATGGCTTGTTGCATATGCTCGCGTTCGGTTTGTTTATCTATATGTTGATAATTAATCCAGCGCAGGCCATGGCTTGCAATTTCGTGGCCCGCTTCAACAAAGGCTTTAGCTACATCGGGGTGGCGCTCAAGGGCCATCGCCACTGCAAAAATGGTGACCGGTATATCGTATTTTTTAAATAAACGCAGTAGCCTCCACACGCCAGCGCGTGAGCCATATTCGTAAATAGACTCCATGCTTATATGGCGGTCTTCAACATGGGGGGCACTGACTATTTCAGATAAAAACGTTTCAGCGGCTGCATCACCATGCAGCACGCAGTTTTCGCCGCCTTCTTCGTAATTTAATACTACTTGCACGGCAATACGTGCTTTATTGGGCCAATTTGCATGGGGTACATCTGGACCATAACCAATTAAATCGCGCGGGTAGTTTTTAAATTGCTCGCTCATTTTATTGCTCCTTTTTAAGTGCTGTGAGCCAAGACCCGAGCGTTTCGCGCTCTACATCAGTCATTTGGGTCATATTAGCCAGTGGCATGTCTTTGGTTATAACCGCGCGGGTATGAATAAGCGTGCTGGATTTTTTTACATCACTAATAGAGTCGAGCTTAAAGCCTAGCGGCGCTGTTTGAAAAAGCTCAGAGGTGGGTGTTTCGCTGTGACACCCAGTACAGTGTTTGCTAATTATATCCCACGCTTGTGCGTCGGTAATACTTGCTTGTAAAGGCGCGCTTTCGCCTGCATTTGTTGGTGTACTGGGCCAAGGGGCTATGGCGAGCATAAGAGCAAAAAAGGCGGCAATACCGCTTACAAGTACTGAGGGCTTATTAACGCCTTGATGCTTTAAGTTAAAGTAATGGCGTATCCACATACCAATACCAAACAGCGCAATTAAAATAAGCCAGCCAAAGTTGTGGCTATACGTGTAAGGAAAGTGATTGCTAAGCATAATAAATACCACAGGTAATGTGGCGTAGTTATTATGTATAGAACACAGCTTTGCCTTTAAACCTGGCGCTGAATCAGGGATTCTACCAGCTTCTACTTCACTCACCATGTAGCGCTGGCCTGGCATAATAATGTGATACACATTACCCACCATACACGTGCCAATAAGTGCACCTACATGAATATACACAGCGCGGTCGCTAAATAATTGATCAACCCCAAAAGTCCACAGAGCTAATAAACCAATAACTACAGCAATAAACACTTTGCCGTTTTCGACCAGTGGGGTTTTACACAATAAACGATAAACACCATAGCCTAAGCCAATAAAACCAAGGGATGCGCCAATAGCTGCAAATTTACTTAGCTCACTTTTACTGTTATCAATTAAATACACATCGGCGCCAACATAATAAAGTAAGCTAAATAGTAATATACCGGTGATCCAGGTTGTGTACGCTTCCCACTTAAACCAATGCAGAGTATGAGGCATTTGTTCAGGGCCATTTTGATACTTAGCCACTTCGTAAAAGCCACCACCATGCACGGCCCATAAATCGCCTTTTATGCCTTTATCTATTTTCCACTGCGGTGGTGTTTGTAGGTTGTTATCAAGCCATGCAAAATAAAATGAAGCGCCAATCCATGCTATACCAGCAATAACATGAAAATAACGCAGTACTAAATGAGCAAGCTCAAATAAATAGTTTTCCATAACGGTTAAGCCTCTTCTAATACCGGTGAGCGGGTGTCTGAAAATTGATTGTTATCATCGCGCTTATACACGCTTTTACCCATAATGTAGGTTTGCTCAACGCAGCGGTCGTCGCCTAACATCATCATTGCAAACAGTTTTTCATGTAGGGTTTTGGCATGTTGTATTCTAAATTTTAAAAATGGGGTTGCTGAACAATCCATTACAATAAAATCGGCTTCACAACCGGCTTCAAAATTACCAATTGTCCCTTCTAAATCAAGTGCTCTAGCACCGCCGAGAGTTGCTAAATACAGCCCTTTAAATGCTGAAAACTTTTGACCTTGTAATTGCTGAATTTTATAAGCTTCGTTACCTGTTTGTAGCATAGAAAAGCTTGTTCCTGCGCCTACATCGGTTCCCATGCCTACGTTTATACCGTGCTCTTCACAGGCTTTTAAATTTAAAAGCCCTGATCCTAAAAATAGGTTTGAGGTAGGGCAGTGCGATATTGCCGCATTGTTATCTGCAAGGCAGCAAAGCTCGCGCTCAGATAAATGAATACTATGGGCAAATACTGAGCGTTTACGTACCATTTTTGCTTGCTCGTACACGCCAAGGTAATCTTCAGCTTCTGGAAATAGCCCTTTAACCCATTCGCACTCGTCTTTGTTTTCCGATAGGTGTGTATGCAGGTAGGTGTCTGGGTATTCTTCAAGTAACTGAGTGCATTTTTGTAATTGTTCAGGGGTTGATGTGGGGGCAAAACGCGGTGTAACTGCGTAGCTTAACCTATCAACATTGTGCCATTTTTTTATTAGGGCTTTGGATTCGTCATAGCTTGTTTGCGCGCAATCAGATAAGTCGTCAGGGCAGTTACGGTCCATCATTACTTTACCGGCAATCATGCGTAAATTGCGTTTTTGTGATTCTTTAAAAAACGCATCAACCGATTGCGGATGCACTGTGCCAAATACAAGGGCAGTGGTTGTGCCATTGCGCAGCAGCTCGTCTAAAAAGCGGTTAGATATCTCTTTTGAATAATGCTTACATGTAAACTTTTTTTCGGTTGGGAAGGCGTATTCGGTGAGCCAACTTAGCAGTTGCTCGCCGTACGCACCCACCATTTCGGTTTGTGGTAAGTGTATGTGGGTGTCAATCATACCAGGCATAACGAGTTTGCCATCGTGGCGGATAATATGCGCTGATTTATCAATTGTAGGTAATATGTCTTGCTCATAGCCAAGTTTAACTACTTTGCCGTGCTTGATAACTAATGCGCCCTTTTCAAAAAAACGATGGGCGTTTTCGCCAGCAATGGCAGGGTCGTCAACAAAGTCGAGTATATCGGCACAAACTACTGTTAAGTTATTATTGTTTTGTGTGCTCATTATTAGCTACCTCTGTATGTAGAGTAGCCAAACGGGCTAAGCAACAATGGGATATGATGATGTTTAGTATCTTGTAATCTAAACGTTATTTGCGCCTCTGGGTAAAACGCAGGGGTAGGTTGGTTTTGGTAATAACTATCTAAATCAAATACTAGCTTATAGGTTGCAAATTCTACTTCTGTATTTAGCCAGTCGGTAATTCGCCCATCGGAATCGGTTTTGCCTTGGGTTAGTTGTACCCATTCGTTATTTGTAAGTTTAAATAGCTTAACAGCAACATTTGCCGCAGGTTTTCCGGTGCTTGTATCAAGTATATGGGTAGTTATAGGGCTTTTGCTCATAGCAGTGACTCCAATCTTATTTTTGTTATTTTGGCTTGTTCGCCCGCGGCTATATTTAGCTCTGTACTGCGGGTGTTGTGTATGCGCTGCTCTATGAGTTCGAGCATTTGTTCGGCCGTTTTACCGGTGGCGCACACAATAAAAATAAAGCCAAACTTGTTCAGGTACTCTTTATTGAGGGCAATCATTTTGGTAAGTACGGCTTCGTTTGCTTTGCTCATACCCGATTGCTCATGCCCCGCTTTTTGTGCGGTAGCAGCGTATTTTTTGCTAAGGGTTGATAAGTCGCCTATTTGCGGGTGGCCTTCAAAGGCAGCTAAATAGTCGCTTTCGCCAAGGTTATCCCATGTGCTTTGTGCGCATTCAAACAGCTGCTGAGCACTTTTAAATGGCATTGCTTTTACCATGCCCGCCACCCAGTTAGGGGCCGCGCAGCAATGCTCAAGTGCTTGTTTTACTTGTGCATCATTTAGCGTATTTATTTGTAAACTACTCATGCGTTTACTTCCTCTTGCGTGGTGCTAATTAAGGCATTTTTTAGTGTGCGCCATTGCAAGCCTTGGCGTTTTGGTGCTTGGGTTTGCATAGCCTGGTAAAGGCCAATTAGCTGTCCACTAATCGAAATAGCCACTTCCATTGGCAATTTGCCCGTAATGTTTTTAAGCCCAACAGGGCAGGTCATTTGCTGTATTTGATCGGCTGTAAAATCGCGATGTGCTAGGCGCTGCTTAAAGCGTTTGGCTTTAGTGTCAGAGCCAATTACACCAAGCCAATTGGCATCGGCGCGTTTAATAATGGCTTGGGTGAGTGCAAAGTCGAGCTGGTGGTTATGGGTCAATATTAAGTAGTTGTTAGCTTTAGGCGCACGTTTTACTTGCTCTGTTGGTTCTTCATCAACCACTTTTACTACGTTATTTGGAATAGCCTGTGGGAATACATCGGCGCGGCTATCTATCCAGCGTATGCGCATAGGTAGTTGTGCCAATATACCAATAAGCGCCTGTGCTACATGGCCTGCGCCATAAATGTCGAGGGTAAAGCGCTCGCATTGCATGCATTCAAGCATAACGGTGGCAGCCCCGCCGCAGCACTGGCCTAAATTTGCACCTAGGTTAAATTGCTCAATTACTTGGGCGGCTTCGCCTTTGGCAAGTAGTTCGCGGGCTTTTTCTATTACTACGTATTCAAGGTGGCCACCGCCAAGAGTGTCGTAAATATGCTCGCCGCTTATTACCATTTTAGAGCCTGTGCCGCGAGGGGTTGAGCCATTTGTGCCAAGTACCGTGGCAATTACATAATTAGTGCCGCTTTGTTCGTGCTCGTTTATAGCCTGCGCCCAGTTTTGCGTATGAAAACCCTGAAACGACTCATTTAAATTAGTCATGTTGATGCTCCTTAAACCAGCTAGCGGTTTGCTCAATTGCACTCAATACTCGCTCTGGGGTTGCGGGTGTATCCAGTGGGGCTGTGTATTTGTAATCAGCCACACTGCTTATTGCATTACGAATAGCGCTCCATACACTAAAGGCCAACATAAATGGCGGCTCGCCTACGGCTTTTGATCTAAATACGGTGGTTTCTGGATTTGCTGAGTTATAAAGATTGACGTTAAATTCGGCGGGTGTATCGCCAATGGCTGGTATTTTGTAGTTGGCTGGGCCAAAGCTTGCAAGCTGGCCTTTATCATTCCATTGTAAGTCTTCGGTTGTTAGCCAGCCCATACCTTGTACAAAGGCGCCTTCAATTTGCCCTATATCAAGTGCTGGGTTAATTGAGCTGCCTACATCATGCAGTATATCAACGCGAGTTACCGTGTTTTCGCCCGTAAGCGTATCTACTTCTACTTCACTCAGTGCAACGCCGTGTGCGTAGTAAAAAAATGGGCGGCCTTCACCTTTGGCTCTATCGTAATGAATTTTTGGTGTGGCGTAATAACCGGTAGATGAAAGCGATATACGATTCATATAAGCAAGATTTGCAAGTTCGCTAAAGCTAATTTCCCCTTTACTAAAAGTAATGAGGTTATCTTTAAATGTAATACTTTGGCTGTCTACTTCAAAGTGCTCGGTAATAAAGTTTATTAAGCGCTCTTTTATTGTGTTTACTGCATTTAGCGCCGCCATACCGTTTAAGTCGGTACCGCTTGAGGCCGCTGTTGGTGAAGTGTTTGGCACTTTGTCGGTACGCGTAGCACTAATACTTACCGCGTTAAAATCGACCCCAAAGCCATGGGCCACAATTTGCGCAATTTTGGTGTTTAGTCCTTGGCCCATTTCGGTGCCGCCGTGGTTTAAATGTATAGAACCATCGCTATATACATGTACTAATGCACCGGCTTGGTTTAAGTGTTGTACCGTAAACGAAATACCGTATTTAACCGGCGTCATCGCAAGGCCTTTTTTGATAATAGGTGACGATACGTTAAATGCTTTAATAGCCTCTTTACGTGCCCAGTAGTCACCCGACTCCTCAAGCTGAGCAATCATATCTATTAAAATATGTTGCTCTACGGTTTGATGGTACGGCGTGGTATCGCGGCCTTTTTTATATAAATTGAGTTTTCTAATCTCAAGCGGATCTTTACCTAATTTAGCGGCTATATCGTCCATTATTAGCTCGCCCATAATCATTCCTTGCGGGCCACCAAATCCTCTAAATGCGGTATGGCTTACGGTATTTACTTTACAGCGATTACCCTTAATTGTGGCGGCTGGGTAGTAGTAGGCGTTATCGGCATGAAACATGGCGCGGTCTACTATTGCATCTGATAAATCGGGGGAGTAGCCACAAAATCCGTTTACGGTAATGTCGGCACCTTCTATTAAACCATTTTCGTCAAAACCAACATGATAGTGATTATAAAACGGGTGGCGTTTACCGGTTAATTTAAAATCGTCGCTACGGGCTAGGCGCATTTTTACTGCGCAGCCAAGGTGGTAAACCGCAAGGGCTGCAAGGCATGCCCATGGTGCGCCTTGGGTTTCTTTGCCGCCAAAAGCACCGCCCATACGGCGGGTTTCTACGTTTACAAAGCTAAATGGCTTTTTTAAAATTTTAGCAACTAAGTGTTGAACCTCAGTAGGGTGTTGCGTAGAACACTGAACATGAATGCCCCCGTCGTTATCAGGTTGCGCCAGCGCTATTTGGCCTTCTAAATAAAAGTGTTCTTGCCCGCCTATGTTTATTTCGCCTTTAAGCTGGTGGATTGCGTTATTAATGGCTTGTTCGCTGTTACCACGGTTAAGTGAATGGGGCGGCCTTACCCAATGCTCTTTGCTAATGGCTTCTTTAATATCAAGTATGGGTGTAGTTTGCTCGCACTCTATAACCACCAAGCGTGCCGCGCGGCGCGCTATTTCATAGGTGTCGGCAACGACAATTAATACAGGTTGTCCGTGATATTGAATTTCATGACTAGTGAGTAATACGTCACCAGGAAATACTGGGCCAATATCTAATTTACCCGGTACATCTTCGGCCGATAAAATACGTTTAACGCCTTCAACTGCCAGTGCGTGACTTGTATCTATTGATTTAATAAAGCCGCTTGTAACAGGGGCGAGCACTGGGTAAGCATGCAGGCAACCGTATGGCTCAGGGTTATCGTCGGCAAAATTTGCACTGCCACAAACTTGTTTAATAGCGCTTTCGTGATATTTAGATTGCCCAACGCTACCACCTTGCGCTTTTAGTTTATCCATTTCAAAGTGACGCATGTGAGATCCTCGTAATGGCAATGTTGTTATTGTTGCGTGCTTGTGGCTCACAAAACTCAATACCAATGCGTTGTAATAAGTTTTTGCTTACCGTGGTGCGATAATGCGCACTGCTTCTTACATCGCTCATAGGCGTAAAGTCATTATTAATAGCCGTTGCTGCGTCTATAAAACTACTTACTTGTAATGATTGAGATATCAGCTTTTGCTCAATATGCTGCGCGCGCTTAGGAATAGCTGCCATACCGCCCATAGCGCAGCGGGCTTGAGTAATCATGTTTTGTGAATGCTCTATAGCAAGCACCAAACACACGGTAGATATATCGTCTTCAAAGCGTTTTGATATTTTATGACACGCCAGTTTTAGTGACTCTGGGCGCTTTGGGATGGTGAACTTACTAATTACTTCATCGCTTTTAAGAACTGTTTTTTTGTAATCAATAAAGTAGTCGGCAACTTTAATAGTGCGCGTACCAGCGCTGCTTAATAAATCCATTGATGCATTAAGAGCGATTAAAAGGGGAGCTGGATCGCCAATAGGAGAGGCATTCCCTATGCTGCCACCGAGTGTGCCGCTGTTACGTACTTGGCTTGATCCTAAGCGTTCAAATAGCTCTTTTGACTCTGGGTAATGGTTATAAAATACTTCAACAAATTGGCTATAAGGAAGTGCTGCACCAATGTGTAACTCACCGTTATTATCTGCCAAGGTGCAAAGGTCCTTTACTTGGCTAAGGGAGATAATTACATCCGGTAAGAGCATGTTTTGGCTAAGCTCAATGGCAAAGTCGGTGCCACCAGCAACTAAATGTGCATAAGGATAAAGCGCTTTTAGCTCAACAAGTTGTTGGGCAGTTTGTGGTAAGTAAAATTTGCGAGGACCATTTTTTAAAAATGGAATATCGTCATCATATTGCGTATTAAGTGATGCTTTAAATTGAGCGGCCATTGCTGAGTAAGGTTCAGCTTTACGCTCATAGCTATAGGCTTTTTCGGCTGCAAGTAATATAGGGCTATAACCTGTACAACGGCATAAGTTACCACCAAGTGCATGAATAACCGCTTTTTTACCAGGGTATGTTGGTTCATTAATATAAAGAGCCAACAAGCTCATTATTATACCAGGCGTACAAAAACCACACTGCGAACCATGACACTCCACCAGTGCACGTTGTACGGGATGTAAATCGGTTAAGTTTGGGTATAAGCCAGTAGTCACAGCCTCTACCGTTACTATATGTTTTGCATGCGCATTACCTAATAACAATAAACAGCTGTTCATTGTTTTGTATTGCCAACTAGTTTGCCCGTTTGCATTTATACGCTCTTCACCCACTAAAATTGTGCACGCGCCACAGTCGCCAGTTGCACACCCTTCTTTGGTGCCCACTTTCCCTTTTTTGGTGCGTAGCCAGTCCAAAATGGTGAGACTTGGCGAACATTCTTGTACTTCAATTGGCGTGTTATTTAATAAAAATTGAATCACACAGACCCCCTTAATTTTTATAAAGCCCTGATACATAAAGGCTTGGCGTATGTTTTTTCTTGTTGTTTGCGCACGGGTAAGAAAAATACTTTTTCATCTTGGTAAGTATATTGCAGTTACCATGCCATTGTTGACCGGTTGGTCAGTTGATGTTTTGAGTAGGCTAAATTGCTCATTAAGTACAAATAGGCCCTAATAATGAATAATAAATACCGCCTTACTATGCAGGGAATGACAAAGCAGTATCCCGGATGTATAGCCAATAATGACGTAACCTTAAAAATTAAGCATGGTGAAGTGCATGCCTTATTAGGTGAAAACGGTGCAGGTAAAAGCACATTAATGAAAATGCTTTATGGTGTGGTTAAACCTGACCAAGGGGACATGTTTTTCAACGGCCGTATAATGAATATAAAAGAGCCTGCTGATGCGCGTGATTTAGGCATTGGAATGGTCTTTCAGCACTTTTCGTTATTTGAAACACTTACGGTTGCCCAAAATATTGAACTAGCGTTAGGTGATTTAGCAGGGCATAGCAGCACGCTTGCGGGTCGAATTACGAAAACATCAACACGTTATGGTATGCCATTAGACCCCCATAGACTGGTATCAACACTTTCAACTGGCGAGCGCCAACGAGTAGAAATTGTTAGATGCTTATTATTAGATATTCAGTTACTTATTTTAGACGAACCCACTTCAGTACTTACTCCACAAGAAGTCGATGCATTATTTAAAACCCTAAAGTCACTTAAAAAAGAAGGCTGCTCTGTGCTGTTTATCAGCCATAAACTGCACGAAGTGATTGAGCTATGTGACAGTGCGACCATTTTGAGAGGCGGAAAAGTAAGCGGGCATTGTATTCCTAAAAAGGAAACTAGTGAGTCAATTGCTAGGCTGATGGTAGGCGACAACACGCCAATTAGTAACCAAACTCGCAGAGCTTTGGGTACTGCGGATTTTTTAACCGTTAATAATCTAACCACCGCCGCACAAGCGTTATTTGCAACACCCCTTAAAAACATTAACTTTGCAGTACAGCAAGGCGAAATAGTGGGGATTGCGGGTGTTGCAGGCAACGGACAAGAAGAGTTATTAAAAGTGCTTTCGGGGGAACAAATTCAAGCTAGTAGTAGTGCCATTAAATTTAAAAATACCGTAGTTGATGCACTGTGCCCGCTAAAAAGGCGCCGCCTTGGGCTTGCATGTGTGCCAGAGGATAGGCTTGGGCGAGGAGCCGTGCCCACTATGGATTTGGCACAAAATGCATTGCTTACTAGTTTTGATAGTGGAATAGTTAAAAATGGCTTTTTAGTAAAACAAAAAATTACTGAGCTTGCTAATAAAATCATTACAAAATACAAGGTTAAAACGCCAAGTTTTCGCACTCATGCAGCTAGCCTTTCAGGTGGTAATTTACAAAAATTTATTATTGGTCGCGAGGTAGAGCAAAGCCCAAAACTACTCGTTATGTCGCACCCTACTTGGGGTGTAGATATAGGCGCACAAGTGGCGATACATGAAGCAATTTTAAAGCTTCGCGACGAAGGGTGTGCGGTACTCGTTATTTCAGAAGATTTAGACGAACTTTATAAAATTTGCGACCGCATTGGCGCAATTTGTGATGGCAAACTGTCTCCTATTTTAAATACCGATACCGTACCGCTTGTGCAGTTAGGGCAGTGGATGGCTGGCGACTTTAGCGATGTTTTTAATAACCAGCCTAAAGTACACACACCACAAGGGGCACTCGCATGATTAAGTTAGAACCACGTGTTGAGCGCTCACCGGCTTGGAGTTATCTCTCTCCTGTTTTAGCTATTTTACTCACATTAATAACCGGTTACGTGGTGTTTGCCTTATTAGGGCATGATCCTTTAAATGCCCTGTATACATTGCTTATAGCACCTGTTGCCGATTGGTATGGTGTAACTGAGCTACTTGTAATGACCATTCCTATTTTGCTATGCGCCTATGGCTTAGCGCTTTGTTATAGAGCATCGGTTTGGAATATAGGCGCAGAAGGGCAACTGCTTATTGGTGGTGTATGTGCTAGTGCTGTAGCCGTTAACTTTGTTGACTCAACAAGTGCTTTTGCAATGCCACTTACATTATTCGCTGGTATTGCTGGTGGCATGTTGTGGGCGGGGCTTGCTGCTTTTATGAAGCTGCGTTTAAACACCAATGAAATTTTAGTCACCATAATGCTCAACTACATAGCAGTAAATGTATTGCTGTGGGCTGTTCATGGGCCACTCAAAGATCCTCACGGTTATAACTTTCCTGAAAGTGCATTGTTTGGCGATAGCACGCTATTACCTATTTTATTCGACGGTACTCGATTGCACTTAGGCCTGGCGTTTGCGTTATTAGCGCTATGCGCCACATGGGTTTTTATTAGTAAAACCTTTATAGGCTTTCAAATACAAGTACTTGGGCTTGATGCATCCGCGGCCAAAATGGCGGGTTACAAGCGAGCATTATTAATTGCCGGAGTGCTAGTTATTAGCGGGGGCTTGGCGGGGCTTGCTGGAGCGGGCGAAGTAGCTGGGCCTATTGGACAGTTGGTTCCGCAAATATCACCCGGTTATGGCTATGCCGCCATTATTGTTGCTTTTTTGGGGCGACTCCACCCAGTAGGAATTACGTTTGCGGGCTTACTAATGGGGCTTATTTATATGGGAGGTGAACTTGCGCAAATTAACATGGGATTACCTAACGCTATAACCGGTATTTTTCAGGGGTTAATGCTGTTTTATTTACTCTCGTGCGATGTGCTTATTACTTATCGCCTTAAATTTTCGCTGCCATTTAAACAACAAAAAGCGCAGCCAATACAAATTGCACAGGAGTCTTAAATCATGGAATTAGATGTAATTACTAATATTTTATACGCCACTATTCGTACAGGCACCCCCTTATTGCTGGTGGCGCTGGGTGAAATGGTATGCGAAAAAAGCGGCACCTTAAATTTAGGGCAAGAAGGCATGATGCTACTTGGCGCAGTGGCAGGGTTTATAACTATGTACCAATGCGACAACCTATTTATTGGTTTTACGGTAGCAGCTGTGGTCGGGGTTATGGCCTCACTTATTTTTGCTTTTGTAGCACTTAATTTAAATGCTAGCCAAGTAGCGGCAGGTTTAGCGCTGACTATTTTTGGTACAGGCCTTTCGGCATTTTTAGGGGCCGACTATGAGGGAAAAACCATTAACGCGTTACCTACTTTAGCAATTGCAGGGTTTGAGCATATTCCAGTTTTAGGCAAAGCGCTATTTTCGCAAGACGCCATTGTGTATTTAAGTTGGGGTTTAGTGCTTGGTGCGTATTTGTTTTTTAAATACCACAGAGCAGGGCTTGCAGTACGAGCTATTGGCGAAAACCCAAGTGTGGGGAATAACTTAGGATTACCTGTAATGCGTACACGTTATTTCGCCGTAATGTTTGGCGGCGCACTGGCTGGCATTGCGGGCGCATATTTGTCGTTGGCTTATACACCACTTTGGACTCAAAACATGACGGCAGGGCGAGGTTGGATAGCCCTTGCTTTAGTGGTGTTTGCAAGCTGGCGTATTGAGCGCGTAATGCTTGGTGCTTATTTATTTGGTTTTGCCAGCATTATGCACTTAGTGGCACAGGCTTTTGGGTGGGCTGTGGAGTCTAACTTACTGGCCATGTTGCCTTATGGTGCAACGCTTATAGTACTGATTATGCTCAGTAAAAATAAACAAAAATTAAAAATGTACGAACCCATGTGGCTAGGTAAACCTTGGCACAAGGGTCATTAAATTAATTACAAAATCAATAAGGCAAATCACCTGCTTCAACAGGATATTAAAAATATAACACGGAGAATAACAATGAAAAAACTTATAACAGCACTCGGGGTTGCATTGAGCTTAGGCATAAACGCATCTGCTATTGCAAAAGATAGCGTAAAAGTTGGCTTTGTATATGTAAGCCCCATAGGTGAGGCCGGTTGGACTTATACACATGACTCTAGCCGCCATTACCTAGAAGAAAAGTTTGGCGACAAAATAGAAACTACTTTTGTCGAAAGCGTACCAGAAGGGGCCGATGCAGAGCGTGTTATTACGCAACTGGCTAAAAGCGGGCACGATTTAATATTTACCACGTCGTTTGGCTACATGAACCCAACACTTAAAGTGGCTAAACGATTTCCTAATGTAAAGTTTGAGCATGCCACAGGCTATAAACGCGCAAAAAACGTAAGCACTTACTTTGATCGCATTTACGAAGGACGCTACCTAACAGGTGTTATTGCAGGGCACATGAGTAAAACCGACAGTATTGGTTATATTGCTGCGTTTCCTATTCCGGAGGTAATACGCGGTATAAATGCATTTACGCTTGGTTTGCGCTCAGTAAAGCCTAATGCAAAAGTAAAAGTAGTGTGGGTTAATAGCTGGTTTGATCCGGGTAAAGAGCGCGAAGCTGCCGATAGCCTAATAGATCAAGGCGTTGATATTATTACCCAACATACTGATTCGCCTGCACCACTGCAAGCAGCGCAAGCCGCTGGTATTTACGCTATTGGCTACCACTCAGATATGAGCGGATACGGTAAAAAAGCACATTTAACGGCAGCGGTTCATCACTGGGATGAATTTTATGCAGATCGCGTACAGCAAGTACTTGACGATAAATGGCAATCGCAAGATATATGGAAAGGGATAGGCTCAGGGATGACTCGCTTAGCGCCGCTAAGTAAAGACATTCCAAGTGATGTAGTAAGTGAAGTAAATGCTATTTCAGAGAAAATTGGTAAAGGTGAATTTCATCCATTTACTGGCCCTATAAAAAATCAGCAAGGTGAGCTGGTTACAAAAGCTGGGCAGACTATTGATGATAAAACCTTACTCGGCATGGACTTTTACGTTGAAGGCGTAGAAGGGCAGCTTAAATAAACGCAGACGTATTTGAATTAAAATAGGGCAGGGCGTTAATACCTTGCCCAAGTTTAAGCGCTAAAAGGATATTGACCATGTCAAACCAAGAAGCTATTTCAGAAGACATAATTTACGCGGTAGATGATAAACCAGGGCTAACTGAATCATTTTTTGCTGCACTACAGCACGTACTCGCAAGCTTTGTAGGCATTATTACACCCACACTTATTATTGGTGGGGTGCTTGGCCTAGCAGCTGAAATACCATATTTAATTAGTATGGCGTTGTTTGTATCGGGTGTTGGTACGTTTATACAAGCGCGCAGAGTAGGGCCTGTTGGTTCTGGACTTATATGTGTGCAAGGCACCAGTTTTGCTTTTTTAGGCACTATTTTGGCCACAGGCTTTACTGTTAAAGCTACGGGTGGCAATAACGATGAAGTGCTCGCTACTATTTTTGCTGTGTGTTTTTTAGCGGCCTTTGTAGAGATATTTATTAGTTTTTTTATAGAAAAACTCGGCAAAGTAATTAAGCCTGTTGTTACCGGCGTGGTTATTACCACTATAGGCGTCTACCTTATAAAAGTGGGTATGACCGACATAGGCGGCGGCCAGTGGCTATTAACTAATAAGCCTGACGAGTTTGCCTCACCAAGTAACCTAATTGTTGGTTTTTCGGTTGTTGCTTTAGTGGTGCTGCTTAATGCAAGTAAAAATCAATGGGTAAGGCTAACAGCCGTGGTTGTAGCCATGATAGTAGGTTGGATACTGGCCGTTATATTAGGAATAGCCAAATTTGAAGTCGGCGAGTTTGATTTAATCGCCATGCCAATACCGTTTAAGTACGGTTTTAGTGTAGATTTTGGTGCGCTTATAGCCTTTGGCTTTTTATACCTTATTACTGCAATTGAATCGACAGGCGATATTACTGCCAATTGTGCTGTTTCTAAGTTACCTGTTAGAGGGCCTACTTACTTAGCACGCATACGCGGTGGTATTCTAGGTGATGGCGTTAACTCGATGATTGCGGCCTTATTTAACACTTTTCCAAATACTACTTTTAGTCAAAACAACGGGGTTATTCAGCTAACAGGTGTTGCCAGCAGGTACATAGGCCTGTGGATCGGCGGTATTTTAATCATTCTTGGTTTGTTTCCTGTGATTGGCGCTGTATTACAAAATATACCTAAACCTGTTTTGGGCGGTGCAACGCTTGTAATGTTTGGCACCGTAGCAGCCGCTGGGGTCAAAATACTCGCCAGCGAAAAAATAAATCGCAGAAGTTTACTTATTATTGCGGTGAGTTTGGGGCTCGGGCTAGGTGTTAGTTTTGTACCGGAGTTGTTTGCAAACGCACCTAAGTTAGTTACTGCCATATTTGGTAGTGCAGTGACGGTGTCGGGTATCACCGCAATAATAATGACGTTGGTACTACCAGAAAATTACTCAGCAAGTACGGATCATCTTAACTAAACTAATAAAAATCATAAAAGGGATTAACAATGAAAATCAAAACAATAAAAAAATTAGCATTAGTAACTGCAATTGCAATGTGCTCTACAGGTGTATCGGCTAAAGAGCTTTGGTCTGATTTTAGTATTACCGCAATGACAGGAGCCGACTACCTAGAGCCGTTTTCAGGTACTGAAGATGATAGAAGTGTTGTTACTATAGAGCATGCATCGGGACATACATGGGGCAGTACGTTCTTCTTTATGGATAGACTAAGTAATCCCGATGAAGTGTACGGTGAGCTAAACATAAACCCTACTCTTTACAAGCCACAAAATAGCTTTGTTAAAGAGGTGTTTTTAGGCCTACAAACAGAGTATGGCTCGGGAGATACGGATCAAAATAACTATTTATTAGGGGGCGGTGTATCACTTGATGTACCTGGCTTTCAATATTTTAATGTGGCTTATTATCGTCGTTTTCAAGATGATATAGGTATTCAACGTGAAGATAATAACCAAATAACAGTCACGTGGGGCTATAACAAAGGTAACTTTAGATACGATGGCTTTTTAGATATTGTAGATAGCACCGACACAATGTTTGGTAAAAGTGAAGGTGGCTTTAACTTTACCTCGCAGATTAAATACAATATTGCCCCTATGCTCGGCTTAGATACCACTCGTCTTGATGTGGGTATTGAGTATGTTTATTGGAAAAATAAATTTGGTGTAGATGGGCAAACCGAACATAATCCAAACTTACTAGTTAAATGGCATTTTTAACAGCAAATTGAATGGTATTTAATTAATAATTAAAGGCTACTTTTTAGTAGCTTTTTTATTTGATAATCTTAAATAATTGAATAGCTTAAATTAATTGTGTTAAATTACTTTTTAATAACACTATATGGATTTTTTGCATGGACTCTGAAATTGATTTTTCTACCTACACTTTAGATGAGCTTTACTCATCAGCGAGAGCTATAGATCGCGAAGCCTACCCAGATCGAGCAAAAGAAATAGACGACTTAATTGAAACGCGAGAAGCACAGAACCCATCTGAAAATATTGTATCAAAAGTAGCAGGAGAAAAAGCAACGCGCTCAGATAGGCTAGTGGCTGCTATTGTTGATGGCGTTTTAGGTGTTGCTTGTTTTATACCTGTATTCATACTCGTAGGGTTTGATAATTTAAGCCAACCAACACTTACTTTATCTGCAGGTTTGCTAGGTTATGGCATATTAAGCACGTTAGTGCTTCATGGTTACCTTATGTACCAACGCGGACAAACAATTGGTAAATCTTTAATGTCTATCCGTATTGAAAATTTAGATGGTACACAAGCAAGCTTTACTACAATTTACTTTAAACGCATGCTTTGTATGCAACTATTATCACTTGTCCCTTCGGTAGGTCAGTTTATAGCTGGTTTTGTTAATCCATTATTTATATTTGGAAAAGATAAACGATGTTTACATGATCATTTAGCGGGAACAAAAGTGAGTTATGTAGATTAATCAGGATATTAATTATGGCAGCTTTGCCCGGATTTAAGTTTGATTAGCAAAAGTTAAAAAATGGCGTATTTCACTAAATTGGTAATATAATTAAAAAACCTTACCGATTTTTTTGACTAGTAACCAAGGATGATTATGAAAAACAACACACAATTAATTTTAGCACTAGCGGCCTCTTTAATTTGTTACTCAACATATATTGTATTGATAGATAAACCTTTTAGTTTGCAAGCGCTTAACCTGTTTTTATTTCCCGTTATTTTATATTTTGTGTTTATTCGTTCGCGTAATGTTGAGCAAAGCCCGTTAAAGGCTGTACGCGTTGAGGGGCAAATATTATACGTTTATAAGCAAGTGTTTAATATTAACGATATTAACAAAGTTGTCATCGACAAAACTAAGAGGCACGGTGTATTTGCACTACCGTATAATCAAGTTGATGGTAAAACAACTGAGTTTATTTTTAATAAAGATGCGTTTGAATCTTTAAAATCCTACCTTTTACAAAACATTCCAAATGTAAAAATTATTGAATAAAGTAAAGAAGTAACAATGAATTTAAAGAGCGTATATTATTCATTGGTTTTCTTACCGCGGCGAAAATCAATGAGGTGATAAATGAGAATATTTAGGAAAACAAACGAGTTTGATAAACTGTCGAGGCGTTACGCATGTATTAAATGTGGTACTTGGGTGAGCATAAAAGCCCAAAACTGTATGCAGTGCCAGCATAGTTTTACCAATAATGATAAAAGCTCAATGGAAACACTCTATAATCAAAATAAAGAACAAAATTGGCAACATGCAATATTGCCTATTATTTTTGTAATATTGGTAATAGCTTTATTGTTCCTTTAATTTTTGCTTAAAATTTAAAAGTGCTCGACTGCAACTCTGTAACAAAATCCCTCTGTACTTTAACGTGTAAAAACTACCCATAATTAAAATAATTACTCTTGTTAATCCTTCACTAAATATCACATAGCTAACGTTTTTTAATAAATTAAATAAGCTTATAAATTTCAGTCACTTAAATTGTTGGTTTATTTATATTTACTCAGTTTTTTGGCACGTAAGTTGATACAACTCCTAATAAACTTTAAAAAGGAATTACCATGACTGCTGAATACTTTATGGTACTAGGGTTACTCGGTGTTGCATTTTTTGCTGTTGCAGGGGCATTGCTTGGGTATGAAAAAAACATTAGTGGCTTTGGCGTCGTAGTGGTTGCAACCGTTACAGCATTAGGGGGCGGTACCCTCAGAGATATACTTTTAAACAAACCGGTATTTTGGATTGCAACTCCAGAGTATTTATATTCGACCTATGGGGCCGTTATAGCAACAATTGCATTTATTCGATATTTACCGCGCGTTAATAATTACTACTTTTTATTGGTAGACGCTGTTGGTATGGCGTTATTTAATATTATGGGGATAGAAAAAGCACTCATTAATGGCTCTGGTATGGTGGTCGCAATTACCATGGGCATTACTACAGGTATATTTGGTGGTTTAATACGCGACGTAATTTGCCGTGAGGTGCCAACTGTTATGCGCAGCGAACCTTACGCCTCTGCGTGTTTAGCGGGTGGTGCAGTTTATGCTGCTTTATTTAGCCTTAATGTAGATTACATTTGGTGTATTTTAGGCTCATTTTTCACGACTATTTTTTTAAGATTAGGTTCTTTGCATTGGGGTTGGCATTTAACTATTTTCAGAAAAAAAGACTTCAGAGATCAAAGCGACTAATTTTAGTTACGAGTAGCTCGCGTTTGCATGTGGTACTCGTAATTATCCTCATCCGTTATAGTAAAACCCAGCCGTTTATAAAGTCCTAATGCTGGGTTGTTTTTAAGCACAGTGAGTTTAATGGGTTTTGACTGCGCATTTGTAATTACTTGTTCAATAACCGCTTTCCCATACCCTTTATTTTGATGCAATGGATGTATTTGTAATTGCATTATTTCAACGTGTTGAGCGTGCGTTTGGTATTTTAAAGTACCAATTGGTACCTCATTTATAACTATAAGATGGGAGCAGTCATATTGGTCATCAAGCCTTAAAACATGCTGTTGATCTGTTATACCAATCCGCAATAATACTTAATCATTTTGCGGGGCTAAACGTGTCGCTACCTGCGTTAAAAAATGCTCATTTAGAACAACTAAATAGCGAATTTTTTGCCTAGCTATCAACACGTTTTTCCAGCCTCAAAATAGATCACTTAATTAAGCGAATTGGTATTAAAAATAACCCGGCACTTTCTAAGTGTTCAATCATAGTTAGTTTTCTGAGGCTTAATAAGTAGTCTCGGTCTGAATATGCTGCCTTTATAAATTTAAAAACCATAGTGCTCCCTTGCAACAGCCTCAATGTTTATATTTGTAGAACGAACTAAAATAAGTGCGCAGTATTAAATGTGCAAGCCAAACTAACAAAGGCAAGACTACCAATACCCAAGTGCTTTCCACCAAAGCCCGCCAATAATTCCCCATACACTTAAATTAATAACGCTCATTATAAGGCCCATTACCCACCAGTCTTTTAACGATACATAGCCTGAGCCAAACACTATGGGTGATGTGCCTGTTGCGTAATGCGTTAACGACATCATCAGTGATGAAGCGCCAGCTAACAGTAAACCTAAAAATAAAGGCGGAGCGCCAAGCGCTAAACCTGCGGCGTAAAATGCGGCAAACATAGCAGTAATATGTGCTGTAGTACTCGCAAAAAAGTAATGAGCGTAAAAATATACAGCTACCAATATAATGGCCGATACAATCCAGTCAAAGCCCAGTTGCGCAATATTGCTCTCAACAAGTGTTGAAAACCACGTTACCAAACCTAGTTTATTTAAAAAAGTGGCCATCATTACTAATGCTGAAAACCAAACAACGGTATCCCACGCAGACTTTTCTTTAAGTACATCGTCCCAGCTTAATACACCAGTGACTAATAAAACCGACAAGCCTAAAAAAGCCACTGCGGTAGTATTAACCGCGTAGTCAGCCCCTAAAATCATTGCAGGTACGCCGGCCCATAAAACAAGCAACATAGCAAAAACACCCACCATTATTTTTTCGCCATAACTCATTGGGCCCATTTCAGTTAATTTAGATTCTGCGTAGGTTTTAGCGTCGGGCGTACTTTTAACTTCAGGTGGGTAAATGGCATAAACAACCAAAGGCACAAGGGCAATACATAGCAAACCAGGAACAAGCGCTGCCAGCGCCCATGTACTCCAAGTAATACTGATATTTGCACCGGTAGCATCAGCAATCAGCTTTACAATTAGCGGGTTTGGCGCAGTCGCTGTAATAAACATAGCTGATGTAATAGGGTTTATATGGTAGCTCACTAAAGCAAGGTAGTGCCCAATTTTACGAGAGCTGCCTTCCTCAGGAGACGAGCCAAAACTTGTTGCTATCGACTTCATTATTGGGTGAATAATAGCGCCGCCTCGCGCGGTATTACTTGGCGTTACAGGTGCTATAACAAGTTCAGAAAGTGCGAGTGCATAGCCAATACCAACTGTTTTTTTACCAAAAAGAGAAATAAAATTATAGCCAATACGATTTCCCAGACCAGTTTTAGCTAAACCCCGAGAAATAATAATAGCAATACCAATCAACCAAATTAATGAATTAGAAAAGCCACTTAATGCATCTTTAATAGCGCCAGATGGGCTGTCATTAGTTACGCCGGTTGACGCAACAGAAGTAATAGCTAAAATAGCAATGGCGCCGATAGGCATTGCTTTACCAATAATCGCAACTACAGTACCAATAAATAAAGCGAGCAAATGCCATGCGTTTTCGGTAACACCTTGCGGAGGCGGTACAGCAAACCAAAGTAGTAAAACAATGGCTATAGAAATCAGTCCAGAGGTAACTCGAATATCAGTACCCTTCATTAAAAAATGTCCCTAAGTTTTAGAAATGCATGCATTCTGTGTATTGAAAAGGCGACGTTATTCTACTTCATTTAATAATAAAAAAGATGACGCACATCATATGAATATTAGACTTATTTAATTTTATTAATAAAGAGGAAATAAACTATAAACTAAAGTGATTGATTACATTACCCGATAAGAGCTTACAGTGTGCTTAATTAACTCTGATTTTTAAGAGTTAGCTTGAATTGTTTTATAGGTTCGTAAGGTCTTTATAAACCTCAACGAATACTTGGAAATACAATGAACTTAAAACTAACCAATAACGTGATTACTTTTTTATTAACGACTAGCTTTTTGCTACTTGGCTTGTCGTTTGCGTTAGGATCAAACCCTAATACGTTAACGGCTACGTTTAGTTTTTATGGCGTTGACTCGCTAATGTCTGTACCTGCATTAGGTTTAATTAGTGGCTCCTTTATGATTGCCTTAGCGTTTGCCACCGTGCTCGCTCGCCTTAAACTAATGAAACCTACGCCAGCACTTTTACTTGCAGCAATTATAAGTTTAGTTGCATTACTTACCTTGTTTGCCAGTAACCGTTGGATGGCTCAACTTGGCGGCTTTCCAATCATTGGTAGCGGGCAGGGCATAATTAAATACTTTGCTGTAGTGCCTTTGTATTTGTTTTTGTTTTATAAAGACAAACTTACCGACAAACAACACGTACTTTTAAACTTTATACCGGTTGCTATGGTTTTATTGTGGATTGGCGGCATGAAGTTTTATGAATTTGAAGCAAAAGGCATTGTAAGTTTAGTAGAAACCTCACCGTTTATGTCGTGGTTATACACGGTATTTAGCGTACAAGGCGCGTCTAACGTAATTGGCGGGTTTGATGTATTATTTGCTGTGTTATTGGGCTTAGGGCTATTTTTAAATAATAAAAAGCTAATTATTGTAAGTGGCTTAGCGTGTTTAAGCGTATTTATGATGACCCAAACATTCTTAATTACCGCCACCGGTGCATTTAGCTCTTCCACTTTATTGGATCGTTTAGGGCAATTTGTAATTAAAGATTTGTGGTATATAGCCAACCTTGTTGTTATTGCTTTTTTAATGGTTTTTAAACCGACTAAATAAAGAGGACGTTATGATCAGTTGCAACCAATACGACTACATCGAAATTGCTTGTATGCACCATTTAAGCATTGAGCTTATATTAAAAAATGGCGATGGTGTATGCGGGATAGCAACTGATACAAAGCGCAATGCAAATAAAGACGAATGCATAGTTGTTAACGTAAATAACGAGCTGCAACTCATTGTGCTAACCACAATCAGCGTACTTAAAGCGCGTGAGAAAAACCCATACTTTGACCATGTGAACTTTGATGTAAAGTAAACACTTTACTCATTCGTTTTTATAATAAATATCTCAGCGAGTCTGTATCAATCAATATGTTTATGGCTCGCTTATCTAACCAATGCTTTAGCTAATTACGTGCTAAATACATAAAGCCAAAATTTTCCTATTACTTTCTTTTATTCTTTACTCGAGTTTTTCCACCGAACAAGTCTAAACGCCAACTATTAAGTGTATAAAAATGCTAAACCAGTATAAGTAAGCCTCAATAAGCCTTAGCTAGCCCTTAGTATCCGTCCGTTTGTTAATTATTGTTGTAAAGGTAACTACATAAATAAAGCTCTATTTTTATTTTGTCCAATAACATTATTAAACACCGTTTTGGTGAAAAATTACAAAGGGTTTTTTGTAACATATTTAATTACTTGTTTACATTGAAGTTGTTTAGTGGAATTATTGAACACTGTAATATACGCCGTTTTGGGGTGCTATAAATCCCCAAAGTGGTGTTCAATAAGCTGTTAGGTGTTTAAGGATAAGCATGAAAAAGTATCTACCTTTAATCATATTAATAATCTCTGGTTGTGTTGGAATGAAAACTTATAAAGGTGTCATAGTCCAATATAGCGATGTAAGCAAAAATTCTGATGGGACGTATTCAATTGAGGTTTTTGGTCATACCGATCTTAATGAAACAGATATGGTCGAATTGGTAGAGCTCAAAGGAAAAGAGTTATGCAAATCTAGTGATATATACGTTAAAAAATATAAAATGGGTACTTATGGCTCGCATAGTCAGTTTGGTTCTGTCTACCCACCAAAGATTAATGCAACAATTGACTGTAGTGTAAACAATGCGTAACAAGCTGTTAAACAAGGACAAAAATAGTTGGTTTTGTTCCTTTGTCGCTAATTTAACCAACTATTTCTTGCCTGTTAACAGGCTCGTTATATAACTACGTGAGGAGAGATGATGAACAAGGAAACTATAGGGAAATACGTCGCAGTTTTGGGATTATTGCTTTTCTGGGCACCACTTTGGGGAATTATTGATTCGTATTTAATTATGTCCTCTTCATTTCAAGAGATAACGCTGTTTGGAAATAATGAACCTAAAATATCACAAGAAGAAATGTCATCAACAGCTTTGTCTACAGTAACAGGGTTCATCTTATTTTTAGTTGCGCTTTGCTTTTTAACATTTTCCGTTGTGGGCTTAAACTATCGAACTGAGTGGCTTTTTTGGGCACTAATAATATATTCAACATTGTTACTCTTCATGTTCCCTGTTGGTACAGTGTTAGGAGTAACTGTGCTGGCAGCGCTAGTTTTGAACAGGAAAAAATTTGGACTTGACGGTGACGTTACATAATAAAACCATTAACCGGATTTGTGCAAGAGCGCCACAAATCGGTTATGGCAGGCGTTAGCTTTCTAAGAAGGTTTCGAGTTGAGAACAATATTTAGCTTTATTTTAGCCTCTTTAATTGTTGCATTTTTAGCGCCAATGGCAATTGAAATGAAATTTACTATTATGCCTTTTGGTATATTTATTTGGACGTTAATAGTTGTTCTAATTTTGGTTCCAGTAACAGCATTTCCCATTTATAAATTTATCACTAAAAGCTGTGGTTATTCGCTAAATACAGTGCTCAAATCTTCAGTTATATCTACTTGCTTAGTTTCTTTCTTTTTTGTTTTCCCTTCAGGTTTAGATAGCTCAATCATTAATGGTAAGGTATTGGTCGAAAATGGTTCAATTACGTTAATAGGTTATGGATATAGCTTTTTACAATTGTTTTTATTTTCTATAGTAGGTCTTGTTGCTGGTATTGTATTTTACGTTTCAAAAATAGAGTTAAACAAAAGCTAAAGAGTTAGGATGAAATTCATTCTAATCTTTACATAAATAATAAATTAAAGCAGCGGGTTAAGTGAGTTTTATAAAAATGAATCACGCAAAAAGCTGAGCTACAATGAAAGAAAGAGTAAAAAGCCAACCACACTAAACTTTCCCGTAATACCTTCCAAAACGTCAATTAAAACAACACCTAGTCCTCTTTTTATATTCCACGTGAAATACAGTAATCGATTGAACCAAAATAGGAACTCAGCTATGGTTTATTTATCAATAAAAAATTAAAAAACGAGTTAATCTACAGGCTTGTTATATTTCACGGAGGATTTAGGTTGTCATTTCCAACTTTAGAGACAAATCGCTTAAGGTTAGATCAATTATCAAAAGAAGATTCAAATAGTTTGTTTGAGTTGTTCTCGGACAATTCAGTTGTAGAATATTATGATTTAGAGGCGTTTACTGAACTGTCACAAGCCAGCCATTTAATTGAGTTTTTTAACGCTCGTTTTAAAGAAAACTCAGGTATTCGTTGGGCTATTCGCCTAAAAGAAACAGATCAACTTATAGGTACTTGCGGCTTTAATACTTGGAGTCCTAAAATGAAAAATGCTGTTATTGGATATGATTTACTGCCTAAATATTGGGGTAAGGGTTTTTCCACTGAAGCAGTTCATCGAATAGTTAAAGCCGCATTTTCAGGTGACTTATCTTGCGGTAAACTTAATCGTATTCAAGGCGATACTGTTCTTGGAAACTCTGCATCTGAGTCACTCCTTTTAAAAGTTGGGTTCAAAGAGGAAGGTATAAGGCGTCAAAGTGGTTACTGGAAAAATCAGTTTCACGATCTTAAATGCTTTGGGTTAATTCAGTCCGAGTACTCTGAAATACGCCAAGTTAGGACAATAACAAACAGTTAGCACACTAAATTTCCAGTAATACCTTCCAAAACGTCAATTAAAACAACAGCTAAGAATTTTTTATATTCCACGTGAAATACAGTAACGATTGAACCAAAATAGGAACTCAGCTATGGTTTATTTATCAAAAAAATAAAAAACGAGTTAATCTACAGGCTCGTCAAGATTAAAGAAACTAATTAATTGAATCTGGCTGTTAGAGCTATTCTACAGCCTCGTTGTATTGCTAAAGGATTATCGTGAAATATTCTAGGATTGTACTCTTTTCAGTAGGCTTGTATTTATTGCTAATTGCTTTATCAACAATAGCAACAAAGATTGTTGGCTTTGATGAGATGACTCAAAGTACATCATACATTTTTACTCATTACGTCCTCGGATTTTTAACCTCTTTAATCGTGTATTGTTACTTAAGCTATAAGCAAACATTGAGTCCCTATAAGCAAGCCTTTTTAGTTGCGGCGGTTTATTGGTTTATTGATCTAAGTGTCGGTGCCTTACTATACATTTTGTTAAAAATACCAATGGAGCTTTTGATATATTTAATTTCAGCTTTGCTGCATGTTATTGCTGTTTTATTAGGGACATTACTTGGTATTCAATTACGTAGTGAGAAAATTAATCGTAATAAAAAATTGTTAAGCATAACTTAAGCTGCTGGCTTTGCTTTCTCACTCTAACCTTAACCAACAATCTTGCAGCCTATTTATTTGGCATAAGTAAAAAGGAATTTAAATTTGCTATTCGATTGGTTTAGCTCTGAAAAGCCAAATGTTTATTTGGGATCGTTAGTTGTAGCTAATAACAGCCATTTTTCTAAGGTTGAGTCGTTTTTTTATATAACGGGCGATTCACTACAAGATCATATGCACAAGAAGCTTGAGGATATTTTTTGTCTTCACAGCATCTCATCTATTAAAGAGCCTAAAAAGTCAGATATTGGTTTAGATGTTGTTATAGTTACTTTGCATGGTGGTGATGCATTCACTATAGATTTTGATACAGCTATTATTCCGCTATTTTGGCGACCAAAAGTTAAGTTAGTATCGCGCTTGTATAATATTAAACACAATAAGACGATTAAAACGTTCAGCGTTTCTAAATCTGTTACGTGGCGCGAATTCATAGCTAAAAAATTTAGCTTAAGAGGCTTTTTTCGTTGGGGTCCTTTGTATCATAACGAAGACATGGAAATACTGTTGTATAAAGCATGCTACGAGTTATTAAATAAAATGCGAAAGGCTATTTAACCAGTAGCCAATAAGAATAATTAAGATAAGGTAAAAATACATTTTGCTCTTGGTGAACATTATTACAAACAAAATTACTAATCATAAAAGGATTGAAGAATGAAAAAATTTATATACGCAGCTGCAGCTATTTTATTGCCTACCATTCTTGGGGTTTTATTTGGTGGCATTATAAGCGAGAAAAGTGGTTTTTTAGAAAGCTTTAAAGCATACGGTTTTATTTGCTTACCTATAGCTGCTGTAACCTATTTTGCAGGTTTACGTGCAAACCAAGGTAAAGCTAAATATGAAGTTAGCAATAAATTAACCAAGAACAAAAAGTAGTTCGCTTTGCTGCCACAATGCTTATTTTTACAAATATATTTTGCCTATTTAAGGCAGCACTAGATATAAAAATACAAGGATACATAATTGAATTATTTAAATTGGTTACAAAAAACATACCCAGAGCTAAATGAGATATCAAATGAAACTATTAACTCTCATATCGACAAAGCAAAGTCTGATACAGAGCTTTTTAGGGAATTCATTAAAGTACTAGGTAGCTTATTTTTTATTATCCCGTTCAACTTATACCTTTATATTTCGGGTATTCAGGCATCTAACAGCTCTTTATATTGGTTGTTGGTTGTGGCTTCAATTGCTGTTGGTGGTTTTATCGGGCTTTATTGCGAGCAAAAGGTAATTAAAAAACGTCTTAAAAAAATAATACAGTTAAAGGCGTTTTAAATGACTAATGATGAAGGGCAGTTAGGATGACCTTATTCTAACTGTTGCGGAAATTGTCAATTATAGAGTGGTAAACAACTTGGCTTTATTAAGCTTGATTCCTTTTAAAATAAAAAGCGGAATATTACGGTCAATAAAGGCATGAGTAAATTTATCTTAAGTTGATAGGAACTCAGCTATGTTTTGTTTATCAATAAAAAATAAAAAACGAGTTGTTCTACAGGCTCGTTAGTAGTTTAAGGAAATTCGACATGCAATTAATGGATTCGGTAATATTATTTTGTTTTATCATTAGTGCAATCTCTCTTTACTTTAGTTTTGGTTCAAAGTTTTACGATCCTGAAAAGGTTTTAATTGATATGGGCGAACAGGTGTTTATTTCGCACTTGCCCAAAGCTAGGTTACATAAAAAATATGGTAAAACTATTCCTAAATCTTTTGTTACCAAAATTCAATTAGCTGGAAATTATGTAACTTTATTCAATCATAGCGGTAATGCAATAGATATTTGGTCGCCTAAAGATAAATTAGCTAAACCCATATTTGAGCAAGCAAAAAGTATTTTTAAAAATGCAGAAGCGGTTGAAATAAACTGTTAATAAGCGGTTTAAGCAAAGCGACTACTAACTGTTTGCTTAGTTCTCTTTACTACACATTACGACAAGTTATCATCAGCCCCTTATGTAGGCATCGAGATTGTAGAATTTTTTTTAAGAAAACAGCCTGTTTTATTAGGGTTAATTGCTGGAGCTCGTTTTTAATTGAATTTGGCTATTGGAGTTATGCTTCAGTCTTGTTAAGCAACCAAGGATAGTTCAGTGTTAAAATGACCTACTAAGCATTTTATTACAGTATTGATTGCAAGTTCCCTTTCCACAATCCCCCCTAAAAAATTAACTAAGAGTTAAATAACAATACTTTAGTAAACGCTAGTTCATATTACGTCACGTAATATCCATACAGAACTTTAAGTTAAACATACGTTCGTGCAGCGTTCCCATTTTTATTTGACTCAATTTATTGGATATTCTTTTTATGAAATTAAAGTTATTTATCGCAATTATTTTTAGCACTTCGATGTCGTCTTACGCGACAGAAGCAGTAGATAAAACGCAGTTTTCATTCGAAGACTTAAAAGCGCTGGCAAAAGCCTCAGCCAAAAAGCCCTATACAGAAACCAAGGTGCCAGCGCCGGAGTTAATCGATAAAATTACGTATGACGAACACTGGAAAATACGCTTTAAAGAAGATGAAACCTTATACCCAAGTGGAAAAAAGGCGCCCGTACAATTATTTTACCCTGGGCGATATTTTCCTGAGCCTGTAAGTATTTACATCAGAGACGATAAAAATCAGGTTCAAAATGTACCTTTTAGTAATGATTTTTTTGATATGCCTGATGACAGCCCAGCTCACGATCTCCCTGAGGGGTTTGGATTTGCAGGCTTTAGAATAATGCGCCCAGATATGAAACCAGATTGGATATCTTTTTTAGGCGCGTCTTATTTTCGTACCGACGGGCCAGAGGGGCAATATGGACTGTCGGCTCGAGGTATTGCAATTAATACGGGTATGAATCAGCCAGAAGAATTTCCGCGCTTTTCTGCATTTTGGATTGGCCCCGCAGAGAAAAAAGGTGAAAGTGTGTCTGTTTGGGCATTGCTTGAAGGGCCTTCTATCACTGGTGCTTATCGATTTGGTTTAAGCAAAGATAACAAAGAAGCTAAAGGCCATATTACCTCTGTAACGGCAAATTTGTATATGCGCGCCGATGTTGAACGCTTAGGCGTAGCACCGTTAACCAGTATGTATTGGTACTCACAAAAAGATAAAACAGAAGCTAAAGATTGGCGCCCAGAAATTCACGACAGCGATGGCCTAGCGATTCACACAGGAACGGGTCAATACGTTTGGCGCCCATTAAATAATCCTCAGTCGGTGTCGACCAATAGCTTTATTGATGAGAACCCAAAAGGGTTTGGTTTAATCCAAAGAGATCGTGACTTTAATAACTACCAAGACGACGGCGTATTTTACAATAAGCGTTCATCAGCGTGGATAAAACCTACTGACGATTGGGGCAAAGGCGCAGTACAGTTAATCGAAATTCCTACAAAAGATGAAACGTTCGACAATATTGTTGCCTATTGGGTGCCTGAAAAAGAGGCGCGCAAAGGTGATGAGTTTACCTTTTCTTATGATATTGAATGGCGTCCACTCGATCCAAAATCAAAAACGCTTGCAAGCGTTGTAAATACTCGCCAAGGCTTAGGGGGAATTCCCGGCCAGCCTATTCCTGAAGGCGTTAACAAGATGGTGATTGATTTTGAAGGTCCAGTATTTAAAGGCTTAGATAACAAAAGTGGTATAAAGCCGATTGTTGAAGCCAGCAACGGTGAAATACTAGAACCTATTGGGGTTTATCCGGTAGTTGGTACAAACCAATGGCGATTAGCGTTTGACTACAAACAAGCTAACAACAATCCGGTGAACATACGCGCGTATTTAGTTGATAAAAATGATGAAGCTATAACTGAAACATGGGTAAGTGATGCAAAGGTAACGATTAAATAAGCATTAAAGTAAAACGGGTGGCTATATTTTGATTTTCTGTCAATTATAGCCACCATAATGTCTTTTAAAACGCCAATCAAAACACCATTAAAACTCCCTTTTATATCCCACGTAAAATACAGTAATCGATTGAATCAAAATATGAACTCGGCTATGGTTTGTTTATCAATAAAAATAAAAAAACGAGTTAACCTGCAGCTTGTTAGCTGTTTCGAGGGATTGTATGTTTTTTTTGAGTAAATTATTTTGTTGGGAGCGAGGCCGACAAAAATCAGGCTACGATAAAATGTTGATTTGTGGTGCTACGTGGCCAATTAAATTTGATACATATTTGCTTAAATTCCCACAAGGAAGTGAAATAGCACCACACACAGACAAAGTTGAATCTGGTAAACACTATCGATTGAATATAGTGCTTAAAAAAGCAGATTTAGGTGGTGAGTTTATTTGCAGTGATCCGATATTTGAAACAAAGCGGGTTAAGCTATTCCGCCCTGATGTAAGTGAGCATCAGGTATCAAAAGTTATAAAAGGTAATAGATATTTACTCAGCATTGGGTGGATAAAAGGGAGCTCTAAATGCTAGATTTAAGACCTAATTGTGAATGTTGTGATAAGAATCTACCTGCACAGTCCACAGAGGCTTTTATTTGTTCATTTGAATGCACATTTTGTTCTGGCTGTGCTCAAACGGTGTTAAATAACGTGTGCCCAAACTGCTCAGGTAATTTGGTTCAGCGGCCAATTCGCCCTTTGGCTGCACTAAAAAATTACCCAGCATCGACTAAGCGGGTGTTAAAAGAAAGTGCTTTTGCGCCAAACACATAAGAACACAAAGTATAATAATTACATTTCTGGGTATGGAGATCTGATGAGAAAATCCTTTGAATTTACTATTAAGTCAATCAAAGTTAAAATAATTAACACTTGGTTTAGTGGTGCTAAATTATATGTGAATGGTGACTTACGAGATACTGACAAAACTTTGTTAGCTATTAGGAATAATACTTTACTATCTGCAAATTTAGGTGAGTTGGGTGTTCTAGAAATCAAGCCATTATCGGGTTTAATTACCGTCGAAATGGATGCATATTTGGTTAATGGTACAAACATTCAACATGTATATAGCTCACATAAACGCCTTAGCCTAAAAGAGCAAAGGGCAGCCCGATAAAGCTACTTTAAATAACGTATATTCCTGCATTTACCTGCCTTCAGTAATAACCTCCAAATGACTTTGAGGAGGTTTAAGCCCCTAAGCATACCAAGTTAATATACTTGGTTTACTCGATTACCTTAAATCACTCACACTCTTTCACATAAAGTAAAAGCGCGCTGTACATTACACTTAGTGCCTTTGTTACATCGCTGTCGATAACCGCTTCTGCTGGGTGATGGCTTATACCGCCAGGGCTGCGTATAAACAACATGCCAACGGGGCAAATTGGAGCGATTGCCATTGCATCGTGCCCTGCGCCTGAGGCAAGTGAAGGCGATGCTTGGTTATTGAGTTTACATGCGCTTGAAAACAAATGCTGAATAGTGGTGTCGCACGCTACGGCATCGGCGGCATGCGTCCATTGCCAATCAAGCGTTAAATTGCGTTTGCTTGCTATAGATTGTGCGCTGCTTTGTATGGCGCTTAGTAAGTTAGCGAGATCGGTGTCGCTTTGTGCGCGTGCGTCTAGGCTAATGGTCGTTTTACCTGCAATCACGTTTGTAGCCCCAGGGCGAGACTGTATTTTCCCTACGGTGGCAACTTCGCCATTTTTAGCATTACTTGCTAGTTTTTCAATTTCGGTTACTAATTCAGCGCAGCCTGCTAACGAATCCTGCCTCAAGTTCATTGGCGTTGTACCCGCATGACCGCTTTGGCCTGTTAGGGTAAGCATGGCGCGCTTTGCTCCTGCGATTGCAGTTACAACTCCTAACGCCTGATTAACCGATTCGAGTACAGGACCTTGTTCAATATGAGTTTCCCAGTAACCTAGTAATTCGTTTTTGTTTAGTGCGGCCTTTGCATAGTCGTTGGGGTTTAAACCAAAGTCCAGCATGGCTTGGCGCATAGTTATGCCGTTTGTGTCTTCAATGTTTAGCCACTGTGGGTCAAATTCGTTAGCGAGGGCTTTTGAGCCAATTAAAGTGGTGGCAAAGCGGGTGCCTTCTTCATCGCAAAAGCCCACTACATCTAAATGAAAGGGCAGGTCGAGTTTTAACTTATGTGCAAGCGCTGCAATTTCTATCCCCAGTAGTACACCTAAAATACCATCAAACGCACCTGCGTTTGGTACTGTGTCGAGGTGCGATCCTATAATTAAACGTTTAGCATGTGGGTTTGATGATTTTAGTCGCCCCCAAAGATTGCCCACTTCGTCTTGCCACGATTGCATGCCTGCCTCAACCATCCACGATGCAGTAACAGCATTACACTCTTTGTGCTCTTTTGATAAGTACACGCGGTGAATACCGCCTTGCATTTGCGATAATGCGCTGAGGGTTTTACAGCGAGATAAAGCGCGTTTTGCGTATTCATCAGCAAGTTCTTTGTCTAATAAAGGGCTGTGTTGTGGGCTTACAATCGTCATGCTAAATCCTTTTTTTATTTATAGTGAGCAAGGGCGGCAATGGCGGCTTCGCCTTTAGGGCCTTTGTAACCGTTGGCATGTAAGCAAGCGTCTAAGCTTGCAAGTGTTTGTAATACAGCATCTTTGCGGGCATTGTAGCCCATAGTGCCAATACGCCAAATTTTGCCATGCAGCGGGCCAAACGAGGTGCCAATTTCTATTCCAAAATCGGTTAGCATTTGTCCGCGTACGTGATCGGCATTAATGCCCTCGGGTATATACACACCCAGTACGTTGTTCATTTTATGTGTTAAATCACCAAATACATTTAAGCCGAGCGCTTGAATGCCTGTTAGCATGGCATCGCCATGTAATTTGTGGCGCGCTACGCAGTTATCCACGCCTTCTTCAATGACTATGCGGGCGCATTCTGAGGCGCAGTACAGCATGCTGGTGGCTTCGGTATGATGGTTGAGGCGCTCCTCTCCCCAGTAATTCATGATCATGCCTAAATCAAAATAGTTTGAGCGTACAAAGGGTTCTGTGCCGTCGGTATGGTCGGCCGTGCGAATACCTGCTTCTACCTTTTTACGTTTTTGGATCCACTCGGCGCATTTGTCGCTAAGCGTTAATGGCGCAGACCCAGAAGGTCCGCCTAAACACTTTTGCAGACCAACAGAAAGTGCATCGAGTTTCCATTCATCGGCAGGAAGTTCGTTACCCACAATAGATGCGGTGGCATCGCAGTAAAATAGTACATCGTGCTTTTGGCAAATATCGCCAATATGCTCAAGAGGTTGGTTCATGGTGGTGGATGTATCGCCTTGTACCATAGCAAGTACATGGGGTTTTACATCAACAATGGCTTTTTCGATTTGCTCTGGCGTAAACACTTCGCCCCACGGTACTTCTATTGTGTGCACCTTTGCGCCAACACGTTCTGCTATTTCAGCAAGTAGGTGGCCAAAGCGCCCCATAATTGGTACTAGTACTTTATCGCCTGGGCGTAAAATTGAGCATAATACGGCTTCAATCCCTGCGCGCGATGTGCCATCTATTAGCATGGTCCATTCGTTTTTAGTTTTAAAAATTTCGCGGTAACGCGCCATGGTTTCGTTCATAAAACCGGTCATTACTGGGTCGTATTGGCCTATAAGCTGCGCCGACATAGCACGTAAAACACGAGGGTCGGCATTAATAGGGCCTGGTCCCATTAATAAACGCTGTGGTGGGTTTAAGGTTTGAACTTGCGTGTTATTAAACATATTTTAGGCTCCCAGAGTCTGAATGAGCATGCGAATACCGGTTATCATTAAGACAACGGCAAAAGCGCGTTTTAGTTGTTTTTGGTCCAGCTTGCTACCAATTTTTACGCCAATAGGTGCAAATAAAATAGTCAGCGGAATAATAAGAAAAAAGGCCGGGAGGTTAACCAACCCCCACGTACCTAGGGGAGCATCGGTTGGCGTTGTGCCAATACTTAATAAGGTAATAACACCTGGTAGCGCAATTAATAAACCAAAAACGGCCGCAGTTCCTACTGCAACATGGGCGCGTACATTAAATGCGTTTAGCATAGGTACGCCAATAGTACCGCCACCTATGCCAATCATTACCGACAAACCACCTACAATACTTGCCATAACGCCTTGACCAAATTTACCTGGCAGTTGTTTTACAAGCGCGGGTGCGCCGGCTCTAAATAACATGTTAAGGCTTACCAAAATGGCAATGCAGGCAAACATGAGAACTAATGCGTTACCGCGAACGGTATGAGCAATAATACTACCGACTACCGCCATAACTAATATAAACGGTGCCCAGTATTTTATTAGCGCAAGGTCAATATTTCCTTTGCTATGATGCGAGCGAATAGATGAAAGCGAAGTAGGTACTATGGTTGCAAGTGATGTGGCGGTGGCTATCATCATTGCCGACTCTGGGCTTACGCCAAAACCTTGCAGTAAAAAATACAGCACAGGGACGATAACAATACCGCCGCCTACACCAAAAAGTCCTGCTAAAATACCGGCAAAAATACCGGTTGCTATTAAGGCTACTATAATTGGCCATTGATTTATTATTTCTGACATTGTGTTCCTGCTGTAGTTACTGTTGCACGTCCATCTGAACGAGGATCTGTTGCAGCTTCAAGGCGTGTAGGTGTATCTAAAATAGCCCCAGCGTGCCCCATCATTTCGTTATTATTATCAACGCTTACCCAATCGTGGTCACGTTGATTTAATTCATGTTCTATATGAAAAACTAACTCTTTTTCAATTTTTAAATTTGTACTTGTATCGCCCCATGTACGTCCAAGTAACCAACGAGGGTCGCTAATCGCTTGTTTTATTGATTTATTTCGCCATGCGTAGCCTGCAAAAACAGCGGCTTGGGTTTGTGGTTGCCCTTCACCGCCCATTGTTCCGTAAGCAAGTCGACGACCATCGCTAAACTTTGCCAGTGCTGGGTTAAGTGTATGAGCGGGCTTTTTATTTGGAGCAAGGGCGTTGGTATCTTGATTGTTTAAACTAAAGCTTAAACCACGGTTATTCCACACAAAGCCGCCTTCACTCATTAATATTCCGCTGCCAAATTCCCAGTAAATACTTTGGATAAAGCTGACTAATTGCCCGTTTATATCTCTGGCTGCCATCCATACAGTATCGCCAGGCTCTGCGTTAAATGGCCATTTTTTGGCTTTACTCATATCAATATTATTAGCAAGTTCGCTTAAGCGATTATCGGTTAGTGCGTTTTTATAATCGTCTCCTAATGCTTCAGGGTCAGCCCAAAGGGTAGGGCGATGGGTAAAGCTTTGTTTAGTTGCCTCAACAATTAAATGTGTCCAGTCGGCATCGGTTTTAGCTAAATGCTTTAACTTATTTACGGCACCAATTATTTGTAGTGAATGCACGCCTTGTGTTGGCGCGGGTAAGTTGTAGCAATTAATACCACTGAGGTTTGCATTTAGCGCAGTAACTACCTCGGCTTTAGTATTTGCAATGTCACCTGCGGTAATTGAGCTGCCTGCTTTTGCTAAGTCGGCGGCAAATGAGTTGGCAAGTGCGCCTTCATAAAATGCGTTTAAACCATGCTTTGCTAGGTATTCAAACGTTGCTGCAAGTTTAGGGTTTTTAAAATGTTGACCTGCTTGCAAGGGCTTGCCATTGGGTATGTAGAGGCTTTTAAACGCCTCATTGGTATTGTTAGCAGTGGCTAGTTTTTCGCAGCCTGCTTGCAAGCTTTTTGTAACTGTAAAGCCCTCGCGCGCAAGCTCAATAGCGGGTGCTAAAATTTGTGACAGTGGTAGTGCCGCATGCTCATCTAGTTCAAGCGCTTTTTGCCAGCCGCGTATTGTGCCCGCTTGAGTCAGTGCGCTTAATCCGCCGCGCTCTGGTATTTGCGTGAGCGTGTTATAGGGCGTTGTATTAGTTGCTGCGCGGCCGCAGGCGTCAATAGCGGTAGGCGTTTTTTGGTTTGGGTTATCGATAAGCCAAAAGCTGTCGCCACCAATTGAGTTCATATGTGGATATACGACGCTAATCGCAGCAGCAGCCGCTACCATAGCCTCGGTAGCTGTACCGCCTTGTTTTAGTATATTTATACCCGCCTCTGTTGCCGAAAAATGAGACGCGGTAAATGCAATGTTGTGTGTGGTCATGCCGATGTGTCCTGTTTAAAGTGTGCAGCTAGGGGCTTAACGCAAGCAAGTAGGCTTTTATCGTTACCGTGGCTCATCATTAATGAAAAACCATACGGATGATCATTTGCTAAATCAGCCAGTGGTAAATGCACTTGCGCTGAGCCACTAAGCCCTGCAATTGCCGAAAGCGTAATAATTTGCATGCGTAAGGCGCTTGTGTCGGCGCCTAATTTAGGTGCGGTTGTGGGGGTGGTTGGCAAAAATAAACAGCTGTTTGTATTTAGGTTTTTAGCTATTAGTGTTTGCCATTGGGTTTGCACTTTTAGTGCTTCTTGTTCTTCTTGATCAGTTAGGGCAAGCGCCATATTAAAACGTGCCGCAATTGCTGGAGCAAACTGGGGAAGTTGCCCCTGCAATTGAAGCCAATCTTTATGCGTTTTTGCGATTGCTCGCCCTTGCAGTACTCTAAAACTATCAGCAAGTTCATTTAATAAGTTGCTGTTAGGTAGTTCAAATTCTTTATGGTGCTTAAAATTAGGCTTGGTTTTTTCAAGCAATTGTTTAAGTGGGGCTTGTAAAGCAGAGTCAACGAGTTCAAATAACGGCTCGCAAATAACTAAGGTATCAACGTTATTAATAGCTTGATTTGGTAGCAGTACATTACCTACATCGCTTAATAGCTCAGCGCTTTGGGTAAACCAACCTATGGTATCAAAAGGGGGAGCCAACGGTATTAGGCCGTCTTTTTCAATCACGTTATGGCTTGGCCTTATGCCATATAAACCACAATAGCTGGCGGGTATTCTAATTGAGCCGCCGGTGTCGGTGCCTAAGCCAATATCAGCTAAGTTTGCAGCAACTGCAGCAGCAGACCCCATACTCGAACCACCGCAAGCATGCCCTTTTAATTTAGGATTTTGCGCAGCGCCATAATGTATATTATTACCCTCTAAGCTATAAGCTAGCTCGTCAGTATGGGTAAAGCCTATAAAGTTACAACCAGCGGTCATGAGCTTATTAACCGAGCTTGCCGTATTTTGAGCCGGTTTAGCTGTTTTAAACCAGTGTGGGTTGCCTGCGCTGTTACGCTCGCCCTTTACTGCAAATACATCTTTTACAGCTAAGCGATTGTTTGCAAGCACTCCAGAGTGGTTTGTTTGCCACAGGGTAGGACCGTGATTGCAAAATATACCTTTGTTGTTTTTTTTATCACTCATTTGCAGCTCATTATCATAAAACTGACCAAGTACTTACTTATTAAGTTAAGAGTGATTAAAAAGCGGGCTGGTTATTATTATTATGAATACCAATTTTATTAAAAACATGATCATTTTATCGGATTAAATAGCGCACTCACTGCGTCATTTTCTTCGCGTTATAATAGATCACTAATTTAATGTAATTGGTATAACTCCGCTTTTTAATCGGTAGTTTTGATTTTATAGTGCTTAGACTAAGCAAGAGGAATGCCATAAATTAAAATCCTGTCCAACTGGTCAGGTTTTGTTGGGTTATATGAGATTTGTAAATGTGGGCTATAGAAATAGTGAGATTAAAATGAGCTAAAACAAACCAATTTGGTGCGCAGATGCACCAAGTTGGTCTTTATTTATATGGTTTTGAGTGCTAAATAAGGGGCGTTTTACTGATGATTAAACCGTTAATATCGGCGTAAACCCAATCGTTAGGTTCTATGGTGGTGCTAAGCATGGTAATAGCTTGGTTTTTATCACCAAAGCCGCGCTTTAAGGTACTACGTGGTGTAGAGCCTAGCGCCATTACAGGTAAGTTCATCGTGGCAAGTATTTCTATATCTCGGCAACAGCCATTTATTATTACGCCTTCCCAGCCATTACTTAAGGCACGCTCAGCCATAATATCGCCTATAAACGCAAAGCGTTTGCTCGCAAACCCGTTTATAACCAATACTTTACCTTCACCATTTTCATGTAATATATCGGCGGCAAAAGAGTTGTCTTCTGGGCAGGTAACGGTAACTACTTTGCCATAAAACGTGGTTTTTTTACCAAAGTGATAAAGGCCGCTGTCTGCTACTTGTACGTTATCGCGATGATCGTCAAATAAATCGGGTGTAGTAAAGGATGTCATGGGTTAAGTCTCACTTTGCTCAGGTATTTTAAGACCAATACCTTTTAAAATTATGTGGGCAATTGATTGCGTAATTTGTGCCACATCGGTTTCGTCGTACTCTAATTTGTTCATTACGAGTAAAACCTCAGCCTGAAAGTCGGCGTAATATTGTGTGGTAGACCAAATAGTAAAGAGCAAATGGTAGGGGTCAACCTTATCCATTTTATCTGCGTCCATCCATGCTTGAAGTACATCAACCTTTTGTTTAACCCAAGGGCGGGTATTGGTTCTAAAGTAGTTTTGTAAATAGGGTGCACCGCGCAGTATTTCACTAGCAAATAAGCGAGATTGCATTGGCTGATTTACGGCCAGTATTACTTTGCTTTTAATATAGTTATAAAGCACGGTAGCTGGATCGTCGTTAATTGTGACGTTATCAAGCCCTAAGTTCCAATTAGCTATTATGCGGTCAATCACAGATTCGTACAGACCATCCTTACTTTTAAAGTAATACAAAATATTAGCTTTTGGCACCTGCGCTTCTTTAGCAACCATGCTCATACTTGCTCCGTCGTAACCTAATTGCGAAAACAATTGCTCGGCGGCATCTAAAATTAGTTTTTGGTTTTTCTCGCGTGTCACTTCTTTTTTATTTGGTTTTATTTGTGTGGTCATTATTGAGTTTGCGTGTTTAACGTATTGATTGATTGTAGCTTTACTGACCAAAAGGTCAATTACTAAAAAGGGTGAATGCTAAAAACAAACGAGAGGTTTAAGCTATTAACTTTAGGGTCTGTTGAACTTTGCGGATTAAAATTTGTTCAAACTAGGGGCTATTTAATCGCGGCGCGAGATTTGTAACCTAGTGGGCTAAGTAAAAACCGAGCAACAAAGAGTAAGTAGCCCCTAGGAAGAACCCTTTGGGCAGCGCCTGTTTGGCATTAATGCTACGTTATCGCCCATTAATGGGGAATAACCACACTATATAGGCTCTGCCTTGCCTAAATACCAAACAGACTGCTGCAAATTTAACCTTGAAAGATCAACAGACCCTTATTGTTTAATTAAATAATTACTGTTAGTTTAGTTTCAAATTTACGAGTAGTACTTTAGGTTTAATATGGAGTTTTTAAGCAAAAATAAATACACGCTTTATGGAGTCGCGGCCATATTACTGTGGAGTTGCTTAGTTGCATTACTACGAGATATTTCTGAGTTGTTTAGCCCTATTGGTGGTGCGGCGGCTATGTATTCTGTCAGTGCGATATTTTTAATTTTGGTTATGGGAGTGCCCAAGTTTAGTGGGTTTTCAAAACGTTACTTGGTAATAGGTACTTTATTATTTGTATCGTACGAAATTTGTTTGGCGCTTTCTATTGGTATGGCAAATAGCCGTCATCAGGCAATGGAAATGGCGGTTATTAATTATTTATGGCCCACGCTGACTATACTGCTCTCTATTATTGGCCGTAAAAAAGTAAATTTCTGGGTTTACCCAAGCATGATCATTGCTTTTTTAGGCGTTGCTTGGTGTATTACGGGCGATCAAAAAATGTCACTCGATACGCTTGTTACTAACTTTGCTGATAATCCTGCTACTTACTTAATGGCATTAGCTGCAGCGTTTATATGGGCTATTTATTGCGTAGTAACGCAAAAGCTGAGTAATGGTAAAAATGCCATTACGTTATTTTTTGCGGTTACGGCAATGAGTTTGTGGGCGCAATATGGTTTTAGTAATGAAGCGCCATTAACGTTTTCACTCAGATCAAGCATAACATTGCTATTAGCTGGTGTAGTCGTGGGGAGCGGTTATGCACTGTGGAATCAAGCTATAATTGGCGGTAACTTAATGCTGTTGGGGACGCTTTCGTACTTTACACCGGTGTTTTCTACTATTATTTCGGCGTTGTATTTATCTATTACGCTGAGCGCTTCGTTTTGGCAAGGGGTTGTACTGGTAACAGTGGGCTCGCTAATTTGCTACTTTGTAACGCGAGAAAAGCCTAAACAACCTCAAATAGCGTCTGCAACATAAGACTAATTTTATTAAAAATAAGCCCTATTATTTTAGGGCTTTTTGTTGCGTGCAGATTATTTTGCATTATTTACCTTTGCTAGTAACTCTATAACTTTTTGTTGACCAAATGTTTGTGCAAACTGCTCGGCTGTTTGACCGGCTTTGTTTTGATGCGCGTTGTCGCAATCAAGTGATACGAGTGTTTTAGCTATACTAAATTCACCTCTAAAAATAGCGGCCATTAGCGCTGTGTTGCCACGGTTATCTTCTAGACAGGCATTAGCGCCTAAGTGTAAAAGTGTGTTAACCGTGTTTTTATTACCATGGTAGGTAGCAATCATTAACGCGGTGTAGCCTTTATTGTTGTAACTGTCGATAGGAATACCGGCATTTACAAATTGCTCTATTACAGCTGTGTCGTTTGTGCGTGCTGCGGCAAAGTAATAAGCAAATAAACTATCGTATTGAGTTTTTGCAGAATGTTGGGTTTCAGATTGCGGACTAGGTGTTTGTGTATCTGATGTATTTTGAGCGTAAACGCTACTGGTAAAGCTCAGAAATAGAGCGACTATAATTAATAAATTACGCATAACAATTGTCTCTTATAAAAGAGGAAGGGGTTTATTCCTTCCTCATGATTGTGGTTGTTTTTATAGCTGCTTAGTTGGGACTAATTTTACAACTGATTACTTACAGCTAGTTAATTACAACTAGCTACTTACAAGTTAGCGGCTAGTTGTTTAACCATTTTAATATCGCCGTTTACAGCTTTAGTTAAGCGTGTACCGTACTCGCTATCAGCTTTGTAAAAGTGACTAAGCATTTTGTGTTTAACACTGCTGTTTTGCACTTTGCCTAAATCGCCTGCTAGGTTATTAATTAGGTTTGTACGTTCTTGCTTGCTAAAACCACGGTATATAACACCTGCTTGCGCGAAGTTTTGCTGCTTTTTAATCGCGGCTTGTTGTACAAAGCCTTTTAGCTCTGTGTTACTTCTACGTGCAATTGGGTTTTCAGCTACGTTTTCTTGGCTTGGCTGGTAGTTCACATTGCTTGTAGTGTTACCAATATTCATTGCGCCGTCTTGGTTGTAGTTAACCACTTCAACTTTTGCACGGTTAATTGGCAGTTGCTGGTGGTTAGCACCTAGGCGGTACATTTGTGTATCAGCGTAAGAAAACATACGACCTTGTAATAGTCTGTCTTCTGATGGCTCAATACCTGGAATAATGTTTGCCGGTGCCATTGCTACTTGTTCTGTAGACTGGAAGAAGTTAGTTGGCATACGGTTTAGGGTCATTGTTCCTACTTTAGTTTCTTTAATGTCTAACCACATTTTTGTTGCATCTAATGGGTTGTAATCAAAGTCATCAAGCTGCGACGGATCAAGCGTTTTAATGTATAGATCCCACTTAGGGAAGTTGCCTTTACCAATTTCGCTGTAAAGGTCGCGTGTTAAGTGTTGGAAGTCTTGGCTTTGCACTTTAGCTACTTCTTTTGCGTCAAGGTTATCAATACCTTGTTGGCTTACCCAATGAAACTTAACGTATTTAACATCGCCCGATTTGTTAATCATTTTGTATGCATGTACACCCCAACCGTCCATTTTACGAAGACTTGCTGGTGTACCGTAGTCGCTGTAAACCCACGTTAGCATTTGTGTAGAACCTGGTTCGTGCGAGAAAAAGTCAAATACACGGTTAGGATCTTGAATGTTATCAACCGGTGATGGCTTTAACGAGTGAACCATGTCTGGAAATTTAATCGCATCGCGAATAAAGAACACCGGTAAGTTGTTACCTACTAAATCCCAGTTACCTTGGTCTGTGTAAAACTTAGTTGCAAAGCCACGTGGGTCACGCAGTGTTTCTGGGCTGCCTTTTGAGTGAATTACTGATGAAAAACGAACAAATACGTCTGTTTCTTTACCAGCTTGTGCAAACGGTGCTGCAATTGTTAAATCGTCTAGCTCTTTTGATGCTACAAACACACCGTGTGCGCCGGTACCACGAGCATGCACAACACGCTCAGGAATACGCTCACGTGCAAAGCGTTGCAGTTTTTGAATTAGTTGCACGTCTTCTAGTAATACACTGCCACGTTCGCCAGCAGTAATTGAATTTTGGTTGTCGCCAACAGCTGCGCCGTTATCTTTAGTAAGAGTTGTTGCTGCGCTTGCCGGTAATGCCATCGCAAGTGCCAGTGCAGTTAGTGTTAATTTTGTTTTGTTTATTTGAGTATTCATTGTCGACCTCATCTATTTAAAAGTGCCGGCAGTGGTGCAGGCTGTTAATCTGTTAACGATAGTATTAATTTTATTAACTTCGGTAAAACTGATTAATTAGATTGATGTGATTTGTAAAACAGATGAAATGAATTTGCAGATACACTTTTTACATTAATGTAATTTTTTTACTACGACCTTAGTCGCAATATGCTTTTATAAAATTTATTAAATACAAAGGTTTTTAGTTTTATCTGGCGGTATTTTCACCAAGCTGGTGCGTTTTATACTTACAGTGTGTTGACATATTCGCGCAATAAAGGGAATATGCTCAACCAGTGAGCTTATGCTCATTGCTGAGTTGCACTAAAAAGTTGCACAATATTAATCGCGCTTAACTCGTTATACTTAAATTAGCTAAACCAAACAGTGTTAATAAGGTGACAAGATGAATACTAATATTGAGCTAGTGATATTTGATTGTGATGGCGTTGTTATTGATAGCGAAATTTTAAGCGCACAAGTACTCATTAATATGCTTGTTGAAAAAGGCGTTGAGATTGACCGCGCTTATGTACAGCAACACTTTTTAGGCTGCAACTTTAAAACAGTAAGCCAAAAAATAGCGGATGCATTTAATGTCACTCTTCCTGAAAGCTTTGAAGGTGACTACCGCGAGGCACTATTAAACGAATTTGAAACCGGACTAACCACGACTGATGGTATAGAAGACGTACTTAACAATTTAGCTGTGCCTATTTGTATAGCTACTAGCAGCAGCCCAACACGCACCGCAAAAGCGTTGAGCGTAGTGAGTTTAAGTAAGTACTTTAGCGATATGGTTTTTACCAGCAGCGAAGTTAAGCGTGGTAAACCGGCGCCTGATTTATTTTTACATGCAGCTAAGCAAATGGGTGTAAAGCCAGAGCATTGCTTAGTAATTGAAGACAGTAAAGCCGGCGTAAATGCAGGAATTGACGCCAATATGCAAGTACTGCATTACAGCGGTGGGCAACATATGCAAGGCTCTGTTAATCATGTACACAGTGCTTACCCAAATGTTGATCATTTACCGCATTGGCAAGATTTTTTTAGTGCATACCCTGCACTTAAAAAGCAGTAAACACGCAGCTTTTTAAATAAACAAAGTTTTAAACACGATTTGCTCGCCTTACACACTGACAGGCAAGCAAACGCAAAATATAAATGTAGATGGTTTTGCTTTACTAAAAATAAAAAAAAACATGGCAAAACATCATGCGTTTATAAGCCAAATTATAAAAGGCAAAGTATTTAGGTATTAAATGCTTTGCTGTTAACAATAGGAAATACCATGGCAACGAGTCCACACACACAAACATTTAAAGATGTAAACGAAGAGCAACTTCCTGTTGCTAATAATAAGCTTCACGGCTGGAAGCATTTTGCAGGGCTATACGCTGGCGAACATGTTGCGGCTACTGAATTTGTTATTGGTGCAACGTTTGTTGCATTAGGCGCTTCAACCATCGACATTCTACTTGGTTTATTAATAGGTAACCTGTTAGCAATGTGTTCTTGGTGGCTAATTACTGCACCCATTGCAGTAGAAACCCGCTTAAGTTTATATAACTACTTAAACAAAATTGCTGGTAACTCAATGACCAAGCTCTATAACTGGGCTAACGTGGTTATTTTTAGTGTTATATCGGCCGCGATGATCACGGTATCCTCCACCGCCGTGCGGTTTTTGTTTGATATACCTGCGCAACTTGATTGGTATCCAAATAGCTTTTGGTTTGTAGCCATTGTTTTAGCTGTTGGCTCTATTGTTGTATTTGTTGCGATGTATGGCTTTTCTACGGTTGCTGACTTTTCAAAGCTGTGTGCGCCGTGGCTATTTGTTATATTTATTGCAGGCTCGTTCGCGTTATTCCCTGAGCTTTCAAATCACGTATTAGGTTCTACCTCTTTAACTAGCTTTAGCGACTTTATGACCATAGGCGACTCCTCCATATGGACGGGCACCAATGCCGATGGTGAAAAGGGCATTGGCCTATTAGAAGTGATTGGCTTTGCATGGGCTGCTAACTCAATAACTCACTTTGGTTTAATCGACATGGCTATTTTTAGATTTGCTAAACGCAAAAGCTATGGTTTGTTTTCTGGTGTGGGCATGTTTTTTGGTCATTACTTAGCGTGGATCTCTGCCGGTATTATGGGCGCAGGTGTTGCGGTATTACTTAAAACAACTATTTCATCACTTGATCCGGGCGATGTTGCATACCATGCATTAGGTTGGACTGGTTTTGTTATTGTAATTATTGCCGGTTGGACTACAGCTAACGCAAACCTTTACCGTGCAGGCCTTGCAGCACAATCTATATTTGTTAATCAATCACGTGAACGCACAACCGCTATTGTAGGTGTTGTAACCGTAATTATTGCGTGTTTCCCGTTTGTATTTTCTCAAATGCTTCCGCTACTTACATACGCAGGCTTATTAGTTGTACCAGTAGGCGGCATTGTGTTTGCTGAGCATGTGTTATTTCCTAAAATTGGCCTAACACGTTACTGGGCTAAATATAAAAATATTACCCGCAGCGTACCGGCTATAGCATCTTGGGCGTTAGCACTTGTGTTTGGCTTTGGCTTAAACGCAATTGATGTAATGTCGTTTTACTACTTGTTTATTCCTACATGGATTTTCACCATTGTTGTTTACACGCTTTTAGCTAAAAAATACGGCGCTGGTGACGATTACACACAAGAAATTGCAGCAGAAAAGCAAGAGCAACGTGATATTAAAGAATATCAAGCAGCTGAGGCTAAAGACATTCCAAAGCCAGTAATTGACAGCTCTGTATTTACAAAAGTACTTAACGCGGTTTCTACTGTTTCGTTGGTTATTATTTTTATATTTGCCAGCCAAGTGATGTTTTTCAGTGAAACTATGAGTATGTACAGCGCTAATAAATCGCAATTCGAAATAGCCTGTTTTATTTGTACTGTTATTTATTTTGTTACTGCGTACTGGTCGTTAAAGCGCCATAAAGTACTCAATACAGCATCGTAATACAGTATCGTAATTTATATTTTATCTTTGTTTAGTAAGGTCACACCATGACACAATACCAACACACTGACGCTCTAGTTACAGGGCTAAACCAACAGAGCTTGGCTCAATTACCAAGCCATGTTGATACACCAACCTACGACCGTAGCGCAGTTAAAGCCGGTATTGTACATATTGGTGTGGGCGGTTTTCATCGTGCTCACCAAGCAGTGTATGTTAACGAGCTTTTAAAAACTCCGGGCTCTGAGCAATGGGGTATATGTGGTGTTGGCCTTTTAGAGGGTAACCGTGGTCTGCGTGATATTTTAAAGCAGCAAGATTACCTTTACACGCTTACTGTTAGACACCCAGACGGTACAATAGATAACAAAGTAATTGGCTCAATGATCGACTTTTTGTTTGCTCCAGAGGACAAACAAGCGGTAATTAATAAGCTAGCGCACAGCGATACTAAAATTGTGTCGCTTACTATTACCGAAGGCGGTTACAACTTTAACCCTGCAACGGGCGAGTTTGATTACAGTAATCCAGATATTATTAACGACATTAACAACCCGAACGACCCAATTACAGCGTTTGGTTACATTACTGCTGCGTTAAAATTGCGTAAAGAGCAAGGCCTAGGTGCGTTTACAGTACAGTCGTGCGATAACATTCAGCACAACGGTAACGTAACACGCAAAATGCTTTTAGCCTTTGCTACAGAACAAGACAAAGACCTAAGTGAGTGGATTGAGCAAAACGTATCGTTTCCAAATGCGATGGTTGACCGTATTACACCGGTATCTAAAAAGAGTGATATTGATTACGTGGTTGATGCATATGGTGTTAGCGACGAGTGGCCAATTACCTGTGAGTCGTTTACACAATGGGTAATAGAGGACACATTTAGTGATGGTCGTCCAAATTGGGATGTTGTTGGTGCTCAGTTTGTTACTGATGTAACGCCTTATGAAACCATGAAAATACGTTTACTTAATGCAGGGCATTCTGTACTTGGTTTATTAGGTTCAATCCATGGCTACGGCACTATTGACGAAACGGTATCGGATGAATTATTTGCCACATACCTACGTGCTTTTATGGATAAAGAAGTAACGCCAAATCTTGAACCGCTTGAAGGCATTGACCTTGAAAGCTACAAAGATACGTTAATAGAGCGTTTTGCTAATCCTAATATTAAAGACAGCCTAGCGCGTATATGTAGTGAAAGCTCAGCTAAACTACCTAAGTTTTTAATTGCCACAATTAACGAAAACCTAGTACAAGGTCGCGATGTATCACTGGCAACGCTTGTTATTGCTACTTGGTGTTTATACAGCGATAAAGGTTTAAGTGAAAACGGCGAGCAACTTGAAATTCAAGATGCGATGCACAAAGAGCTTAATTCTTACGCGCAAGAGACTCAAACTAGCCCGATTGCATTTTTAAAGTTAACGAGCTTGTTTGGTAAGCTTGAGCATAACGAAACGTTTACTGCTGAATATAAAAAGTCGATTGCTGCGTTGTATGCACCTAATAGTAAAATTAAAGCCATTATGCAGGCTGTACTTGATCAAAAGAGTAACTAATTATGAGCATTTTAATTAATCATAAATCAGGCGAAAACGTAAGTGTTAGCTGCTTTGGCGAAGTGCTGTGGGATTGTTTTGATTCAGGTAAACGCTTAGGTGGCGCGCCACTTAACATGTGTGTGCGTATTAACTCACTTGGCATTAAAGCCGACATGATCAGCGCTGTTGGTAACGACGAGTTAGGCGCTGAGTTACTAGGCGAAATTACTAGCAAGGGCGTAAGCTGCGAATACATTGCTATTAATAGTGATAAAAAAACTAGCACGGTTGAGGTAACGCTCGACAGTGGTGGCTCTGCAAGTTATGAAATAGTGGCAGACACTGCGTGGGATAATATAGCGCTTACCGATGAGTTACTTAGTAAAGTTAAAAGTAGCGATGTATTTGTATTTGGCAGCCTAATTGGGCGAAGCGAAGCGTCTTTAGCTACGTTAAATCAACTAGTTGATGTAGCAAACTTTAAAGTATTTGACGTAAATCTACGTGCACCGCATTACAAGCTAGAAACACTTGTAGATTTAATGAATAAAGCAGACTTTATTAAGTTAAACGATGAAGAGCTATACGAAATTGCAAAAGCGATGGGTTGTAAGTTTCATTCGCTTGAACAAAATTTAGCGTTTATAGCACAGCAAACAAATACCGATTACTTATGTGTAACCAAAGGCAGCCACGGTGCTTTATTAACAATCAAAGGCGAAAATTTTTATAATTCAGGTTATTTAATTAGCGTAATTGACACTGTTGGCGCAGGGGATTCGTTTTTAGGTTCGTTAATTTATCAACTTTGTAGCAACGACGACGCGCAATATGCCGTTGACTTTGCATGTGCCGTTGGAGCAATGGTCGCCGAAAGTTCTGGTGCAACACCTACTTTAACGCATCAACAAATTAGTGAGTTTATGAACCCACTTTAAAAAAACATTGTGTGTGAAAGCGGTTATACGTAAAAGTTTAACCGCTTTTTTTGTGCCTAAAATAAGACATAGGCGATAAGTGAGTGTTAAGTGCGCAGGTTGCGTAAATAGTGGCTTATATCGATTATTGTATTAGCTAAACGTCTTATTGTTTGAGGGTTAAAGCTTTGTTATCGTTCGTCGATTATTCACGGATTGAAAAGGCGGGGCGACACACAATGCGCTCTATAACTAAAATACAAAAAGAGAAACGTGCTTTATGATCATCTTTTTTATCTGCCTCACTATTTTAATACTGGGCTATAAGTTTTACAGCCCATTTGTTGAAAAACAAGCCGGTTTGGATTCAACTGCTGACACACCACAAAAACGCTTTAGCGAAGGTGTTGATTACGTAGCTATTCACCCTGTACGAGCATTTTTAATTCAGTTTTTAAACATTGCTGGCGTAGGTCCAATATTTGGCCCAATTTTAGGTGCTTTATACGGACCCGTTGCACTAGTATGGATTGTACTTGGTAATGTGTTAGGTGGCGCTGTACACGACTTCTTCTCAGGTGTAATGAGTATAAAAGAAGACGGTAAAAGCCTACCAGAAATCGCAGGCCATTATTACAACGTCGTATTTAAAGGCTTTATGCTTGTATTTACTGCCATGCTACTGTTTTTTGTAGGTGTAGTATTTATTATGAGCCCTGCAGGTTTGCTAAGTAACCTTGATTTTTTTGAAGGTACAATACTGGCAAATAATACCTTTTGGGTACTTGCCATTTTAGCGTATTACTTTTTAGCTACCTTGCTACCAATTGATAAAATTATCACTAAGTTTTACCCAATTTTTGGTGCGCTAATGATTGTAATGACGGTGGCAATTGCTATTTCATTACTTATTAATGCGCCGCACTTACCGGTACCAAGTGACTTTTTAGCTTACTTTGAAGCTGACCACGCACATGACTTTTTAGAGCCAAACCCAGATGGACTACCAACGTGGCCACTGTTATTCATAACAATTACCTGTGGTGCTATTAGTGGTTTTCACTCTACTCAAGCGCCTATTATTGCGCGTTGTTTAACTAACGAAAAATACGTACGTCCAGTTTATTACGGCGCTATGATGTGTGAAGGTATTGTAGGTTGTGTATGGGCACTTGCTGGTATTGCAGCATTCCCTGATGGTTACGCGGGCTTAAAAGCGTTGCTTGACCAAGGTGGTCCAGGCTTAGTTGTTAACCATGTAGCTAACAGTTACTTAGGCGTATTTGGCGGTATAATGGCAATTATTGCAGTAGCCGTATTCCCAATTACTTCTGGTGACACAGCGTTCCGCTCACTACGTTTAACAGTTGTTGATGCGTTTAATATTCCACAAAGTTTACGTAATCGCTTATTAGTGGCGGTGCCTATACTTGCTATAGCGTACTTTATGACGAAGCTCGATTTCTCATTAATTTGGCGCTACTTTGCATTTTCAAACATGCTGCTTTCTACAAGCGTATTATGGCTTGCCACTAAGTACTTGTTTGACCGTGGCACATTCCATTGGATTGCCAGTGTTCCTGCTGTTATAGCAACAGCGGTAACGGTTTCTTATATTGGCACTGCAGCAATTGGCCTTAACTTATCAAGCGATTTAGGTAAACCTATTGGCGCTGTGGTAACAGTGATTGGCTTAATTGTTTTAGCAATTGTGCACTCTAAGCATAAAGTTAAACCAACAGCGGCTTAATAATCACATAAGTTATTTCAAGCATTAAAAAGCGAGCTATTGTAATCAATAGCTCGCTTTTTTTGTGTACTAAATTTAGGTATTACTGAGTTGCAAGTTCAAAGTAACTATTATCGTCGAGCGTTTTGCTTATCATCATAGCACCCTCAAGCAGGCTCACTGTTTGAATAGCTGCTTGAGCGGGGTTAGGCTCACCATTAGCTAAGTGTGCAGCGCTAAGCCATGTTAGGTTTTGATTAAAAAAGCGCTTTACTTCAAGGCGTACTTTATCTGGAAGGCTATCGCTTTCGGCTCCTAGTAAACCACATAAACACATTTTTTTATCGGTTACTAATGCACGTCTAAAAAGCTGTGTGTACACATCAATAGGATTTTTACCGTTTGCTTTAAGCTCGCTTGGCTCGCCTAACGCTGCTAAAAAAGAATCAGTATATTGATGAGCAAGCTCTGCACCTAAATCGGCCTTAGTCGGAAAGTGGTAGTGTACACTGGCGCTTTTAATGCCGACTTCGCAGGCTAGCTCTCTAAAACTAAAATTACTGTACCCGCCAAGGCGCACCTTATTTTCAGCGGCTTTCAATAAAGCTTCTTTTTTACTCATTTTTAATATTTCCTATCTGCAGTAATACCAGTTTTATTAAAAACATGATCATTGTATCGCATTAAATAACTTACTAACTGCGTTAAAAATTATTCACACAGAACAACTGCATGTCATAATTTTCGTCTTTTTCATTGCGCTATATTCTTAGCGCAATAATAGATCACTTATTTAATGCAATTGGTACAGCAAAATTATCGACCAGTAGGTAGTTATTTACAAGTGTTTTTATTTTTAAGTAACTCCATAATTTTATTGTGAATTAAGTTAAATCCTATAAATCAGAAAAATTTAAACGTTGACTTAAATTTAGTTTAATATTATAAGCTACCTACCAGTAGGTAGGTTGCTACCGTTGGCTCACTTTTACACAATAAAGATAGAGATTGCTATGAAAATTTATGATGTAGAAAACTTTCCAAACCCACTTCGTGTTCGTATCGCTTTAGCTGAAAAAAATGCCACTTCAAATGTTGAGTTTGTACCTGTTGATTTATTAAATGGTGAACACAGAACAAAAGCCTTTTTAGCTAAAAACCCATTAGCAGGTGTGCCCGTATTAGAGCTAGATGACGGCACGTTTATATCAGAAAGTACCGCTATTACTGAGTATATTGATACCGCATTTGAAGGCCCATCTTTAATGGGTGAAACCGCAAAAGAGCGTGCAGTAATTAACATGATGCAAAAGCGTGCAGAATCTATGGTGCTTGACGCTGTGGCAACTTACTTTCATCATGCAACTGATGGCTTAGGTCCTGAGCTTGAAACATATCAAAATGTGGCTTGGGGTGAAAAACAAGGCGAAAAAGCGCGCCAAGGGTTTAGCTATTTTAATGATGTACTAGCGCAATCGGCGTTTGTTGGCGGCGAGCAGTTTAGTATTGCTGATATTACATTGTATGCTGGGCTGGTATTTGCTGGATTTGCACAAATAGTAATCCCAAATGAGCTTACCCATTTAGTTGCATGGCAAGAAAAAGTAGCAAAACGCCCAAGTGTTGCAGCTTAATTAGGTTATTAATTTAAAATTTAAGTGAAGTTACGCTTAGGAGCCAAATATGAAAATTGCTGCCGATTTTAGTAAACGAGTTGTGGTACATAGCGAATCGCTCCCGTGGGTTGCATCGCCAATGGCGGGCGTTGATAGGCGAGCGCTCGATAGAGTGGGCGACGAAGTTGCTCGCGCAACGACCATTGTTCGTTATGCACCTGGCAGTGAATTTTCGCCGCATGTACATACAGGCGGTGAAGAGTTTGTTGTGCTTGAAGGGGTATTTCAAGATGAGCATGGTGACTTTGCGGCAGGTTCTTATATCCGTAATCCACCGCAATCAAAGCACAAACCGGGATCTGAAAATGGCTGCGTTATATTTGTAAAGTTATGGCAGTTTCAACCAGATGATCGAACGCACGTGCGTTTGCAAACAAACTTGATGCAAAGTACGGTGCATCCTAGTTTCAAAAATGTTGCCGTAACCCCTTTATACAAAGACGACTTTGAAGAGGTAAGCTTGTTGCACTTTAAGCCTAACGCTTGCATGATTATAAACGCAAAAGGTGGAGCAGAGCTGCTAGTACTTGAAGGCTCATTTGATGAGCAAGCCGATACCCTTATAAAAAACAGTTGGTTAAGAGTGCCTATTAATAGCTCCGTTAACGTTAAAGCGGGAAGTAATGGTGCAAAAGTATGGCTTAAAACGGGCCATTTAACTGATGTAGAAAATCAGATATCTCGCGTACAAAATGTGTGATTGAGTCGTTTATTTGAGATTATTTATTAATTTAGTTCAAGACTATTTATTGATTTAGTTCAGGACTAATTAATTTTAGAAGGTGTACTTTTACCACTCAGCCTATTTAAGGAGAGCAGTAATGGTACACACAACACATGGTTTATCTATTGGTCTTGAACGTGCGGGAAGAGAGTTTTTTTTAAAACTTAAAGCCGTTGGTACGCTTACTCACGACGACTACAAAATAATTACCCCAATGATAAACTCAGCTCTTGGCGAAGTTAAGCACCCAGTTGTGAATGCATTAATAGACGGTAGTGAACTTGAAGGTTGGGAACTACGCGCAGCCTGGGATGACTTAAAATTAGGTGTTAAACACTCTAAAGAATTTAAAAAAGTAGCTATTTACGGTAATAAAGAGTGGCAAGCTCGCATGGCAAAAATAGGTAACTGGTTTATATCGGGTGAGGTTCAATACTTTGAAAATGCTACCGCAGCCATAGATTGGTTAGACGAATAATAAATCTCTTCTTTCAAAAAATAGCGCTTACTAAGCGCTATTTCAACTCTTAAATAAAGGACTTATAGCGAACGTTTAATAGTTTTCGCTTATTGTTAAGTATCAATTTTATCAAAATACGTTACTAAGCTGTCAATAAATGAACGAAGTGCAAGCGACTGATGTTTCCTGGAGCGGTAAATACCGTATATGCTCAAAGTTTGTGGTTTAAGGTGTGGTAGTAAATGTATTAACTTTCCATTATTTATATATTTCTGCGCAGCAAACTTAGGTTGTAGAGTTATTCCTTGATTATTAAGAGCAGCTTTTAACAGTAAGCTCGAATCATTAGCACTGAAGTTACCAGCAATCGCTACAGATACGGGTTTTTCAGGGTGTGAAAAATGCCACATACTTTTTTCAAACCTTGAATAGTTTAAACAGTTATGGCGACTCAAGTCATCCGTAGTTATAGGCTTAGAGTTTTTTTCTAAATATTCTGGGCTTGCACATAATACTGAATGGCATTTCCCAAGTGGGCGAGCAATTATATTAGGATCTAAGTCATTGGTAATTCTAATTGCTAAATCTATTCGCTCTTCTACCAAATTTGTAACGTGATTACTAATTTGTACATCAATACTGACTTCGGGATGAGCGTGTAAGAATTGTTGCAACATATCTGGTAGTACATCATGTGCTAAAAAAGGCGAGCACGACAACCTAATTTGCCCGTTTAATCTGTTATTACTTTCTATCGGCGCACTAATGTTTTGGGCGATGGCAATGAGCTCTCGGCTGTGATTAAGTACTTTTTCACCCTCTGATGTGAGTGTTATTTTTCTTGTTGACCGATGGAGTAGTTGGGTATTTGCCCACTTTTCCATTTGATTCAAATACCGTGTAACCATAGATCTAGACATATCTAAAGCACGGGCAGCACCGGCTAGACTTTTCTGCTCTACAATTTTTATAAATACATCAGCTGCAATAATTCTATCCATTCACTTTGCCTATATGTTCGATTTATGCAACAGACAGTTGCATTCTGCCTAGTTTTTCATTCTTAAATTGCAACATACAATAGCCTCATCCTAACGAAATAACAAACAGGCTACTGAGAATGAAAAAAGTTAAACACGTATTAGCAGCAACAGCTTTATTAGCAAGCACATTAATGCAACCGGTATTAGCGCAAAGTGAATTAGTTGTGGATGTATATAACCCACAAGACAAAAGTATTTTTGCTGTTTCATCAAGCATTATAAGTGGTAATAACGAAGTGTTATTAGTGGATGCCCAATTTCAGCGTAATGATGCACAAGCATTGGTTAAAAAAATAAAAGCGAGCGGTAAAACATTAACAGCTGTTTATATTAGTCACAGCGACCCTGATTTTTACTTTGGTTTAGATGTAATTAAAGCTGCTTTTCCAAAAGCAAAGTTATTAGCGACTAAATCAACAGTAGAGAATATTAAACGCTCAATGCAAGGAAAGTTAAATTATTGGGGGCCTATTTTAAAGAGCAATGCACCTAAAGAACTTATTTTGCCAGAAGTAATGCTATCAAATAGCCTAACTATAGATGGGAAAGAAATTATTATTAAAAATTTACAGCATGATCCAAAGCATACTTACCTTTGGATCCCTTCTATAAAAACAGTGCTGGGTGGGGTTGTAGTATTTGATCAAATGCATGTGTGGTTAGCCGATTCGAGCACTGCTGCAGAGCGTCAAACTTGGCAGTCAACATTAGATAACATCGAGAATTTAAAACCTCAGACTGTTATTCCAGGTCACTTTTTACAGGGCAGTAAACAAGACCTTTCTGGTGTGTCATTCATGAAAGGGTACTTAAATAAAGCGGATAGCGCTGCAAAAAATGCAAAAAACTCAGCTGAATTTGTAGAGATCATGACTCAAGCTTACCCTGATTTAGGTGCAAGAAGCATTTTAGAGTTGGGCTCAAAAGTGGTTATGGGTGAGATGCAATGGCACTAAGTGCCCTTGCGTTAAGCAATTATTTAGATAGGAAATATTAATGAAAAACGTAACGTTACATATAATTGTTGACCCTTTATGTGGTTGGACTTACGGCAGCGTGCCCTTGATCACCGCTGCTGAAAATATTGATGGTTTAATTGTAAAAGTACACAGTGGAGGTATGCTAACAGGTGATAATGTCAAACCTGTAACTCCTGCATGGCGTGAATTTGCACTTAAAAACGACAGTGTCATAGCGAAGAAAACCGGTCAGGTATTTGGTAGTAACTATACTGATGGGCTTTTAAAAACCAACGATATTATACTCAACTCGGCTCCGGCTATTACCGCTATATTGGCAGCGCAAGAGCTTGGTATATCAGGTGGGGAAATGCTTAATAGTATTCAACATGCTTATTATGCTCAGGGTAAAAACATTATGCAGCTGCATGTACTGACTGATATTGCATTGGAGCTGGGTTTAAACAAGGCCTTATTTGAAACCCACTTTAATGCGCTAGAAGGCGGTGCAACAGATCAACATATAGCACAAAGCCGAGGCTTATTGCACGATATTCATGGGCAAGGTTTTCCTAGTGCAGCATTTGAATTTAACACAGGTAAGTGGCAAAAAGCCGATATAGCCCATTATTATGGAAAAACTGAGCAGTGGGTTACCTACTTACAGCAATCAGTTGCGCTAGTATAGTGCGATGAAATTTCTAAATAATAAAGCTGTTTATATTACAGCTTTATTGAGCTTCCTTTTTATAGTGCAAGGGTGTGCAAAAATGAACAACATAGACATAATTAAAAGTACGTATGAAGGCAAAACATCGCAAGAGAATGGGCAAAATTTAGTTGCTCATGCAAGTGATACTATTACTTGGAAAGAGGCTGACGGTTTTGCTTATGCTGGTACATACCATGGTATGAATGACATTACTGAACATGTTTTTCAAAAGCTTGCAAGCGAGTGGTATAACTACACGTTTACGCCACAAAACTACTTATCCCAAGATAATACTGTTGTAGTGTATGGCACGTACTCTGGTACTTATATTAAAACGGGTAAAAAAATGCAAGCTAGGGTCGCGCATATTTGGCAGCTTAAAAATCAAAAAATAACGCACTTTGAACAAATAGTGGATAGTAAAATGGTGTTTGATGCTATGCAGTAACTACGCGTTACTGCATATATTTGAACTTAAAAAACATTAGGTCTATTAAAGTACATCAGCCAGCACAGGTAATGCCGGAAATGCCCCTTTAGCTAAACACGCTTTAGAGCCACATTTAAGAGCAAAGTGCAGGGCGCCTTTTACGCTCGCTTTATCATTTAGTTTATCTGCTAGTGGTAAATCACTTCCTAAGTTATTTAAGTAGTATAAAACCCCCGCTATAAATGCATCACCTGCGCTTGTTGTATCTACGGCGTTTATTTTTGGTGCCGATTCGTTAAGTGTAAATGCGCTGTGGTAAACCGTGGCAGGCTCTGGCCCATCGGTTAAAAACACCAGTTTTACTCCGGTATTTAATAGCATTTGAATGTATTTTTCACCGCTTGTATCGCTATGCTGGGCTAAAAAATTAAGTTCATCACGCGAGAGTTTTACTATGTCACAATAGGTGTAACAGGCTTTTACATTGCTTGCTATATCGCTTGTGTTTTCCCACAAGCTGTAGCGTAAATTCACATCAAAACTGACGAGCTTATTATTCGCTTTTGCAAGTTCTAGCGCTTTAACCGTTGTGTTGGCAATTGCTGATTCGGTTAATGTGTTTGAACAAAAGTGGAGTGTGCTTATTTCTTGCCAATTTATATGCGCTAAATGCGCCTGCGTTAATAGTACATCGGCTGTATTATGGCGATAAAAGCCAAAACTACGCTCGCCGGTTTCATCAAGGCTTACTATAACCATGGCGGTTTGTGAGCCTGCAATGGTAAATAAATAGTCTGTATTTACATTGTATTGCGCTAATGCATTACTTAATTGATTGGCAAAATGATCGTCCCCTTTACCACCACAAAATGCAGCCTCTGCGCCGAGTTTTGCGTAGCCAACAGCTACATTGGCAGGCGCGCCACCTGGTATAGGTAAATAGGCCGAGTTATTAGCATCTTGTGGCAGCATATCAATTAATAGCTCGCCTAAGCACAGGAGTTTAGTCATTTGGAATATCCTAAAAAGCCTAGCAAGGCTAGGCTAAAAAACGTGAAGGGTGTTATTTATTCATACTTTAAAAGGCGCTACAGTGACTACTCACCGCAGCGCAATACACACATTTAGTTAAAAGCGTATTTTAAAGTTACCGACGTTGTGCGGCCGTTAATAGTACGGGCACGAATAATGTTATTTTCAGGTACTGAACCTTCTTCTGCTTCTGTAATACCTACTGTATCGAAGAGGTTATTCACATTAAGCGCAATATTAAGGTTTTCAGATAAGTCATAGCTTACAAAGCCATTTACCTGTGTGTAGCCGTCAAATTGTAGATCGTTATTATCTTGAGCGTATGCATCGGTAGTACCAATGAAACTTACCCCTGCAGCGCCTTTTTCATAGTTGTAACGTGCCATTAATGAGTAAATTAAATCGGCTTGACGACGTGGCGTATTACCTACAACATCTGGGTTAAGCGCATCTTTTGCTATTTCTGCATCGGTCCAAGTTAAATTACCGCGAAAATCCCATGCATCAATAAAGTAAGTAGATTCTATTTCAATTCCTTTTGCTTCGTATTCACGGTCAAAAAACGTTTGTGATGTTGCTTCAAAATTTTGCTCTTCAGTTTCGGCAAAAAACGCAGTAGCAAACACTGATAATGAATCAAAGCGCTTTTTAACACCAAACTCAAACTGGTTTACTTCATCAACAGCGTCTTCTTTTGCAACAGAGCCGTCGGCGCGTACTTTACCAAATAAAAGACGGTCAGCATTTGCACGCCCACCTTTACTAATACGTGCAAACGTAGCAAGGCTTGGATCAATTTGATAATTAGCACCAATTGAATAAGAAGAATAGTTCCAGTCATAGTTTACTGGGCTGGCGTTGGCAATATCAATACCTGCAACGTTTTGCTCAGGGATTGATATTTCACCGTCGCGGTTCATATCTACAGTTGATGTTACGGCACCTGCATAGTTACCGCGAGCTTCGCCACTGTCGTAACGGGCACTTGCATCAATGCTTACGTCGCCTAATTTAGTAGAGAATGCAACGTATGGTGCACGGGTGTCGTACTCTGTGTCGTAATCACGTTGGCAACAGTTTCCCCAGTAAGGTGTGCCATACGCATATAAACCATTTTCTGAAAATTCAGTACCGTCAGCAGCAGTAACATTTAATAATGCTGCATTGTCGCCTTTAAGCTCCATAAGGTATGAATTCCATAACCACGACATAGCAATATTTTGAGTTGACGCGTAATAACCAAAGGTAATGCTGGTGTCATCATCAAACGATTTAGTTAGTTTAAAGTCGTTTACTAATGAATCGAAGTCGTTCATTGTTACGTCAAAGGTATGAATTCGCATAGCGAGGTCGTCGTTAAATGCAGCGCCCGTGTTTGCGTTACTGAGTGTTGCGCCTACACCACCAATGCTCTGTGCAATAGATGATGCGCTGCCAACCTCAGCAGGAATAAGCGAGTTAAAGTTGCCGCTTATTGATGATTTACGAAAACGGTTTTCGATACGCCAATCGTTATCTAAATCAAATACAGCTTCAAAACCAACAGAGTCAACCTTTGGATTCATACCATCGCGAATATCGCCGCTACTGATTTGGTTTTCACCATTTAAACGTACTGTTTTAGTAAATAACGCTGAATGAGGTGTGTCTGATTGCGCATCAAATCCAGCAATAGAGTCACCATTTGAGTACATTGGCATTGGAAGGTAGCCAACACTCTTATCGTCTAAGTGTTTGTAGTAAAGGCGAACGTAACCGTTGTCGAAATCTTTAGTAAGGTTAGCTTTTATTTGGCCACCTTTATTAGACGTGTAACCTGTTTCGCGCGGGCCTTCCCCTTGTCGAACAAAACCACCAACATGAAAACGCACGCTATCGGTTAAGTAAGTGCCGTATTCAAAGTCTGTACGAACGCTGTCGTAATCTAAGCCAAGTGTTGTAGATACACTGCCAGATTCGTTTTCGCCATTTTTAGAGATAAAGTTAATAATGCCACCAGGTGCATTACTTGCTGCAGTAGATGCTGAGCCACCACGAATCGATTCGATAGTTTGCACAGTGTTATCTAATCGCATAAAAATATCTGAATTACCAAAAGCGATATCACCGTATTGCAGTACAGGTAAACCATCTTCTTGTAATTGTAAAAATTTTGCACCGCCTGAAGCAACTGGCAGGCCACGAACAGCAATATTTGCATTACCTTCGCCACCTGTCGATTCTGCACGAATACCAGGAATGATTCTAAAAGCCTCGGCTGTTGAGCGAGGAGTAGACACCTGAACTTGTTCAAGTGATACGCTACTAACTGAAACGCTTGAAGCCATGATTGTTGTTCGACGTGGTACGCCGGTTACAACTATTGTTTCAAGACCTTTGTTTTGTGATGCTTCAGGTGTTGCTTGGTCTGTTTCTTGTGCGTTAACGCCTTGACTTACGGCAAGTGCTAAAGCGCTGATTAAATATAAAGGTGTATTGTGTGTTGTCATGTGAACGCCTCGTTGTGTTGATCCCAGTAGGATTTGTTATTTTCACTTAATCGATTAAGTAAAAATAACAAATATTTTACAATAAGCAAATTATTTTGTGTTTAATTTGCTCTTTTATTATTCATATGTTGATTTTAAAAGTATTTTTTATTGTATTGAGATACAAATTTATTAAGCTGTTGGGTTATTTTCTTGTAAAGCACTCATTGATGGGTCGCGTAAATAATTGAACAACATAGCTACAAATAAAATCACGGCAAACCCTGTTGCTAAGTAAAAGCCATAGCGCACATGGCCAAAGTAATCGCTGATCATACCCATAAATAAAGGAGCTAAAGCAGCCGATAATGCGGTAAAAAATAATATAACGCCGGCCACGGCTCCATGGCGCTCAGCAGGAAAACACGATATACCTTTAGAGTTTAAAGTTGGGTAAACCATAGACATAAATAAACCTGAAAGAGGTAGTAACCCTACAGCCCAGTCAACGCCACCAATAAGTGTACCCACATAACAAAGCGCAATACCTAAGCTTAAATAAGCCATAACACCTTGCCAGCTATAACGATTTAGTAACCATACGGCAATAAAACGACCTGCAGCACGTAGTATAAAAAATATAGTAAGTGCATAAGTGGCAAGGAGTGGCCAAGAGCCTGTGTAGTCCTTTAATAGCGTTGGCATCCATACATAAATAGCCACTTCAGTCGCTACATAAAGTGCAATAGCTAAAGAAAAGCCAAGTGCATAAGGGTTTTTTACCATTTTCATGGTGGTGGCCAAAGAGGCTGGCTTTTCTGTTGTTTTAACTACGTCAGGGTAGTCTGCGCGCCATGCTAATAAAGCAAGGATTAAACACATTACGCCCGCAGTAATATACAGGTATGTCCAACTAACGTTTTGCACTAATAAAATACCAACTAGGGCAGGACCTACAATAGCGCCAATGCCAAAAAAGCCCTCAACCTTGTTCATAGTTTTAGTATGGTCGTCGTTACTATGAGAAATATCGCCAAGCAATGCCAGCGCGCCGGTTTTAAATAAACCAATGGCCAGGCCTATGCAGCAAAGCAATACTAAAAAGAAGGTAAAACTGGTGCTAAATGCAAATAAAAAACAACTCGCAGAAAATATTAATAGACCTAGCATAATGGTTTTTTTACGACCAAGGCTGTCAGCTAAAAAGCCTAAAAATAATCCACTAAAGGCTATTAATGCCATGGGAGCGTAATGAAATGCACTAGCTTGAGTCATACTCAAACCGAAATCTTTTATAAGTTCGGGGATTATCATGCCGACTGCGTCAGAGGTCATGGCAAACATAAAAAACATCATGTATGTAAGCCAGCGTATTTGTTGCAGTGGGTCGCTGCTTACGTGTGTGTGTGATTTTGTCATGTGTTTATTCCTCGTTAAATTCTCTATTAATACTTCGTAAGTCAGTCAGTTGCTTACTGTAGTATTACGTGAGACACGAAATTTGTATGTAAAATTATTAAAAATTACTTGTAAATTCTTACTCGCTAGTTAAAGATATATCTTAATCGATTAAGTTTCAACATGGTAATCACACAATGATGAAGAATAAAGTTCAATTGATCACATATGCTGATCGAATCACTGGCCAAAATATAGGCGCGCTAACCACACTTTTAAACGGCCCTTTAAAAGGCGTATTTGGTGGTGTGCACTTATTGCCATTTTACAATCCTATTGATGGCAGCGATGCTGGCTTTGACCCTATTGATCATAGTGAAGTTGATTCTAGAATAGGCACTTGGGAAGACATACAAGTATTAGGTAAAGATCTCGACTTAATGGCAGACCTAATTGTTAACCATGTATCGGCACAGTCTTTTCAGTTTCAAGATGTACTAGCAAAGGGTAAGCAATCAGAATTTTGGGATTTGTTTTTAACCAAAGATGATGTATTTCCAAATGGTATGAGCGAAGCTGAGCAAAAAGCAATTTACCGCCCACGCCCAGGTAGCTGTTTTACCCCAATGAAATGTGGTGATGGTAAAACGTATGACTTTTGGACGACTTTTACCGATAACCAAATTGATATAAACGTAAAAGTAGAAGCCGGTGTTGCGTATTTAAATAACGTACTTACTAAATTTTCGGCTAACAATGTAAATATTATTCGTTTAGATGCGGCGGGTTACGCCATTAAGCAAGCTGGCACTAACTGCTTTATGCTTGATGAAACGTTTGGCTACCTAGATAACTTATCTAAGCAAGCAAACGATTTAGGCATGGAAACCATTGCAGAAATTCATAGCCATTATCAAACTCAGGTAGAAGTGGCAAAACGCGTAAATATGGTTTACGACTTTGCGTTACCACCGCTTATTTTACACAGCTTATTTAACAACGATGTAGATGCACTGCTCAAATGGTTACAAATTTCGCCACGTAATTGCTTAACCGTACTTGATACACACGACGGTATTGGCATTATTGACGCAGGTCCAATGGGCGACAAACCAGGGCTATTAAATGCACAGCAGATTGATAACCTAGTAGAAACAATGCACGCCAATAGCAACAACCAAAGCCGCCAAGCTACTGGCGCTGCGGCGAGTAATGTCGACTTATATCAAGTTAACTGTACGTACTACAACGCATTAGGCGCTAAAGACTTTGATTACTTACTGTCGCGTGCAATTCAATTTTTTGCACCAGGTGTACCACAAGTATATTACGGCGGCTTATTTGCTTGCGAAAACGACATGGAATTACTGACAAATACAAATGTAGGCCGTGATATTAACCGCCCATATTTAGATGCAAATATAATCGACAAGGCCTTAAATAAGCCTGTAGTAAAAGGTTTAATTGAATTAATTAAAATTCGCAATTCACACCCTGCATTTGCAGGTGAATTTAGCGCCCAAGGTGAAGGCAGTATGTGTTGTTTATCGTGGCAACTAGATGAGCAAACTATTTCACTTACTGTTGATTTTAAATTACGCCATGCACTTATTACGCAAGTAAACGGTGATGAAGAAACAACGATTAACTTAAATTCATTTTTAGCTTAATGTTAAAAGAGTAATTTACAAACGTCATGTAAAGCAAAAGCCAAGCTACTTAAGCTTGGCTTTTTAACACATAAAACTATTACAAGGTTTGTAAGCTAACTACTCGCACCAATCTCTAATTCGTAACTGACTTCCTGAGTTTTTTCTTCTTTAGAAATAAATAATTCAGCGGCTATAACGCCTTTTTCTTGGCTGTTTTGATGAATAGTGGTGAGGCGAGGTACAAACCGGGCTGCTTCATCAATACCATCAAAGCCCACAATACGCAGTTCTTCACCTATTTTTATGCCTTGTTTTATTGCTTCTCGCATTGTGGCAAGGGCAATTAAATCACTCATACAAATAATAATGTTAGGGCGAGGGGAGGCACTTAAAACCTCTTTAGCAGCAATATTAGCAAAACGCTCGCTACTTTCAGGAATGTTCCAAATACGATCGTCAGCCACCGTAATATTTGCCTCGCTTAAAGCGCGTTGATAACCACGTAAACGTTGATGCGAAATAGATTGCCCGGTTTCAAATTCGTGATGCTCATACACGCGGCACAATACGTTTTCATCAAGTAGCCTAAGCCCTAATATAGCCACTTTATCGTTTTGATTATGTAGTACGTGTTTAGCAATTTCGTAACTTGCTTGCTCGTTATTAATATTTACAGAGGCATTGCGAGCAATATCAAAATCAATTGTCACTACATGTTTAGACACTGTTTTTAACTGCTCAACTAACGCGTTATTACGAGGGCGGCCATAACAAATAAAGCCATCTACAAAGTCGACCACGTTGTTAAGGTTATCGCTATTACCTGAAAACAATAAAACATTAATGCCATTTTTTTCAAGCACCGAGGTAACACCGCGCATAAAGCTACTAGCCACAGGGTCCGACACCATGTATTCCACACTATCGGGCAGCACTAAAGCGACAATATTAAATGTGCCATTACGCAACGATTGCGCGGCCTTATTAGGCCCGTAATAGCCCAAAGTTTTACACGCTGCGAGAATATCGTCTCGGCGTTTAGCCGATAGCTGATCAGGGCGATTAAACGCATTAGATACTGTCGCGTTAGACACACCTAACTCTTTAGCAATACTTTTAAGGGTCCAGCGGGTTTGCTTACTCATACCAATTCTTTACTCAATACTCATGTTAATAAACTAACATATTCAGGGCGTTAGCAAAGTAAAAATTAAGAGTATTTACCTTAGGTGTTTTTATCGTACTTTTTACAACCCGTTTAACACCTCCTTAGAGCACAGGCGCTTTTTGAAAAGTGTGTAAAGATGATTATATGAGCAAGTTTTTATAGTTTATTCGCTTTGTTCAAGAGGAAATTTTGCTTATCTGGAATATTATTTATCTTCTCCATTTTGGTGTGTTTTTACAATTAACATATCAATTCGCACTTAACTATTTGTTTACACAAATTTATTTGATGGCTAAGATAAATGTATCGTAATATTTGGATATTTGTCGGTTTAGTAAAACGACAAATGTCGTAGATAAAATTGTCAGGTACGAATGTTAAGCTCAAGGGGTTGACGTTTTTTCTGTCACTTATGATAAGGATGTTTAAATGAAAAAATTTATTATTTTTGTGTTGATGATTGCATTTAATTCGCAGGCAGTTGTTAAGCGCCATGATATTAAGCCTGAGCTGTACGAACTAAAAAATGCTCCAGAATACTATGTAGATATGCCCTTTGAAGGGACAGCTGTTTTAATAGATAAAAATTGGTTGTTAGCTCCCGCACATGTAATTTACACATTTTATTATGATTATCTTGGAAAACCTATAGAAGTAGGTGGTATCGAAAATAAAATCGATAAAATAATTTTTCACCCAGAATATGTCCAAGACCAAACTGACTGGGGGGATAGTGATCCTCAACCATTGATGGATTTTTTAAATAGCCATAGCGATATAGCATTAATTAAACTTACCGATTCAGTAGATCATATTAATCCAATTAGACGTTTTTCTGGAAAAACAGAATTAGGCCTCGAAGTTACTGTATACGGTAAGGGAGCGGTAGGTAATGGTTTAACTGGAGAATTAAGAGAGACAAAAAACGCCGGTTTTTTAGAAAAAGTTTACAACTGGTTTCGACAAAAATTTACAGACTTGGCACCGACTCAAGAATTTAGGCAGCTTAATTATTACAACAATGTTATCAGTAAAGTTGATGAACGCTGGATTAGATTTAAATTTGACGCAGACGAAACAGCTCTACCTTTGGAGGGGACTATTGGCTCTGGGGATAGTGGAGGTCCTGCAGTCATATTTACCGAAGACAAGCCAATCTTAGTAGGTTTAGCCAGTTGGGTGGAAATAGACTCTGCGTTAAATCAATTCATTCCCGGAAAATATGATTCAGTCGCAGTTTTTGTCAGAGTGTCATCCTTTAATGAATGGATCGATAAAGTAATAATAGAAAATGGCCATTAAGGTACAGAGTTGCAATAACATTGCACCGGCAAGAAGATTAAAAGGAAAAATATAAATGGCTAATTTTACGTCGTTCCATATTATAACCGATCTTGTATTGCTCTGCGCTTTACTACTATCACTAATTATAAATGCTGCACAAGAACCCATTCTACCTACTACCCTGAGCAGTGCCGCCGCAATGTGCGAGTGCTTGTTTAGATGCGCTTGATAAGTTTAAGCTTTTTGAAAATACAACGTTATTTGGTGCACCAAGTAGCGCTGATTCTATGTATATGGAGGTACGCTTAGCCGATTTACCTTCAGGGTTGGGGAAAGTGATTGTATCTAACAAAGTATACGTAAACAGAGCGCGAGGGGCAGGGGATTTTTACAAACCCGATGTGGCGTATAACGGCCTTGATTGGACAGCCAATGTGTTGCTTGAGCAAATAAAAACGCTATAAAAAAAGCCGCTTGTTGTAACAAGCGGCTTAATCTTCTAACTAGGAAATAGTTTAGAACGTGTAACGAGCACCAATTGAGTAACGAGGACCGTATTGATTAGCAAATAAGAACTGCTCTTCGTAACGTCCGTAACCTTCTTCGGTTGCATTGTTTAAGTTTATGCCATCAAAAAATACCGTTACGTTTTCGTTTACATCGTAGTTAACGCTCATATCCCATTGGCCGTAGGCTTTAGCATATTGCGGTGGCGCATCGGCTGAGCCTTGTGCTTGGCCAACACCAATTAGATACGAGTCGCGCCATGCGTAAGTAATTTTAACTGATAGGCCGTCTTTTTCGTAAAAGCCTTGGAAGTTAGCTGAGTCACTTAAGCCTGTAAGCGGTGCTTGTTGATCAAGGCTTTCGCTATCAAATTCAACGTCGCCATCTACAAACGTTGCGTTAACACCAACACCAAAACCGGTTTCACCAATTAAGTGCTGAACAGCTACTTCAAAACCATCTACCGATTTACTGTCGGTGTTTTGTGGTTGGCTAATATTCCATGTAATTAGCGGATCGTCGCTGTTTGGTTCAATAACGCCATTTGCATTGCCGTAACCGCTGGCAATCATTTGTGCAAAAATAGCGTCGGTTGTTGCTTGCTCACCACGTGATTCAATATCGCTTACGGCTTGTAAGTAACGAGGGCCGTTTAAAATATCGTGCAAGCCATCAATAGTAGTTTGCGTAATAGTGGTTTGAATAAAGTTATCAACGTCTTTTTTAAAGTAACCAACAGATGCGTAGCTGCCTTCTGCGTAGTAATACTCAAGTGATAAATCAAGGTTTGTTGATTCAAACGGCAATAAGTTTGTATTACCTTGGCTACCTGTACGAGAACCTGGTTTTGGGCTGCCTGTTAAGCTGCGGCCACCGGCTAAATTACCTAGTGGTGCACGCGACATTGTTTTACCCCAAGATACGCGGGCTACTACGTCTTCAGTTAAATCAACACTTACGTCGATTGAAGGCAGTAAAACATCGTAATCACCTTGTTGCTCTAAGAAGTTATCATCGCCGCCAGCAGCGTATTGCATGATCCACTCTGAAGCGCTGATCCAATTAACTTGATCTTCAACGCGTTGGCGCACAGTACTGGTTACGTCTGTTTGCTCATAGCGTAGGCCTGCATTTACTTTTACGTAGTAGTTACTTACGTCAAATTCCCAGCTTGATTGAACGTAAAAGCTATTAGTGATTTCTTCTACGTAGCTCTCGCTATCTATTCCGTCTGCGTATGCATTAGCAGCATATGCATCGCCACCTGTTACATCTGCTGTTAAGTAAGCAATTTGGCGTGCAACAGCTTCGTCAAAATCGTAGGTATAGTAGTAACCAGGTTGTAAGTTGCTGCCGCCTCCTTCAAATTGATCTAAAAGGCCCGATGTATCGTGGCGAGTAAACATGCTATCTGGGAATATTTCTGTATACGATGGGTTAAAGCCTGGACCACCTACTAAACCACTCCATGCGGTGTAACCACCGGTGTTTTGTTCTGTACGTGATGCGCCAAATTTTACTTTAACTAAACCAATGTCATAACTTTCGTTATACCATGTTGTATGTAGCTGTAATTGCTCAATGTTTGACTCACCTGGCGAGTGGGTAAACTGACTAAAGTTTGAATCAATTTCGCCAGGCGTTAATTCACTTGTGCCATTTAACCAATTAACTTGTGCACTGGGTACTTCGCCCGTGCGGTAATCATAAATTTTATTAGCTAGCTGATCAGAACCTAAAATTACTTGGCCGGCACTTCCCAGCCCATTGTCGGCGCCGTTATCAGTTTCGTTTTTAGAGTCGTGGTAATCAAGCTCTACGTGCCACGTGTCGCTAATTTCCCAATCTAGGTTTAAACCAAGTGAGCGTGCTTTTACTTCTGAAGTGCCTTTATTAGCTGTGAATGACGCATCGTTACCGCTAATATCAGCATAAACAGCTGTACCATTTTCATCTAGCTCGTAGCCATTAATATTGCTACCAAAGTCGTTCCAAATACCCCAACCAATGCTTTGAGAGCCAGTTACAGCTTTACTTGCAGTGTAATCAAGTGTTGCTACAAAGCCATCTACCGGTGCGTATTGAAAAGTAACTTGTCCGTTTGTACGTTCACGTTCTACATCTTCAATAGAGTAATTCATGTCTTTAGGGAAGTAGTAGTTACCTGCAGGGTCTGTGCGGTTATCAACGACGTTGCTGCTATCTAATTCAGGTAAGTCTACGTTTGCCTGCCAGCCTTGAATATTGGCACTTTGTTTTTGAAAGTCACGCTCTTGGTGCGAAAATGAAAAACCAAAACCAAAAGTGTCATCTACAAAAGTATTGCTGTAAACAGTAGAAAACTCTGGTGTTACGTCATCGCCAGCTTCGTTTGACGAGTCGTGGTTTGCTTTAACGGTAGCTGAAAAGTTTTGACCCGGCTTTTGAAAAGGGCGCGCAGTAGAAATATTAACTGTTGCACCTAAACCGCCGCTAGGCACGTCTGCACGTGCTGTTTTAAATACTTCAAGGGCACTTACGCCCTCAGAGGCAACGTTTTCAAGATTATACGAACGTGTATAACCTGTGCCCGGCATTTGGCGGCCATTTAAGGTTATTAAATTAAACTCAGGGCCAAAACCACGTACTGTAATTTGGCTACCTTCACCGTTTGCGCGACTAACAGATACACCGGTAATACGTTGTAATGATTCTGCTAAGTTGGTATCTGGGAATTTACCCATTTCTTCAGATGAAATGGCATCTACAATACCAGAAGAGTCGCGTTTCATATCCATAGAACGAATAAGTGAACCACGAATACCTTTTACTTCAATAACTTCTACATCAGATGAAACGCTTGTTTGTGCTTCTGCCGCAATAGCTGTGTTTAATGTGCTCGCAGCAATGATGAGAGACACAGAAGCCGCAAGTTGGCTCTTTTTAAAATTGAATGTGTTCATAATAGCTCTGCTTTATAAAATGTTGTTGTGTAGCAATAGGCGCTAAGCGCCTATTGGTGTGTGTTTTATGGATTTGCAATAATCACGTTGTCTATACGGTAAAGCGCGCCATCGCCCATGTCCCAGCTAGGAAAAACCATAATTACGTTTAATGCGCTAATGTCTAAGCCTGCATCAAACAATTGCTGAAGAGGGAAGGTGTATGTTTGCCATTCGCCCGTTACAGGTGCCTGGCCTTCAACACTGCTTGATAAAGCTAGCTCTACGGCACTCGATGTACCAATTGATTCAATTTTAAATAGCCACTGAGCGTCAATATCTGAAGGCGCTGATACAACTTTCATATCAAATTGAACTACACCATTTTCAAGTATTGCAGAGGCATCGAACGATACGTCTTCATCAGCAATAAAGCCCATTACTGTAGCAGTAGAACCAATGCTAAATTGCGCTACTGCTCCATGCGCGTCATCATCGGTTTCTGTTGTTGGTGTAGAGCCACCACAACAATCCCAAACACTCCACTGATCGGCAGCTGCATCTTTAAATACAGTAAGCTCACCCGTTGCAGCTGGCGCTGCATTTGGATTATAAATCTTAACGTTATCTACACGGTAAACAGAGCCTTCACCTGCACCCCACGCTGGGAAAATCATTAATACATCTATAGTACTTACATCTAAGCCAGCAGCTGCAAGATCAGACAATTTAAATGTATATGTTTGCCACTCGCCTGTAACTGGCGCTACGCCTTCAACACTTGCCGTTAATTCAAGCTCTACTGCAGAGTCGCCGCCATTTGACTCAACTTTAAACAACCACGGTGTAGCTGGATCGCTAGGAGTAGAGGTTACTTTTAAATCAAATTGAATAACGCCTTCATCTAAAATGCTACTAGCGTCAAACGATTCGCCTGCGCCTCCTGACGATGTGCGGCTATTAAAGCCCATCACAGTAGGCTCTGCACCAATGCTAAACTCTGCGGTTAGACCATGTTCTTCATCATCCATAGCTTCAACAGGGGTTGAGCCACCACAACAATCCCACATTGGCCATGCTAGATTTTGCTCATCAGTAAAAATAGTAAGTTCAGGTGATACGCCTAAGTTATCTTGAGTAATCTCAACATCGTCAATTAAATAAACAGCGCCTTCACCTGCGCCCCATGTTGGAAACACCATGATCACATCAATTGCACTGATATCTAAATCTGCAGCATCTAAATCTTTTAGTAAAAATGTATAAGTTTGCCATTGGCCAACAACAGGGCTTACGCCTTCAACACTGTCTGTAATCGGCATTTCTACTGCGCTAGAACCTTCATTACTTTCAAGTTTTACAAGCCAAGCTGCATCAGCTGTGCTTGGTGCATTTGTTACTTTCATTTTAAAGCGAACGTAACCTTCATCCAGCATTGGAGATGCATCAAACGGGCTGGCTTTTCCTGCTTCGTCAGTAATAAAAATTTCACGGCTAATAAAGCCCATTACAGTGGGTTCTGCACCTACTACAAATTCAACTACATCACCTTGGGTTTCATCTGCAACAATAGCGGGAGTAGAACCACCACAACAATCCCATGCAGGCCAATTTGGATTAAATGACTCACCAAAAATAGTTAGTGGTGTTGCAATGCCTGTCGAAGGTGGGCTAGGAATTGGTGCATCGCCTTCAAGCAAAGCATCGTCTAAGCTATTGTAGCCTGGGCGAATAGTTTCACAGCCTTTACCTGTTTCAGGGTTTGATGCACATTGATAAACACGTACGTAATCAATAGCAAAGGTTTGGCCGTTTTCAAATGCGCTAGCGTCTACACCTAAATCATTTACGTTTTCAGGCCAGTCACCGCCTACTGCTAGGTTTAGCAATAAGTGAAAGTCTTTATCAAATGGTGCGCTATCCCAATGCGTTGTAAGTTCGCCAGAACCTTGTTCAAAGTATTCTGCAAACCAACCACGATGTTTTAGGCCTACAGCCTCACCACTTGCATTAGTACGAACTTCTGATTGACGCTGAGTTGCATAAAGGTAACCGTCTACGTACCAGCGAATTTCGCCTTCTTGCCATTCAACAGCATACGTGTGGAAATCATCTGCTGGATTAGTATCTTCAGGGAATTTGTATTCTTGCCCTGTGTAGCTGTTATCTGGCCACGCGCGTCCGTAATGAAGGGTGCCATGGATACTAGACTCTATGCCGCCGTCTTCATCTGGTGTTTTAAGGTTTACTGATTCTAAAACATCTATTTCGCCAGAACGAGGCCAAGTGCCGTAAACTTCATCAGTTGGCAGCATCCAAAATGCTGGCCAGCTACCTTGTCCTGATGGAAGTTTGGCGCGCACTTCAAAGCGACCATATGTAAAGTCGGCGTTGTAACGCGTATTTAAGCGCGCTGAAGTGTAAGGTTTTTCTGCACCCTCTTCAGCGGGTAGGGCAACAATGTTTAACACACCGTCTGCAATAAATGCATTTTGCTCACTGTCGGTGTAACACTGTTTCTCGTTGTTACCACCGCCATCGCAGTTTAATTCATAGTTCCATTTGTTTGTATCAATGGCTGAGCCTTCAAACTCGTCGCTCCAAACCATTTGCCAATCTGATACTGGCTCAGAGGCATCTACATTTTCAAAATTTGATTTAGTGGCAGAGTCACCACCACAGCCAGCTAACGTAACTAAAGAGATAGCGGCAAGTAAACGTGTAATGTGCGTTGTTTCAATGTTCATAACTGAACCCCGGTTTCAACAGATTATTGTCAGATTAATTGTTTTTTGAGCTTTGTTTTTCATGCTGTAAGCGCTTACATTTTAGATTGTGTTTTGTAAGCGCTTACAAATGATATTGTGGAGTGTGCAAATGGTCAACATATTTGTTTATTTTATTTACAATTAGTTTACGGTAAGAGGCGTTTTAGTGTTACTTAATTCATAATAGGCTCTTTAATAAGAGCCTATTAAATATAGGACTAATCCGAGAATGTACGCGGTTTACTTATTTTTAAATGGCATGATCAATAAACCCCAAAGCGAGGCATTTTGCTTTTGGCTTGGGTATTCTTTTAAGCCAATATTTATATCTGCGTCGGCTTTTTTTGCTTTATCTTTGTAGCTACCAAATAATTTATCCCACCAAATTACACTAAAACCATAGTTTGAGTTGGTTTCACTAACCACTTGGCTATGGTGAATTCGATGCAATATTTGCGTCATTAATATTAAACGCAGTGGTTTTTCAATGGCATTAGGTAGGCGTATATTTGCATGATTAAATAATGCTAGACCATTAAGTGCTATTTCAAAAATAAGTACCGCAATGGCAGGTATGCCAAGAGCTGTTACTGCAATGAGTTTTATAAGTATGCTCAGTACAATTTCGATAGGGTGAAAGCGCAAGCCCGTACTTGTATCAACATGCGCATCGGCGTGGTGAACGCGGTGCAAGCGCCATAAAATAGGCACTTGATGAAATAATCTATGCTGCCAATAAATTAATATATCGAGTAAAAGTATGCTCAATATAATAATTAAACTGCTTGGTAGGGCTATTTGATTAAATAAGCCAATACCGTGCTCTTGATTGTAAAGTGCAACAGCAGTTAACCCAATAGGGACCACTAAGCGCGCAATAACTGATGAAGCAAACACTAATCCAAAATTAGCAAACCAACGTGTACTGCTTTTAATAGGTGCTTGGCGAGCAGGCTTTTGCCATTCAAGCAGCATCATTATAATTAAAATGCTAAAAAAGAAACCTAAACGCCACCATACTTCATTAGTCATCTATTACCTCAGAATTTGCACTGCTAGGCACGTTTTCAGCTGCTTTGTTAGCATCGGCTTCTTGTTGCTTAAGCGTGTGATAACCGCCATGTATACGGGTAAAAATAGTTATGCCACACGCAATAGCAAAAATACTCGCCATAACCGCAAAGTGCTGCGGCCAAATACAAAATGCAATAAATAGCGCTATTGTTTCAGTGCCTTCGGTTAAGCCGTTTAAGTAGTAAAAACTTTTGTATTTAAATTGCGGTTTTTCGAGTTTAAATTTTTCTGCGGCAATCGCAAAAGCTAAAAAGCTTGAGCCCGTACCAATAAAAGTGGCAAGTAATAACGATCCCGCTATCGCGTTTTGCTCAGGGTTTGCCAAAATAAAGCCAAGCGGAATAGCCGCGTAAAATAAAAAGTCGAGTGTGATATCTAAAAAGCCACCCGCGCTTGAACTTTGGTTTGCATAGCGTGCTAATGCGCCATCAAGTCCATCTAAAATTCGATTTAAAGCAATGGCCACTAATGCGCCGTACCACATTTCAAACGCCAGTAATGGCACGGCTAATAAGCCAACTAAAAAGCCTACCACGGTGAGCTGATCGGCGGTTATGCCGCGTTTATGCATAAGCATAACCACAGGTGTTAAAAGTGGCTTAATTACAGGGGTGATAAATTTGTCTAGCATGTTTATTGCCTTATGCGTTTAAAGCTATGTATTTAAAGTGCGCTACTTAAAGTAATGAGTTTGCCATTTGCAGCGTCGGCGTCGCTATGGTCATGAGTTACCATAATTGCAGGTAGCTTATGATCGCGTATTTGGCTAAACACGAGTTCGCGTGTATCAACACGCAGTTGGGTGTCGAGTTTGCTAAAGGGTTCGTCGAGTAAAATGGCTTTAGGTTCGCTCAGCAGCATACGTAATAATGCAACACGGGCTTGCTGCCCGCCCGACAAGTTATCGGGGTGGCGATTGCCCATATCTTTAAGACCGACTTGCTCAAGTGCGTGTGCTATTTTTTCAAGGCGTTGTTTTTTATTACCTTTAGGCATTGCAAATGCAATGTTACCAGCAACAGTTAAATGCGAAAACAATAAAGCGTCTTGATAAAGCACTCCAATATGGCGCAAGTGCGGAGGGGTGTTATCGATATTTTGACCATTAAGCCACACCTCTCCATTGGCCTTAAAGCTACTTGGTAAAGTACCCGTAAGCCAATTTAATAAGCTTGATTTACCACTGCCCGATGGGCCCATAATAGTCAGAATTTCACCGCCATTAACTTGCTCGTTTAAGCTAAGTAGCAGCTCATTTTGGCGATAAAGCTGACAATTTTTAATCTGTAACGATGACTGCATTAAAAAACCTTAACCCTGATAGTGTTAAACATGGGAGCTTTAAATATGTGCACGTTTAAACTCGCGTACTTTTAAGAACGTGCACTTTTGAAAAAATATTTAGGTAAACCCCATGCCAGTATAAATCCAATAAGCGGCAACGCCATTTGCATAATAGCGTACACGGCACTGGTGCGTCTGCTTGCGCCATTGGCAAGCGTAACGGCTTCGGTTGTTATTGTGGCTATGCGCCCGCCGCCAGCTAAAAGCGTGGGGAGGTATTGTCCAAAACTAATTGCTAAGCCCAGTGCGGCTGCAATTAAAATAGGGGCAAACAACTGAGGTAGTTTTACTTTAAAAAACACCTTGCATGGCGCTGCGCCTAGGCTTGCTGCAACATGAGCAAAACGAGGATCTAAGCGCCTATAACTGCTCGCAAGTGACAAAAACACATAAGGCAACACAAACAGTAAATGCGTAAGTACCACATTAAAAAATGCGGCTTGGTTATTTACCAATTGTTGTATCCATACTAGCCCAAACAAAAAGGCAATACTGGGTACTAATAACGGTAAGTAAATAATTAAACTGGTAAAACGAGAAATCGGTTTGTCGCTCAATTGCTCTGATTCTAAACACAATAAAGTAAGAATAATGGCAAATAATGTGGTTACTAAACCGATTGCTAGGGTATTAAAAAGCGGGCTGCTCATTTGCATTAGCGCACTTTTAAAATGCAGTAGTGTAAATTGCTCAGGCATTGCATCTGGAAAGCGCCAAAAGCCTGCAACCGACCACATAACTAAACCAATAAGCGACAACAGTATAAAGCCAATTACTAATGTGGTGAGTACGACCGTTATTTTTTGCCAATAAAATCCACCGTATTCGCGCACTCCATTAGTGAGGGAGTCGCTAAATAGCACTTTTACGGCCTTTTCTGCGCCAAGCCAAAGGGCTAATAACCCACCTGTAACAGCCAGTTGTAATAAAGCGCCCGCTGAGGCTTTAATGCGCAGGTTTAAATCAACATCGTTAAACCAATGCATTATTGCAACGGCTAACGTGGGTGGTGTATTTGGCCCTAAAATGAGTGGCATTTCTACACTGGCACTTGCATAGGCAAGCACTGCTAAAAGGGGCAAACGCAGCAGCGGATAAAGGCTTGGCAGTATTACTTTAAAAAAGGCGGTCATTGGGCAATAACCCAAGTTAAGCGCAACCTTATGTTGTTGGCGTAATTTTTTGCCAAGCTCAGGTTGAGCAAGTACGCCCAGTGCCATTAGTAATAAAAAGGGAAGCTCTTTTAGTGTTAAGCCTAAAATAATACTAATACCGAATGAATCATGCGGAAACATGCCGTTTGGCGCAAGTTCCCAGCCGCTTAACCAAGGCGACGCTAAGCGTGAAATCATACCTGAAGGGGCAATTAAAAACCCCACCGCAATAGCCGCTGCGGCATGAGGTATAACTAATATAGGGCTCAATAAACGCTGAATTCGGTTAAGCCACGGGCTATTAAAAAACGCAGCTAAAATCATTAAAGTAATGATAAATGCAAGTAAAGTACTTATTAAACCCGTTGCAACGCTTAAGGTAACCATTTGGGTAAGGCCAGGTGTTTGCCAAAGGGCATTAAAACCTTGCAAGCTAAACGTTGTTTGCTCAAGTACGGGCGCATAACCAAAGGCAGGCAGCAATACGCTAATTAAGCCACCAAGTACGGGTAGTATAAGTAAAGCGAGTAAAAATCGCGGGCTAAATTTTACAATGCGCGTAAACATATCGGCGCTGCACTGCGTTGTTGCTTTGGTATTAATCGGTACACTTTTTGAAATAACACTCATTGGCTTACTCCATAACGAGTTTGCCAACCTTGCATAATGGCGTTTACCCAGCTTGGATGAGGTTCGCTCAATGTGCGTTTAATACTGTTTAAAGGCAGTGCACTTGGATGTGGTTTAGCTGTTTTAAATAAGGCTTGCTGATCAGGCGTTAACGTTGATTGAATAAGTACGCTTTTATCGCCCCATATATGCGCTTTTTGTTTTTGAGCTTGCGCCTCAGGGCTGAGTAAAAAATTAGCCACTAATTGCGCACTTTGCTGGTGGCTTGCATTGTAAGGGATTGCCACAAAATGGGTATTACTTAAACTGCCATCACTCATTGCGTAACTGCGAATGCTGTTTGGTAAGTCATAGCGTTTTACAGCTGCCGGTACTTCAGGTGCTGAAAAAGTAAAGGCTAAACTCAGCTCTGTATCGTCCACAAGGCGGCGCATTTGAGCACCACTTTGCATAAAATGAGTGCCAGCACGCCAAAGAGTTGGGTGTAGTTTATCTAAAAAGTCCCACAGTAAGTTTAACACTTGCGCCGTATTTTTAGTTGTAGCTGGTTGGTTTAGCTGCGCTTTAATGTTTTCGCTGCTGTGCTGATGCAGCACAACTAAGGCGTATTTTAAAAAGCTCATACCTAAAAAGTCAGGCGGCTTTGGGTAACTAAAGCGACCAGGGTTTTGTGCGCTCCAGTTTAGTAATTCGTTTAATGTCGTCGGCAATTTATTGTTTGCCTTACCATTTATTGCAATGCTGTCGTAATAAAATGTAAGTGACGCTTGCCCCCATGGCGCTTCCATCCCATTGGTAGGTAAACCAAAATCAAAGGTTACAGCAGGGTTATTAGCCGGATCGGTTAATGCAAAGTAGGGGAGTTTATTTGCCCATTGCTTTAAAAGCAGAGAGTGCTCACTCATGGTGGCAAAGTTAGCTCCGTTGATCCACATTAAATCTACGCTGCCTTGGTTGTTATTGTTTGCTGATTTTTCGGCAAGTACACGGCTTACTGCTTCGCTGGTGTCACTTAATTTTACATGTACCAGGTTAATGTTGTACTTAGTTTTAACTTGCTGCGCTGCCCATTGAATATAAGCATTTATTTGCGCGTCGCCACCCCATGCATAAAAGTATACATCTTGATTGCTACCAAGTGTTTGAACTTGTTGCCAGCGAGATCCCTGTTGTGTGTTTATTACTAAATTACTTTTACTATTTGAGTTAATAACGGTATTAGCAAACGCAGTGCTCGAAAAAACAGCTAAATTTGCGATTGCACAAACGCAAAACGCGACACAGCAAAAGCTGTATCGCGCCAGTGTTTGCCAAAACTTAATGGCGAACATTTAAATCCCAGTTATAGTCTAAAAATTTAACTTTCATGTCATCATTTTTAAGTGCTTTTTGCTGAGCGGGTATCAGTTTAAGTGCGTCGCTATATTGCAGGAAAAACTGCTGTAGCGTGTTTGCACCTCTAAAACCTTTTTCAAAGTCATCGCCGTACCATTTAAATATTGAAGACACGCTTAGCGTATTTTCTTGAGCCATATTGCGTGTCATATCTGATAAAAAGCGCACTGTTTGCTCTTGCAATTGGCTCTCTAAATCAGTGGCTGTATAGGCTTCTTCTCGAAGCGCTGGGCAACCAATACTCGCGCAATTTACTGCAAAGTGAATACGTGGGTCGTTGTATTTACCGCTGCCACGTATTAAACCATGCTCTATATCATCAAGGCTGCGAGTTTTGCCAAGTAATGGCACAAACTCTTTACTCCATGGTGAGCTAAAAAAGCTCCCTAAGTCTTTAATTGACTTAATATCAGGGTACTTAGTTAATATAAGTTCAACAGTCCACGCATTATAAGCATTGATTAAAAAAGCGAGTTGCTTAGGCTTTTCCCACGCGTCAAATTCGCTTTGCGTTACAGCCGTTAACGAATCTAAATACGTTTTTAGCTGTGCATGCTCACGTTTTATAGCAGCGTAATCAACCTCAGTACTGTGATTATGATTAATAGCGACAACATGCTTATTTAGCAATGCATTCCAGCTATCGTGCATGTTTTGGGCTTGGGTCGAAAATGATGTTGCAAACGATGTTACAACTAAAGCCGAACCAAGTAGCAATGCTTTTAGAGGTGTTTTAAACATAATTAACCTCGACGCCAAGTGTGGTATTTTTCAAGCAAGTTAAGCACTTTTTCAGGTGCATGAGCGCGTTTCCACTCACCTGCTGCGTATTTGTTACCTTCAGCCCAAGTAGGGTAGCTGTGTATAGTACCGAGTATTTTGTTAAGACCTAAGCCGTGTTTCATTGCCAGTACAAACTCAGCAATTAAATCGCCAGCGTGTTCAGATACTACGGTAACGCCCAATATTTTGTCTTTGCCTTTGGGTGTAATCACTTTAATAAAGCCTTTTGTAGCGCTGTCGGTAATTGCACGGTCTAGCTCTTCAAATTCAAAGCGAGTAATTTCGTAATCTATGCCTTTGTCTTTTGCGTCTTGCTCGTTTAAGCCAACACGTGCAACTTCTGGGTCAATAAACGTAGTCCACGGAATAACACGGTAATCTACTTTAAACTTTTTAAGGTTACCAAATAAGCCATTTACCGCTGCGTACCAACCCTGGTGGGCTGCCACATGTGTAAACTGGTATGGACCTACAATATCGCCTGCTGCAAAAATATTTGGGTATAGTGTTTCTAGGTATTCGTTAGTTACAACAGTACGGTTTGTTTCTATGCCTAGCTCTTCAAGGCCATAACCTTTAAGGCGCGCACTTCTTCCAACGGCACATAATAGCTCGTCATATTCAATATCTATTTCTTTGTCGTCATGCTTAACAACAATATATTTTTTACCATCGCGCGTTTCACAGCGAAGTGCTTGGTGCGATGTTAAAATATTAACGCCACTTTCGGTTAACGCTTCGTGAGCAAAAGTAGACACTTCAAGGTCTTCTTTGATCATGATGCGTTCGCTCATTTCAATTTGTGTAACACTTGAACCTAAACGTGCAAAGCTTTGTGCTAATTCGCTACCAATTGGACCGCCACCTAGTACTACAAGTTTTTTAGGTGCCTCATCCAGCTCTGCAAATTTATTCCACAATGTATCGCTTGTTACATAGCCTGTTTCTTCAATGCCAGGTAGTGGCGGTACAAATGGGCGTGCGCCAGTTGCAATCACAATAGTACGAGCGGTGAGTGTTTGCGTGCCACCGTCGTTAAGTTTAATTTCTACAGTCCACGGGTCGATTAATTTACCGTAACCTTTTACAACATCTACGCCTAAGTCGGTGTAGCGCTCAACACTGTCGTGTGGTGCTACATCTGCAATTACTTTGTGTACACGTGCCATTACTTTTTTGAACGAAAACTGCGGTGTTGCGTTTTCTAGGCCGTAGTTTTCACCGTGGCGAATTTGCTCTGCAATTTTAGCGCTTTTTATGACTGCTTTACTTGGAACACAACCGTAGTTTAAACAGTCACCGCCCATTTCGCCCGCTTCAATAAGGGTTACTTTTGCTTTAACAGCAGCAGCAATATAACTTGTTACCAAACCACCTGCGCCTGCACCAATAACAATCATGTTACGGTCGAATTTTTTAGGCTTAGTGTAGTTTTTGTATACGCGACGTTTTTTAAACACGTTTAAGATTCCTTTAGCAATGAATGGGAAAATGCCCAATAAAGCGAATGATAAGATTAAGTTGAATGATAAAATTCCAGATAAGCTCTCTATTTGCGCCAGTTGCGTACCTGCGTTAACAAATACAAATGTACCGGCGAGCATACCTGCTTGGCTTACCCAGTAGTAAGTCCAAGACTTTATTGAAGTAACACCCATTAGTAAGTTGATTAAAAAGAACGGAAACACCGGCACTAATCTAAGCGTAAATAAGTAAAATCCACCTTCTCTTTCAACGCCTGCATCAATGGCGGCTAATCGCTCAGGAAAACGTTGTTTAATAGTGTCACGTAGTAAGTAACGCGATACTAAAAAGGCAAGTGTTGCGCCAATAGTTGATGCAAAAGATGCAACCAATAAGCCTTCAACTAAGCCAAACAATGCACCTGCGGCAAGTGTTAAAATAGCGGCGCCTGGTAAAGAGAGAGCAGTTACTACTACGTATAGTAAAAAGAACCCACCAATAACGAGTAACGGTGACTGCTCTTTGTATTGGTTAAACTGATCCATCGATCCTTTTAAGCCATCAAGCGTAAGTAGTTGGTGTAAGTCAAAATGAAAGAACAGGCCGACGGCGGCCGCTGCAATCAATAATAAAAATATTTTTTTAATCATGTTCTCTCTCAAACCGCTCTTAAAAATTATGGGTTAGTGTTAATTTTGCGTTTATTGGCAATTCAGGAAATGCCAATGTTGCACCAAAGTAACCGCCTTCAAATACTGGGCGCCAGTTTTTTTGATTCGTCACGTTGTTCACATCTAATCGTAACTTGGTATTAGGCGTAAAAGCATAGCTAGTATTTACGTTTAGGGTGTACTGATCACGAATTTTTACTGTCGCCAAAAAGTCTAATGGGTAACTCTTTGTATATAGACCTGAAAAACCCGTTTGCCATTTCGAATTAATTGAATAATTTCCGTTAAAGCTGAAAGATTGCTCAGGGATGCCCTGAACTTGGCGGTTTGAAGGTGCAAACGCGGTAAAGCTAGGTGCGCCAACACTGGTACCTGCAATAATATCTGGACGTGAGTTGTCAAATGCATCTGCTACTTGCGCTGAATCTTGGCTACTTGCAGAATTATCGTAGCGAGCATCAATATAGCTGTAGCCGGCACTTAACCAATAAGGGTAAGCATCATAGAATACTTGGCTTTCAAAGCCGGTAGTACGAATGCCGGTATTACTACCATCGCGATTACGTAAACTACGACGTTGGCTAAACACTGCACCATCGGCGTACCAATCACTGTCGGTTGGTGCGTATTTTAAACCGAATTCAACTAAGGTATTTTCGGTTGAAAAGTTTTGCGCGCTAATCGTGTTGTCACCACCAAGAGACGTGCCGCCAGCCATGCTATTTGATGTGGCTTCGTTGTAACTTGCTGCACCATAAGTGGTGTAATCACCATTTAATCGGTAATTAAAGCTTACTTGCCCCGAATGTAGCTTATCGTTAATGCTATCACGAGCTGCAATTTCACCCTCTGGTGCTATTGGGTCGTGCGCGTCTACGTCATAAAAATCAATGCGGTAGCCAACACTTGTATGAAACTTATCAGTCCAATCTGAATCTTGCTGAATAGCAAAACCCGTTTGCCATGAGCGCGAATCGGTAGTGTCTGATAAGTTAAAGTCGCCGCTGCCATCGTTATTAATATCGTACTGACCACCAGGGGATACAAATACACCTGGACTAATTTCAATTAAACGCGCTTGTTGTGCATCAGTTAAAGGAATGCGGCGATTTGAAATTGGGCCAGTTAAATCAATAGGTAGGTCGGCTTCTGTTGTAAATTGGCTGTAGCCTAGCACGCGGTTGTAACGCACATCAAAAGCAAAAATTGTTTGCTGTTCGTTGCTCCATTGGTAAGTCAGTTCGGTACGGTTCTGCGCGGTATCGGCACCATCTATAATTTCAACAAAGCTATTTTGTGCAATTTCTTCGCGTTGTAAGTGCTGAAAATACGTAATGTTTTTTATTGATGCGTTGTTTGAAAGTTCACGCTTATAAATACTGTGTAGTAAATAAGTAGTGGCTTCGTTTTGATTGTCAGGGTCGGTAAGTACTGTACTACGGTCTATTTTTACTTGCCCAGTAGGTGAAACAATAGAACCTGCCGCTGGAACTGTACTGCCATTTACTTGCACGCCTTGGCCGGTAATATAAAGGCCATTATCTATTAGCGCTTGAGTAGGGCGGTTAATACCTGCGTTATCGGTAAATTCAACTTGGTATAACTCAAAGTTAATATCCCAGCTGCTCTTGTCATCAGGTAACACCCTAAGTGCTGCAAATAGGCTGTCGCTTTTCGTGCCCGAAAAGTCGTAGTAACTGCCGTTATCAATGTGTTCAGCGCTTACTCTAAAACCTACTTTGTCTTTTACTATAGGTGCACTGTAATCAACTAAAACACTGTACTGATCCCATCGTCCTGCAGATACCGTTGCTTTGCCTTTACTGTCGTCAGTTGATGCTTTTTTAGAATGTAAGTTTACAAAACCACCGTTGCGTTGGCTTGAACCAAATAATACCGGTGGCGCGCCTTTTACTACATCTATTTGTTCTATAGAGTTGAACGATAACGGCACACCAAAGCCATTATTACCTGCTTGGCGGCGTGTACCATCTTGGAAAAGCTCACCTAGTTGCCCACGAATAGTAGGTAAACTTGGTGCCCCAAAACCACTGGCTGAATAGGTATTAGGGCTGACTGCAAGTACGTCTTGTAAAGTCGTAATATTGAGTTGTTCTATTAACTCGCTTGAAATTGGTGTTACTGAACGGGCTATATCTCGTAGAGCTAAGTTGTCGCCAAAAGGGCCGTCTACAGTGGCATTTTTAACTGAAAGACCTTGAGATTTAATAACTTGGCCTGCCACCTCAATACGCTCAATTGCGCCTTCTTTTGCTGATTTTGATTCTTTGGCTGCAAAAGCATTAAGTGGTGTATTTAATATGGTGGCTAGGGAAAGTGCTAAATATGCGTGTTTCAAACGTTTTCTCTCTACGGTTAAAATGTTGTTGGCGATAAAGACCGAAAGGATTAAAAATAACTTTCAGTAAAATTTTGATTCTTTTTGTTTTTTAGAACATAACAAAACAGATGCATTATAAAGATGGTAATTAAGTAGTATTGTTTTATTAGTTGATAAAATACTAATACAGCGATTGTACTAGAGTGAATGTAAATATATGCTTTTAATAGAATTTTTAATTATAGACTACTTTCAACCTGCTAACATTTTAAAAGAGTTAACTTTTATGCAGCATTTTTTAAATTACTTAAATAAGCTTCACTTTTAGTACTGCATGGCTTAACTAATGAATTTAATTAAAAATTTTTGAAATAAAAAATAACTTATACGGTCTAGGTTACTTCTAAGTTTATTAATATTCATTTAAGGAAATTTTATGACAGGTTCAATGAATTCTGATGTGCAAAACCGTTTGCAGTGGTCACTTTTATCTTTGCGTTTAGGCGTGTTTATTGTAATGGTTATGTGGACATTCGATAAGTTTGTTAATCCTGGACATAGCGCACGTATTTTTGAACATTTTTACGGTATTAGTGGCTCTACAGATATAGTGGCTTACATTATTGGTGCGGTGCAGTTAGTGCTTGTTTTAGCATTTTTAGCGGGTATTAAAAAACGCATTACTTATGGTGTGATTTTTGTGATGCATGGTTTGTCTACGCTTTCATCTTACAACCAGTACATAGATGGCTTTAACAACTTATTATTCTTTACTGCATGGCCAATGTGGGCTGCGTGTTTTGCACTTTACTTATTACGCGACCAAGACGTAAAATTTACTGTAAAGTAATAAAACAATAGTTATACCCTTAAGGTTGTAGCTAAAAATACATTGGGCTGAGTTGCTTGCTATTTCAGCCTAATGTATAGCCTTTGAGCACTTCTTCTAACAATCCAACCTCTTTGTCATCTTCTAAAAATAATCCTTTTTATATTATTTCATCCTAAATATTGCGCTAGATCAAAGTTAATATATTTGTAAGAACAATATCGACAGCTTTAGTTTATGTTAGCTATACGGTTAGTAGGTTTTAATTACCTCAAGTTATTCAACTCAATGTTGTATAGAAGGCTCGTATGGAAAAGGTTAAAATTTCGTCGGCGCATCAGTCATCAAATCGTTCAGAGAACAAGTCTTCACACAATCAAAATTGCGATGAATGGAGCAAGCTTGATTTAGTACAATTACAAGCAAAGCTAAAAACATCATCCGACGGGTTAAGCCAAGCTGATGCCACACAAAGATTGGCACAATATGGACCTAACGAACTAGTTGAAGAAAAACCAAATTTATTACTCAAGTTTTTATCTTACTTTTGGGGGCCAATACCGTGGATGATCGAGGCCGCTATTATTTTATCGGCACTTGCTAAACACTGGGCCGATTTTTTTATTATTCTTGTATTATTGTTGTCCAACGTATTGGTCGGCTTTTGGGAAGAACACCAAGCGGGTAATGCAATTGCTGCATTAAAAGCAAAATTAGCTAACAAAGCACGCGTTCGCCGCGATACTCAATGGCAAAACTTAAATGCCAGCGAACTTGTACCAGGTGATGTTATTAGAATGCGGATGGGCGATATAGTGGCTGCAGATGCGCGTTTGCTAGATGGCGATACAGTAGAAGTCGATCAATCATCACTTACGGGTGAGTCGTTACCGGTTGTAAAGTCGGCGGGTGAAACTGTTTATTCGGGATCTATTATCCGCCAAGGTGAAATAGAGGCAATAGTATACGCAACCGGCGCTAATACCTTTTTTGGTAAAACAGCACAGTTAGTACAAGGGGAGCGAACCGCAAGTCATTTTCAGCGAGCAGTGCTTAAAATTGGTAATTATTTAATAATGCTTGCTGCGGCTTTAGTACTGCTTATCGTTATTGTTGCTTTGTTTCGCGATGATCCAATGATCACCACATTACAGTTTGCACTCGTACTAACCGTTGCGGCAATACCAGTCGCCATGCCAACAGTGCTATCAGTTACTATGGCTGTAGGCGCTCGTTTATTGGCTAAAAAGCAAGTGGTTGTAACGCGTTTAGCTGCAATTGAAGAGCTAGCAGGTGTTGATATTTTGTGTTCCGATAAAACCGGCACATTGACACAAAACCTATTAACGTTAGGTGACCCGTTTTATATCGAAAACTCAATAAATAAAGGCTCTGCTGAGCAAGTTATATTGTACGCGGCATTAGCATCTCGCTCGGAAAATAACGATCCGATTGACTTAGCAGTATTACAAAGTGTAAAAGCTGAGCAGCATCTAGATTCTTATCATATAGAACATTTTCAGCCATTTGATCCTGTGAGCAAACGTACTGAAGCAATCGTTAAAAATGCTAATGGCAAAACGTTTAAAGTGACCAAAGGTGCACCGCAGGTTATTTTAGCTTTATCGGCTAATATTGAGGCAGTTAAAACTCAAGTTGAGACATCAATAGATGAATTTGCAGCACGTGGGTTTCGCTCTTTAGCGGTTGCTAAAACAGACGAGCAAGGTAAATGGCAATTTATAGGTGTATTGCCGCTTTTTGATCCACCGCGTGAAGAAGCTATACAAACCATTGCCGATGCAAAAGAAATGGGTATGAGTGTTAAAATGGTCACGGGCGACCAAGTGGCCATTGCGCGCGAAACTGCAAGTAAACTGGGTTTAGGGACAAACATTCTTGATGCTAGTGGATTTGGTGCAACTGAGCATCACCAAACAACGCAGTTAGATGATTCTATCGAGAGCGCTGACGGATTCGCACAAGTATTTCCTGAGCATAAATACCATATTATTGATGTGCTTCAGCATAGAGGGCACATTGTTGGTATGACAGGAGATGGCGTAAATGATGCGCCAGCACTTAAAAAGGCTGACTGTGGCATTGCTGTATCGGGCGCTACAGATGCAGCGCGGTCAGCAGCATCAATCGTGTTAATGACCGATGGCTTGTCGGTTATTATTGATGCAGTTAAAGAAAGCCGAAAAATATTTCAACGCATGAACAGTTACGCTATTTACAGGGTTGCTGAAACACTGCGCGTATTACTTTTTATGACAATGGCGATATTAATTTTTAACTTTTATCCGTTAACAGCAGTCATGATTGTGATGCTTGCTTTACTTAACGATGCCGCCATTTTGTCTATTGCATACGACAATGTGCATTATCAAAATAAGCCCGAAACATGGAATATGCGGCTCGTTTTGGGTATTGCATCTGTGCTGGGAATTGTAGGGCCAATTGCAGCCTTTGGTTTATTTTACTTAGGAGATAAAGTATTTGAACTCGACCGTCCTCATCTTCAAACATTAATGTACTTATTACTTTCTGTAGCAGGGCATTTGACTATATTTTTAGCGCGTACCCGAGGTCCATTTTGGTCTATTAAACCGTCTGCTATATTAATGGTCGCCGTATTTGGCACGCAAGTTATAGCAACACTTATTGCTGTTTATGGTATGTTTATGACCCCACTAGGATGGGGGTGGGCACTTGCCGTGTGGGCATATGCTTTGGTGTGGTTTTTTATTAACGATGGTTTGAAGCTAGTGGCTTATCGAATTTTTGATCCAACAGAAGCACCCTTGCTAGAGAAGAGTTAACGCATAGGCTTAAAAATGAAAAAATGGTTATAAGCCAAGTGGCTTATAACCAATAGTACACAAGGGAGTGTATATAAGGTGGTTCAATTATTTGTGAATAGAGTTACTCACAAATAAAAAGTATTTAGTGCATTGCATCGTTATATTGCTTTGCTAAGCTTTGTTTTTGCCCTTCGGTTAGTGCTTTACCCGCTAATTGAAATACTTCGTGTTCTTCTTCGCTTAAGTGATGATGTACCAAATGGTGCAGCTTTTTAGCTGCAACTAACCATGCAGACGAGCTCATTTCGGTATCTTCAAGTTGTTCAATTAATTCATCAATTTCGTGATGTTCAGCTACGCTGTGGCGCGCTTTTTCATGAGTTAAGTCATCAAACATAAGTGGGTTGTAAAAGTAACGTTCTTCAAATTTTGCGTGTTGTTCTAGTTCTGTTTTTAGCTCGTCCATTAGCGTGTGGCGCTGCTCTGTTTCGCCGTGCGTTTGAATAAGTGCATCTACTAATTCTCGTTGTTTGTCATGATCGTGACGTAGTGCTTCAAAAATATTCATAACTAATCCTTTTACAATTTATTTGCTTATATCACTAATGTGCAAACTAAATGCCAAATATTAAGTTGATGTATTTTATTGCTTTTATTTTTATTTTTTATTTTTATGCTCATATCACTGTAAATTTTACAGTGATATGAATGCAATAATTTCAGGATTTTACATAGTTCAATTATAAAGGGAGTATAAATCCCTACAGAACCTTACAAATATTTACTGGTTGTTTATTTTATTGCAGTGATAATGTAGCAACATTATTTAGGTACAACCTATATGTATTACTCCCACATATAATACCAATCGGTATAAATGCAGGTAGCACGTTAACTGAATAGGATAGTTTAAGGATGAACATAAAAAGCCCCATCGCCGCATTATTGCTGTGCGCTTTACTAAGTGCGTGTAGTACAACCCCGCGTTCTGACCCTAACTTATGCATTGAAGAGGCGAAATGGTTGATCGAAATGGCGCTCAAACAAGCTCAGAAGTTTATAATGAATGTATTAGCGCACAAATTAAAAAGGATGATAAAAATGACACTTTTTTTGATGCTATCGGTACGTTCTTTTTTGAATTTTTTGTAATGGTGGTAGAAAAGTAAATAGGCTAACTTGCAGCTGTGATTTAAATTAAATAAGTTGCGTAAAGATAGGATTAGTTATGAAGCAATTATTGATAGTAATTCCACTTTTTTTATTACTAAGCGCTTGTGCGGCACAGCCTTACGCAGGCTCGGCAAAATGTATGGAACAAGCAGATATTGCATACGAAACCGATACACGTAAAAATGAAACATTAGATAATGAATGTAAAGCTGCAAAAGTAAATACGCCTAATAAAGAGCTTGAGAATCATGGCTTGGTTGATAGAAGCCTTTTGCAGCTAATCGTTAGCTTTTTAAATGGTGTATTTCAATAGTACATATACAGTAAAAATATAACTAAATAAGGTATGTATGAGGGAAGAACTAAGAGCAAAAATAATTACCGTATGCGATAAAAAAATAGCAGTTAAAGGAGAAAATGTAGGGCTTTCTTTTTATGCATTTTTTGCCAATAAAAACGACGATCCAGAGCTACTTATGGAAGCTGCTACTTGGTGGATACACACCCATAAATTAGATCATTTTGTAAAAGCACATAAAATTAAGCAAATGGTTTTAGACGAACTTTAGTCAAGTAAATGAGCCAATACTTTTAGCTGTGTTTATTTAATCAACCACGACTTGGTTTCTTCCGTTTTCTTTTGCTTTATAAAGTAATTTATCTGCATGCTTAATAAGAATATCTAGTGTGCTTTTTAAAGGGCTACTTACAGAGGCTCCTGCACTAAAAGTAATTTTTATATCTGTAGGAAAGTCTTCTATATTACTGCAATGCTCGGCGAAGCTAATGGCGAGTCGGTTAAATATATCGCGAATTATTCGTTCATCAGCCGTATTTAGTGCAAATAACCATTCTTCGCCGCCGTAACGGCCAAACTGATGATCATCACAGAGTGTTTCTCTTGCAGCTTTTGCAAAGGCAATAAGAACTAAATCGCCAACATCGTGACCAAAATGGTCGTTAACTTTTTTAAAGTAGTCTAAGTCAACAATTGCTATAGTCATTTTACCTTCACCAAGTTTTGCTTCTGCTGCGCGCATTATTCCTCTGCGATTAGGGCAATTTGTTAGGTAATCTGTTAATGAAATATCGTGATACTTTTGACGTTGTCGAGCTTGTCGATAAAATAAAAATAACGAAGCAATCACTAAAATAAACGCAATAGCAGCGCTAAGTCGCCAAATTATTTTTTGATGATATTCTTCTTTAGCTTGTAGCTCACTAATATCTTTTGCGTACTCTAGTTGCTGTATTTTTTCTTCTTTTTCTTTTACTTCAAACTGTATCTGTAGTGTTTTTATATTATTTTCGCTGGTTGCTTCGTAGTGTTTTTTTGTATAAAGGAGCTTTTGTTCAATTGCTTCAAAAGCCTCGTCAGTGTGGTTAAGGCGTCGTTTTAGCTCATAGCGTTTACTTAAAAAATCGGCTTTATAAATACTGCGGCTGAATTTATCTAATTTTAAAAACACCTCATCGTTTGCTTCATTTGCTTGATCAAGTAAATCTAGTTTTATATATATGTCAGCTAACAAAATGAGCGATGCGAGTTGCATATCATAAACACCTGCAGAACGAGCAAGCTCAATGTTCTCTTTAGTTAAAGTTAAAGCTTTATCGTAGTTGGCTTGTAAGTACTCAATGCTAGCAATTGAGTACTGAGCAAAGGTTAAGCCTTTTTGCATATTAACTTTTTTGAAATAGAGCAATGCTTTGTCTAGGTATATTAAGGCATCTTTAGGCTTCTTAATCTCCAGCAATACATTGCCTAAGCTCCAATATGCTTTTGAGGTAAAAAGCCCATCTTGTGTTTGCTCATATGCCGCAACCGCTTTTTTTGCATAATATACGGCTTTGTCTTTTTCGTTTAGATAATTATATGCATCGGCTATTTTTCTAAAAAAGTATCCTTGAGATGCTGAATCGTCATCTTTTAATGCTAATTCTAACCCCTCTAGTGCAACATTTAGGGTCTTTTTCAATGCATCTGTATCGGTGTAATAGTAAGCAAGTGCTCGTAAAATAATGATTTTTTCTTTAGTTGAATGCTGTTGCAAGCTCTCTTCTAATTTTGTGGCTAGCGTTTGTGCTGGAGCTGGGTTTGGCTCCCTCGCTAGAGACTTGAGTTGTGATTCGAGAAATAATAAATATACACTTTTTTGATTTGGTAACTCTTTGTTCTTTAAGTAATAGGATAAGTGTGTGTTTAACGCTTCGTATTTTTCTTGTCTAAAAAGTAACTCCGCATACAAAGCGGCCGCTTCTAGATGAAGGTTTTCCCAATTTTGCTCTTTGCTTATTTTAAACGCTTGAGTGAGTTTGTCTTCATTTTGAAGATAGTCTAGTTCATTTAGTTTTATGTTATTGATGAGGGTTTGAGTTGTTTCAAAGTCTAACGCATGTAAAGTTGCACTTAATGAATCGCCGTTAGCTGAGGCAAGCTTACTTAAAAGTAAAAATAAAATGAGAACAACATACTTTGCCCATAAAGTATTACCTAAAATCTTTATTTGTGTATTGTTAGCCATGTTAATCCTTTGCTGACTTATTTTTATTATTGAAATAATTATTCACATTGCTTAATAAACTTGGGCTTGAACAATTTTTTATACTCATCATTGAAGAAAAAGACCACAAACGATATCAATTTAATTAATAAAAACCAACACATTGTATAATATAATGGTTGTAGCTATGTGTTTTTATTAAAAATCTGCGGCTACTTCAAACTCTAATCGTTTAAGTGTAATTGGGTGAGTAAATGCTAAGTATTCTGCATGTAAATGTAATCTATCGGCTTTTTGCCCGTAATGTGTGTCGCCTATAATTGGCATGTTTAAACCTAAACTGTGCGCGCAATGCACTCTTAATTGATGAGTACGCCCTGTTTTAGGATATAACTGTAATCGGGTAATATTGTTGTTACGCTCTAAAATGTGCCAGGTAGTAAGTGATGGCTTACCGTGTTTGTAACACACCATTTGGCGCGGTTTATCATCAAAGTCGAGCACTAAGGGTAAATCAATTACTCCGCTATCCTCAGCTACATTACCATTAACTAATGCGACATAACGTTTATCTATAGTGCGGTCAATAAATTGCTTTTGCAGTGCTTTGTGCACGCGTTTATTAAGTGCAATCATCAATAACCCAGAAGTCGACATATCTAACCTGTGCACAATTAGTGGGCCTGATGCCTCTGGAAACTGCGTTTTGATTCGCATATAAACTGAGTCTTCAATATTTACGCCAGGCACAGATAAAAACTCAGCGGGCTTATTTACCACAAGTAAGTCGTCATCTTTATAAACAATATTTAAATCTTTACCTTGAGCTGGGTTGATAAGTAGCGGGTTATCTTCAACATCTAAACCCTTTAGCATGTGCCCAAGTATTGGTTGGCATTTACTGTAACAAGAAGGGTAGTAGTTTTTATGTTGCCTAATTGCTGATTTAGGTGCAGCTCCCCACCAAAATTCAGCTATTGCAAGTGGCTTTAAGCCATGTTTATAGGCGTATTGTAATAATTTAGGCGCTGCACAATCGCCAGCACCCGAAGGAGGAGTATGCTCAGGCAGTGCTGCAAATATGGCATTTAAGTCTGTAGTTTCACCATTTGCATTTAAAAATTGGTACTGTGCAAATAGCTTTTTTTGTAAGCTTTTAGAAAGCGTTTTACGGCGTTTTTTTAAATGAGCAATTTCATCAGAAATATTGATGCGTGTTTGCTGCAGTGACTCGATTATATTTTGCCAATAGGCTTTAAGTGACAGCAGTTGCTTTTTTTCTACGATACTTTGCCCTGCAAGCTTATTTTTTAACTGCTCAAAATCACTTTCGCTAAGCTCTAATTCGCCTTCGGTACGTTGTATTTTACGTTGCTGGCGACCGGCTTGCATTACTGTCTGTTGGGCTAATAGTGCTTGCTGGTAGCTCTGTGTTGCATCATCAAGTTTGCTATTAACTTCATGCAGTTGTTCGCTATTTTCTAATTGCTCAATTTGAGCATTAATATCGTTAATTATTTTACTTTGAGCCAAATAGCTATCGTCTTGCAGTTGCATGCTAGAAACTGGCGGTACAAAGCTAATATTGGCTTTATCACCTTCAATTTGCCCCGAATAAGCACTTAAAAAGCCTAATTGTTGCTTAGCATTTTGCACCACTAAAACCCCAAACATTTTACCGGCATTTTCTGCTTTTAAATGCGTTAACGTTTCAAGTTGTTGCTGTAATTGTTTTGTGGCTTCTACAGCTATTGGTTGCGGCTCGTAATAAAAAGGGAAAGTAAACTTTTCAGGGAGCGCGAGAGAATCAATATTTTGAGAAAATAATGTAAAGCACGAAGCAGAATTTGACATAGAAGTAGGAGAAAAGCATTCAGTAAAATAATTGAGCGCATAATAACATATTCATAGTTAAGCCACTAAAAATCTCGCACCCGCATATTCATAAATACTTTAAAGCGGACATTCATGTTTTATGTATCAGTATGGGGTCGCAGCAAGCATAGGCGTTTGTTAGTAAAGTCTCAGTAGTAATATATCTATCATTATAAAAATATTTAAGCTTATCGATTCTCAATAATTGAGCGCATTTCGAAACGATGACTTACCTGATAGATCAGAGACGAAAAATCAATTTACAGAATAACTGAATATTTAGGAGTTCTATATTATGAGTCAAAATATCGCAAGTTTTATCACTAAAACCCTCGAACAAGCGGGCGTAAAACGTATTTGGGGAGTAACTGGTGATTCACTTAACGGCATTAGTGAAAGTCTGCGAAAAATAGGAACAATTGAATGGCTAGGAACGCGACATGAAGAAGTTGCCGCATTTGCAGCCGGTGGCGAAGCGCATTTATCAGGGGAGCTTGCGGTGTGTGCGGGTTCTTGCGGGCCAGGTAACCTTCATTTAATTAATGGCTTATTTGATTGTCAGCGTAATAATGTTCCGGTATTAGCTATTGCCGCACATATTCCTTCATCTGAAATTGGCAGTAGTTATTTTCAAGAAACCCACCCGCAAGAATTATTTAAAGAATGCAGTGTGTATTGTGAAATGGTGTCGAGCCCCGAGCAAATGCCGTACCTGCTAGAAACCGCAATGCGACAAGCAATATTAAATAAAGGCGTGAGTGTACTTGTGCTACCTGGCGACATTGCATTAAAAGATATGCCTAAAGCTATTAAGCCAAAATGGAATGTGCCAAAACCAGCAACGCATACTCCCGCTTTATCTGATATTGAAGCAATGGCGACTCATCTTAATAAAAGTAAAAAAGTAACCTTGTTATGTGGTGCTGGTTGTAAAGATGCCCACGACGAAATTGTTGCGCTAGCCGAAAAATTACAAGCACCGATAGTGCATGCTATGCGTGGTAAAGAATTTATTGAGTACGATAACCCTTACGATGTTGGTATGACCGGATTCATTGGCTTTGCGTCGGGGTATCATGCAATGCAAGAAGCCGATACATTACTTATGATTGGTACGAGCTTTCCTTATCGTGCATTTTATCCCGAAAATACCACTATATTGCAAATTGATAATCAGGCCGCGTCACTCGGGCGACACGTGCAAATTGACTGTGGCGTATTAGGCGATACAAAAAATTCAGTGACCACTCTGCTTGATTATATTAAAGGTGAACGGAGCAGTTCGCACTTAGAAAAAAGTGTTAAAAACTACAAAGAGTCTCGACAAGATCTCGATGAACTAGCTACTGGCAAAACCTCGCAAAATTTAATTCACCCGCAATACCTAACACGTTTACTCAACGAGCAAGCGGCTGACGATGCTGTTTTTACTTGTGATGTAGGTACGCCAACAGTGTGGGCTGCACGTTATTTGTCAATGAATGGAAAGCGCCGCTTAATTGGATCGTTTAATCATGGTTCTATGGCAAATGCCATGTCGCAGGCAATGGGGGTTCAATCTGTAGATAGAGACCGCCAAGTCATTGCAATGTGTGGTGATGGTGGCTTTTCGATGTTAATGGGCGACTTAATCTCGCTTAAACAGCTTAATTTACCAATAAAGATTGTTGTTTATAATAATCGCTCACTTAGTTTTGTGGCTATGGAAATGAAAGCAAGTGGGTTTTTATCAAGCGATACCGATTTAGAAAACCCAAGCTTTGCTAAAATTGCAGAGGCCTGTGGCTTAAAAGGGATTCATGTAAGCGACCCTGAAAAATTACCATCGGCAATGAACGAGATGATGAATCACTCAGGACCTGTTGTTTTAGAAGTCGATACAGCAAAACAAGAGCTTTCAATGCCGCCGCAAATCAAATTAGAGCAAGCAAAAGGCTTTAGTGTTTACATGATGAAAGCGCTGATAAATGGCAAAGGTAACGAGATTGTAGAGCTTGCCAAAACTAACTGGTCACGCTAGTTAAGTTACTTCCCTATTGAGTATTTTTGCTCAATAGGGAAGTGTAAATTAGAAGTAGGATATGATTAAAATGGAAGGTTTTTTAGTATAGTGTTGGAATCACTACGATGCTTTTGAGCTCACTCAAGTGCGATGTAAAGAGCTAAAACACTTAGCATTGGCATCAATTGCTACTTGGTAGTTGTTTTAGTTTAACGTTTCACTCGCTTTACTCAATCAAAGTAAAGCGAGCGCTCAGTATCACTTACAAACTCTTTTTAGGCGGTAGGGCGACGTTTGCAAATATTAGTCCTGCAACAAGCGACATAAATATTAAAAACGTTTGTTGGCCTATGTGTTCTGCGTATATAAAGTCTTGGCCTTCAATGAGTGAGTTTAAGCCAATATAGGTTTTGCTACCTGGTACTAATACAATTAAGCCTTGCATGGCCACAATAGAGGCTGGCGCATTAGCAACGCGGTTAAACAAGTTACTAAATATACCCACCGATAAAGCACCCACAAACGTACCTAACGTGTAATCAAGATACATAGCCGAGCCAATACTGGTGCCATACGCTATAAAGCCTGATGCAATAGACCAAACCGCATGCTTAAGTTTGGTTCTAAAAATCACGATTAAGCTGCTACAAAGTAAAAATATAGCCAGCCATGCGGTCCATTTTGGTAATGGCTCAGGTTGTACAAAGTCGGCTTGCCCAAAGAGTGCAAAGCCAATACCTATACCAATGAAACCACCAAAATACAGTTTAAACAACAGCATAAACGAGTCCATTACCCTTGCTGTGCCCGACACTAAATGCCGCGCTGCAAGCTCTGCTAAACCAAGCGCAAGTGCTAAACCGGGTATAAATACAATAATGGCCGAAAGTACCACCAAGCGTATATTTATTTCAGGCGTTATATACACGCTTACTGCACATGCAAGTACTGCTGATATTATGGCAACTAATGGCTCAAGCATGTGAGCTACGCGTTTTGAGCGACCAGACCAAAGCACAAACACATAAACGACTAAAGTAAGCAGCGATGACCAAATAACATCAGTCCAGCTAGTACCCATTAACATAGCAAACGCACCACCAGAAGTTGCAAAGGCAACGCCCGTTGTTAATTTATTATATGGGTTTGGCATCACAAAAATTGCGTCTAGTTGCGCATCAACTTCTTGTAAACTTAGCTTGTCGTCAAGCATTTGGTTTACAAGGTCGTCGGTGTCGGCAAGTGAGCCTAAATCGTGATCGCCAGGGTCTACACGTGCAACGTGGGTGTACTCATCTTCGTGGCCATCGGTCCAAATAACAAACGTTACAGAGGTTGGCGACATAACAAATGACGATTTAAGTCCTAAGTAAGTAGCCACTTCCATTAGGTGGGCTTCTAGGCGGTAGGCTGGGGTGCCATACTTGTGAAGCATTTTACCCAATTTAACGATAAATTTGCGTTTTTCTGTAAAGGTTGCAGTTTTCAAATCTTTTTGGACCAAATATTGCGATAACTAAGCTAAAAATATAGACAATACAGCTAAAACTGCCCACGTTTGATGGGCGCGATTTTAAACACTAATTGGTGTGTGTCTAGTCATTTTTAATCTAATTTTTTATTTTTTTCAGCTATCCATTGCGACATGTATTGAGTGCTGCGCATTGTATGATGTTTGAGCATTTGGCCTGTGAAGTTTTTTTTGCGATGAGCGCTTAAATCGCAACTTATTGAATCAATTTTTTTAATTAACGCTGCGCTTAATTGGGCTTTATCGTACAGCGTATTAAGGAGTGTATTACCATCTTGCTGCGCTTGTTCAAAGTCACTTTGATTGTTGTGCATTTCAATGGCAGCGTTGGCAAAGTCATCGGCTGTGTTGGCTACTTTACCTGGCCATGGTAAATCGTTATGCATACCCTCTGCGCCAATGTTAGTGGTAACGCTGGGTGTTTGCATTATCATGGCTTCAAGCAATTTACCTTTAATGCCTGCACCAAAGCGCAGTGGAGCTAAACATACACGCGCACTTTGCATTACATCAAACGCATTATCGGCCCAACCTTTTATTAAAAACCCTGTTTTAGGGTTATTTAATGCCGTGGCTTTTGGTGGTGGGTAGGAGCCATAAATATGTAGTTCTGCTTTTGGGAGTTGCTTGCGAATAAGTGGCCATATTTTTTGCAAGTAAAGTACAGCATCCCAGTTTGGTGCGTGCCTAAAGTTACCTATGGTCATAAAGTGCTGGCGCTGCTCAAACGTTTTTGTACTTGTAGGTAATGAGCTTAAATCGACCATAAACGGTAAATGGTGTAATAGGCTTGGCTCTATTTTAAATACGCTGTTTAGCAGGCTCATTTCATAACTTGAAATAATTAAGCTTAGGTCGCAGCGTAAAATAGCGGCAATTTCGCGTTTTGCGATGTCTGAGTGTAAATCGCTGGTTGTAAACTCACGCTCACCTTTGTGCGCTTCGTGGCGAGCGTTACGCAAACATTGTAAATCTTCGGTATCTAATATTTTAATGGCATTTGGGCAATGCTTATCGACGCGCCAGCCAAATTGTTCTTCCATCATAAAGCGGTCAAACATGACTATATCTGGGTTATAGGCTTTAACGTATTCGTCAAAGCTGTCGCAGTTTAGTGCAATGCTTTGGCTGGTTATACCAAAGTCGTCAAGGTTTACCATGTGGTCGGTGCGCTGCGCGGGCGTTGCAAATTCAACGTCCCAGTTTTGCGCTCTAAATGCATTTAATAACGACATCATGTGCGTTCCCGCAGCAGACGAATTTGGCTCTGGCCATACGTAGCCAATTACCAGCACTTTTTTCATTGGCTAGAATCTCTAATTTGTAAGTTTACATTTACCAGTGTTTTTACTGGCGGGGCTGTATTTTGTAGTAGCTCTTGCAGTATTAAAAGGCACCGCTTAGCTATATCAGTTGTACTAATAGCCACGGTGGTTAAGTGATTATTTATAACCGCGCTATTAGGAATGTGGTGGCAACTCACTACTTTAATACAGTGATGAGTTAATGAGTTAATAGCGGCAATAACACCTTGAGCAATAATATCGTTTGCACACACCACTGCGTTTAATGTGGGGTTGTGTTTATATGCTTCTATAAATGCATTTTTAGCGCTAAGGGCTGTGTTTACTGCGCAGTCAATGGGTGCTAATGGTGCAATGCTGTGCTGCGCGCATGCGGTATTAAAGCCACTTTGCAGTGCTTGTGAATCACTTAAAGTAAGTTCATTGCCTATAAATGCTATGTTTGTCACGCCTTGTGCGAGTAAATGCATACTGGCTACGTGGCTGGCTTTTTTATAGTCGGGTAATACACACGGAGCTGCGCTAAAGGGCACTTCGCTCATTAAGGTAATTACTTTGTGTTGCGCGCTGAGCGCATCAAGCCATTTGGGGCAAGTATTAGCAACGGGGCAAATAATAAATGCAGCCGCGTTGTATTCTTTTAAGTTTTTAACTGCGTTTGCTTGTAGCTCAAGACTATTATTACTGCTTACAATCATGGCTTGTAAGCCATTGTCGTTTAACAAAAGTTGTAGGCTGGTGGCAAGTTGCGCCATAGTTGGGTTTGTTAAATCATTTATTACTATGGCCACTAAGTTAGAGCGTTTTGAGCGCATAGCAGCGGCATCACGATTATAAACGTACCCTAGCTCATCTATCGCTTTGAGTATTTTTTGTTTACTTTTATTGCCCACTTTATCGCTTTGGGTAAGCACCAACGATACGGTTGATTTTGATACACCAGCACGCTCTGCAACATCAAAAATGGTGACTGATTTGGCTTTGTTATGCATTGTATTTTAAGTACCGCAGTGGTGAATAAATAGCGCTGTAGTTTAGCTTAATCAGCACTATTAAGTCATCTTTTAGAGGTGTTTAACTTACCTTAATACTTTATGAACAAAGCAAAACGTGTTTATATACGCCTATAAGAGTAAAAAATAACAAAAGGATAAAAACATGAGCGCTTTTAGGCTGTTAGTTGCCTTTATTTGTTGTGCGGCATTAGTCCCAACAAGTTACGCCGAGCAGGGCTATCAAACCCCATCACCCGAACTTGCAGCATTGGTTGACGCTAAGTTAGCACCCACTAGTTACTTATCGAGCGATGGCCAATGGCTAGCGCTTTTTGAACGCAAACGTGTAGTAACCCTTGATGAACTTGCAAAAGAAGAGCTTAAGCTTGCAGGTATTAAGCTAAACCCCGCTAATTTTTCGCGCTCTCGTGTGAGTGCCAAATTTAGTGCCGTGGAGCTAAAGCATGTTCAAAGCGGGTCGGTTATTAGCATTAACAACTTACCTAATGGCATTATCCGCTCACCTAAATGGTCATCTAATAGTAAATATTTAGCCTTTGTTGTTGAGCAACCAACCCAAGCCAACTTATGGCTTTACAGCGTTGAAACCAAACAAGCAAAAGAGTTAACTAGTGCTGCGTTAAATTCGGTACTAACTGCCTCACCATATAAATGGCTGCCAGATAGCAGCGCCATTGTTGCAAATCTCGCTGTTAATTTTGGTAAACCAAGGCTTGAAAATAATAGCCAAAATGTAGTGCCTGTTATTCAACAAAGTACTGGCGAAAAAGCGCCAGCACGTACTTACCAAAATTTATTAACCAGCCCGTTTGATGAATCACAGTTTAAGTTTTACGGCCAAGGGCAGCTGGCTTACATTACGCTTGATGGCAATACTCAAGCAATAGGTAGCCCTTCTTTATTTAAATCGTTTTCGGTATCACCTGATTCTACCAATATTTTAGTTGCCGGTATTAATGAGCCGTTTTCGTATCAAGTGCCTTACAGCCGCTTTGCAAGCACGTGGCAAATATGGGGCATGCGCGGCTATGCATTAGCAGAGCTGGCAAAACAGCCACTTGCCGATAATATTCCGCAAGGTTATGACAGTGTACGCACTGGCCGCCGTGATTTTGAATGGCGAGCCGATCAAGGTGCTGAAGTTATTTGGGCCGAGGCGCAAGATGGCGGCGACATGAAAACCGACGTTGAGCATCATGATTATGTTTACAGCTTACGTGCACCCTTTAAACGCGAGCCTAAATTATTTGCCAAAGTAGAGCGCCGTTATGCGGGAATGGAGTGGGGCAACGAAAACGTAGCAATGCTGACAGACTGGCGCTTTAGCGATCGCCAAGTACGCACCTTTGTTGTACAACCTCGAAATGCCGACAGAAACCGCGTGCTATTTTCAGAGCGTAGTTACAACGACGCGTACAAAGACCCGGGTAATGCCATTTACGAGCGCAACGATTTAGGCGCAAACGTAATTAAAATTGTAGGCGGGCGTTATATTTACCTGCGCGGTAACGGTGCTTCAGAGCAAGGTAATGTGCCGTTTTTAGATAGGTACGATGTTAAAACAAATAGCAGCAAGCGTTTATGGCAATCAGAAGCGCCATACTACGAGCGTGTACGCGCTCTGCTTGATGACGAAGGTGAGCGCTTTATTACTATTCGCGAATCTAAAACTGAGCAACCTAACTTTTTTATACGTGATTTAGATAACGACACGTTAACGCAACTAACGACATTTGAGCATCCGTACCCTGCATTTAAAGGCGTAACTAAAGAGCAATTACGTTATAAACGCGACGACGGTGTTGAGCTTTCGGGCACGCTTTATTTACCACCAGGGTACGATAAAACACAAGGCCCGTTACCGGTACTTATGTGGGCTTACCCACTTGAATACAAAGATAAAGCCGTTGCATCGCAAGTACGCGAATCGCCTTATGCATTTACCTACATTGGTTATTGGGGGCCAATGCCTTACCTTGCTAAAGGGATTGCCGTGTTTGACGACCCTAAAATGCCAATAGTGGGTATTGATGGCAGCGAGCCAAACGATAATTTTAGAAAGCAGTTAGTATCAAGTGCGCAAGCAGCTGTTGATGTATTAGTTAAAAAAGGCGTTGCCGATAAAAACAAGATAGCCATAGCAGGGCACTCATACGGTGCATTTATGGTTGCTAACTTATTGGCTCATAGCGATTTATTTAAAACAGGTATTGCCCGTAGCGGCGCGTATAACCGCACATTAACGCCGTTTGGTTTTCAAGGAGAAGAGCGTGATTTTTGGCAAGCACAAAGTGTGTACGCTAATATGTCGCCGTTTTTCCATGCTGAAAAAATTAACGAACCAATGCTAATGATCCACGGTCAGGAAGATCCTAATTCTGGCACTTTCCCAATGCAAAGTGAGCGCATGTACGCAGCGCTAAAAGGTTTAGGTAAAGATGCTCGCTTAGTAATGCTCCCTTATGAAGCACATGGTTACCGTGCGCGTAAAAGCTTATTACATGTGTTGTGGGAACAAGAACAGTGGTTAGATAAGTATTTGTTAAATGATACAGCAAAGCCATTAGAGGTTATTACTGCACCCGTGGTAAGTGCTGGGCAATAGATGCTTTTTACATATGCGGTGGGGTGCAAGAAGACCCACCCTCAATCTCACGGAACCTTCCCAATGCAAAGTGAGCCCATGTACGCAGCCCTAAAAGGTTTAGGTAAAGATGCTCGCTTAGTAATGCTCCCTTATGAAGCACATGGTTACCGTGCGCGTAAAAGCTTATTACATGTATTGTGGGAACAAGAACAGTGGTTAGATAAGTATTTGTTAAATGATACAGCAGAGCCAGTAGAGGTTATTACTGAACCCGTGGTAAGTGCTGGGCAATAGTAATAAAAATGAGTAAGTAACAGCGCGGCTACTTATAGCCGCGTTTTTGCTTTTAATATGAGAGTAAATTAATGATTGATGTAGCAGCACTTGCGGTTTTTATTCCTACGTTCTTTTTTGTGTCGATAACGCCTGGTATGTGTATGACCCTTGCCATGACACTCGGTATGAGCATTGGCGTGCGCCGCACATTATGGATGATGATAGGCGAGCTGTTAGGTGTCGCAAGTGTTGCTATAGCTGCGGTATTAGGCGTTGCAAGCGTAATGCTAAATTACCCTGATGCGTTCGCTATTTTAAAGTGGGTAGGCGGTGCGTACCTAATTTATATTGGCGTTAACATGTGGCGAGCCAAAGGAAAAATGTCGGTCGATACCTCAAAACCAAGTGACGTAAGTAGGAAGTCGTTATTTACGCAAGGTTTTGTAACCGCAATAGCAAATCCTAAAGGGTGGGCGTTTATGATTTCACTACTGCCACCCTTTATAAGTGTTGAGCATGCTGTAGCCCCTCAGCTTTTAGTATTGCTTGGCGTTATAATGACCACCGAATTTTTAAGTATGTTAGCTTACGCAACAGGCGGTAAAAGCTTACGTTTATTTTTAAGCCGTGGTGATAATATAAAATGGATGAACCGTATTGCTGGTAGTTTAATGATTGCTGTAGGTGTGTGGTTAGCGTTGGACTAATTATTCAAGATTAACGCTAAACGTGATTGAACAATATCTATACAGCTTGCAAGGGTTTTTTATATAAAACTAAATAAATAGAGCTATCACACAAAAATGAGACAAAAGTATTAACTTAAGCTGAACACCTTGTCGTGGTTACATTTGTTTATTTTTTTGTTGATAGTAATATAAATTTATTAATTTTCTGTGTTGCATTTTTTTACAAATTCGGTAATTCTATTCTCATATTCAAGGAAGAATGAATCAAGTCAACAGCTTAGCTTTGTGCTTTCTTGCCTTTTTAATGTATAGGGAATTACCTCATGAAAAAAGCTATTCTATCCGCACTTATTTTTGTACCTCTTTTTGCTGGTTGTGTTTCAACAACCGATACTAGTACTTCTGCTAATTTAGACCGCAATACTGCAGTTGCAGAGTTAACTACTCGAATGGATACACTCGGTTATTTTCACCCGGTGGCTGTACAGGTAGGTATTGACGAATTTTTAAATATGTCAGCTATTATCCTTGAGCGTCAACGAAAAGTTATGGGTGAATACCGCACTCAAACTGATAACTACCGTGATGTACAAGCCTTTTTATATGCCCATCAAAAGTCGACACCAGAGCAGCTTCAAGCTGCAATCGAAGAGTTTGACGCAGGAGCAAAGAATAAAGATGAAGAAATTGGTCATAAAATAGCAGCTTATAACTTAGCGAACGAAGGTATTTATCAGCAAAATGTTGAACTTGCGACTGATTTAACGGTAGAGATTGCTAAATCTGCTTATATTTTAAGCCAACACAGCACTGTCATAGCGAAAGTAACAGCTTTAAAAATGGGTGGAAATCTTGTCAGTTCATGGCTTTCAAGCGATGAAGAGAATGCTGAGCAAGAAGAAGATCCTAAAGATATAGGCACCGCTCTTATTAAAGCAAAAGATCAACTTGCGTTAGCGCTTGAAGCAAACGAAATTATAGAACTTGAGCAAGCAACAATTACTGCAATAAATGAGTTACAACTTGAGCAAGAAGCGAAAGGCTAATGAAAACAAGCATTTTTGCTTTTTTTATAGCATGTGCTTTTAGCTGCTCAGCTCAAAACTGGCCAGATTGGGTAACTCAACCGCAAAAAAGTGATGAATATATTACTGCGGTTGGGGTTGGTGAGAGTCGCTTAGCTGCAAAGCAAGCGGCTATAGCCGATATTACTACTCAACTAAGCGTTGATGTAAGTACGCAGCAATTACAAAAGCTCATAAAGCAGGACAACCAAGCAAGCAATTATTTTGAACAAGCAACAACCTTAACTAGTTTACCGTTTACATTAACTGGACTAGAGGAGCTAAATACGCTTGAGCAAAATAACTTATTTGCTTTAAAAATGGGAGTTAAAAAATCGACTTTAGTAAAAAACCTAAAATCTGATTTATTAAAACTTTCTCGTATCTCTGCGCCAAAAAATGACAACGAACAGCGTTTCATTTGGGCACTTAAAAATAGTGGAGGTCTTGATGTTGCGGCAAAAAAGCTAGCAGTATTAGAGCTCCTTTCTGGGCCTAAGCTATTAATTCAATCGACTTTAAATAATTTATTGAATGAGCAAGCAAAAGCATTAAATGCTGTTTCTTGTGATGTGATCGGTGCTAATAATATTAGCGAAATTAAATCAGCACTAAATAATGCACTCCCACATAGCGGCGATACACGTTTATGGATGCGTCCCCAAATACGTTGGCAGTACGCCAAATCTAATAATAATTATTCAGCCAAAGTTATTTTAACTCTAGCGCTTACGCGTAGTTCAAGTCCTTTCAAAGTATTACTACAACAGGATCTTTTTGCGCAAGAAAGTGCTACGACACAAGAAAATGCAAAACAAAAAGCGATTAACAATTTAGTACAACAACTTAAAGCGCCTGCTAGTCAGTGGCTGTTCGATATTTAGGAATGGTAATGAAATTAATAAAAAACTTAACTCTATCAGCATTTACACTCGCCTTATTAGCAGGGTGTAACTCTTCACCTAAACAAGGAAGTGCTACACAATCAGGGTTGGTTAGTAACAACGCCTCAAATACCGTAATAGCCAAAAGTGCTTATATATTTAATGACGCGGATATAGCTATGCCTGCATATTTTGACACCCAAGGTCTAGAGCGTTGCACGTTTGATGCAAATACAGAAACAGATAGTTGTCCGCTTAAAAAACCAATCGTACGCATGTACTTTGATTTAGCTGGTGTAAATGGCAGTGGTATTGGTGTTGATGCTATGCGCGAGTTTGACAACCAAAACTTATTGCTAATGCTCGAAAATCAATTTGCAGGAATTAATCGCTTCAGGATAGTAACGCGTGATGATGATGCTATTTCAAAGGAACAACAATTAATTTTACAACAACAAGGAGTGGCTGCCGCTGCCAAGCGTGCAGAAGTTAAAGCGTTAATCCCCGATTTTGTAGTAAAAATAGACTCACTCAGAACATTAAAAACCGAAGGTTCAATTACCGATTGGGCCGACTATACATTAGAGTTGACAACAGGCGTTATAAATCCGCAAACACGTGAAAAACTATCGCACCCTAATTTAGGCAAAATTCGTGTTAAATCTGAAGATGTACGTGATCGCTCGGAGTTAAAATTTACGACTGTAAGCGGGCGCTACGTCGCAGGTTTTCACTTTGATCAAAGTGCTCATGTAAATGCAGTACTCAGTGATATGGGATCGCGTGGTATTGATATCTTGCTTACCCGTATGTTGAGTGAAATGCCTGCCACAGCGCAAGTTTTAGGTATTAAAGGGAACAAAATTAGTTTAGATAGAGGTCAAAATGCAGGCGTACTTCCTAACGAAACAATGATAGTTTTTAGCTATGAAGCAGGATTTGTTGAACCGATTGGCGTTGCGAATGTTAACCCTTCGCGTAGTAGTGCAAATGGTGAAATTATTCGTTGGAAAGACTCCGATGCAGCAGATGATGTTAAAAACAAAGCTGAAAATGGTATTTATCGACCGTCAAATGGTACAAAAATATTTGCTGTATCGGTCGGTACTCCCGCTGACTTTTTGGAGAGCCGTACATGATCAAAAAGCTTGGTTTATTAGCATTATGTTCCTTGAGTGCGCAAGCTCAAGTGAATGTATTGTCTGATGGTACACTGCAAACACAGTCATGTGCATATGGACGAGGTAGCACGGCTATCTCGGGTGCAAAAGCCCAAGCTAGTGCTGAGCTTATAAGTTTTATTAAAGGTAATAAAAGCTTAACAACCCAGAGTGCACAGCAACATTTAGCAACCAGTTTAGATGATGATGCCGCCAGCTTATATGAGCAACAACGCACTATGATGATGGAAGGTTTGAGTGCTGGTGCCGTTCCTTTAAATTACTCAACGCCTACACTCAGTGGTAACGACACATGCATGACTGTAAGCCTTAACCCGCAAGAGTTAGGAGAGCCGCAAGAGCAAAGCTGGCAACAAACCACTCAAAATATTAGTGTGACAGTAATAGGCCAAGGCTGGAAAAAAGAAGGTAAAACAGCACTGACGATTGCAGAGCAAGATGCTTTGCAACGTGCTGTATCGCAAGTTGTAGGTGTGTGGCTTACTCAGCAGCATACGCAATCATCAAGTACAAGTATGAATATTGTTGACGGTAACGAATCAACAAACATGCAAGAGTTAATAGGGCAACAGCTTTCGAGTCATAGTGAAGGGCTTGTGAAAGAGTGGCAAACCCTGCAAACCAGAGAACTGCAAAATGGTGGTGTGGAAGTCACCGTTATGGCTGTTGTAGAAAAAACACCACTTATTCAAAAAGCATCTAAATTACTAAGCATGATTGGATCACCTAGAGTGCAAGTTATTGCGCCTGAACCATTAAAAACCGAACTAAAAGTTTGGTTAAACGAGCAAGGAATTGAAGTTGGTAACGCGGCTAGTTTAGTTATTTATGCAAAATCTGAAGTGATTAAGCGCGCTAACAACAGACAACTTTATTTAAGTGCTGACGTTAGAGATTTAGCTGGAAACATTTATGGTCAGTGGAAAAACGATCCTTCATTTATGTCGTTGCCTAATGCTCCTTACGTAGAAAAAGATTTAATGGCAGTACATTTGGCGAGCGAGTCACAATCAAAAGCGCTTCATAAAGCCCTTAATAATGCATTTACTCAAGTAGTTGCAAGAGGGGGCTTGGTTCGTGAAGTCATGTTGCCAAGCAATAAGCTAACGCAACCAGAAAAATTGCATGATGTGTTAAGTACGTTAGGTGGCGTAAGCGATATATCTATACATAAACAGCAAAAATATACCGTAGCAAGCCTGAGATTTAAAGGTAGCACCGGGGAGCTTGCTCATGCGCTTGATCAGGCGTTAATGACAATAACAGCAAAAAGCCTTTCAAAAATTACAGTCGAAGACGACTTTACACTCAGGTACAAATAAGGATAGATGATGAAATTAAAAATATTAACATTAGCAATGGTTTTAGCTATGCCTGCAATCGCAGAGGAAGAATTTAGCCTAACAGATATGATACCTGCTCGCCCAGGCGCGCAAGTAGTGGGTGCTGAACAAGCCCAAGTTTCTGGCGATGTAGTGGTTGCAAAAGATACAAGCGTTGCAGTTGCTGTTGCTCATCAGGCACTGATGGATGACAACGAAGACGGTATTAAAATGATTCAGGTTGGTAGTGGCACCGGTATTTTATCTATTGGTAGTGCCAGTTATAACACCTACGAAAATATGAATGCGACTTTGCTGTCTAAACGCGGTGCTTATAATCAAGCTTATTTAATTGCGAAAAAACAATTAATTGAAAATATGAAAGGTGTTGAACATCAATGTAGCAATGTAGTGTCTGCAAGAATGGATGTTATTGATACGGGCGTTGAAGGTACGGCAAACGAACAAACTAATATGATGGAGGCGTGTAAAGAGTCTGTATCGGGCTCGTTAGCGGGCTTTGTTACTTATGACGTTTACGACAACGTTGATGATAAAGGCGTACGTGTAAGCTTAATTTCAACGCCTAAAACACGTTCACAAATTAAAGGTAATCGTGGTGCCGTAGCGGTAACTACTGAACCGAATGTAATTTTCCAACAAGTAATCAGTGATGTTAAAAGTGGTGTTTTACCACCTGTTGGCGCCAAAGTACTTACTAACGCTGATACTGGCGAAGTTATCGTTTTAGGTTATGGCTCTGCAATTGCACGTCAAAATAGAAACAGCAATGTTGCTCGTAAGCTTAAAGGCGTTGCTAAATCGCAATCGCAAACACGTGCGCGTTCTGCGTTGCTTGCCACTATTCAAGGTGAAAAAGTGTATTGGCAAGGTAGCTTTAACGAAAAGCAAATGGAAGGTACCAAACAGTTTGAGTACGATGACCCATACTTAAATGATCCGCAACAAGTAGAAATTCTTGAAGAAGATCGCAGTACGTTTTTAAATCAATTAAAAACATCTGACGAGTATTCAACCGTTGCAAAAGGTAAATTACCACCTGGTGTAAGTGTTAAAAGTTTTGCAAGTGATGATGGATTTTGGCAGTACAGCGTAGCTGTTTATGCGCCAAGCTTAGAGGCAACGGCACGCAAAGCAGCTAAAGAGATGGAAGGTAATAATGGCCAAACTGTTAACGGTGTAAGTCACTACGGCCACAAAATAAAAGCACACGGTGGGTTAAACGAAAAAGCGGCTAACCCTCAAGGTGCATCAGGTAAAGTAGCGAGCGAAAAGGAACTTTAATGCTAGCACCTATTTTAGCGCTTTCGTTGGTGGCTTCGGCCACTTTCGACTCAGAGCAAACCATTGAACAACAAACTGCTTTTTTTAAAAGTCAGGCTAATGGTCAATACGCCCGAGTAATGGCGTTAAAATCGAGTGCAAAAAATGCGCTTGAGCAGGCATGTCGAAATGCATTGACCTTGCCTGAGCGTCGTATTATTAGAAATACTTTAGCTAAAAAGCTCAATATTACTTTGCCAGAGTCGGTAAGCTTTATTGACGCTGAAATTACGGACTATGAGCAAGAAAAACAGCAAGAATGGTTAACTTGTACTGGTGTTGTAACACCTGCTGCGCAAGATATTAACGAAGCTGGACTTGCCATTAGAGCGGCTTGGCAAGTTGGTAGCCAAAAAGATAAAGCAAACTTACGCGCTTTATTGCAAGTTGCATTGAATCACCCTACAACGATGTCTGATGCAGTAGCATTAGCAGCTGATCAATCGCCAGAGGAGCAACGTTTAAGCTATCTCGATAAATATTTAAAAGCGAGTGAGTTAAAACTCGATGAAGCGAGAGCCTCAGTTGCACAAACCTGGTTTGTTAATAAGCGCTATAAGCAAGTAATTTCGTTAACCCGGCGATGTGAAAGCATAGACTGTAAGCGTTTAAACTTAGCTGCTCAAACTGAGTTTGATAATCTATCTGCTGATGATTTAAGTAGTTATTTTTAATTTTATAGGGATATAAAAATGCACTCAAAAGTTAAAATATTACTAAAAATTAGCGCTTTAGCTTGTTTAACTATGAGCTTAAATAGCTTAGCTCAAACAAGTGAAGAAGCCGAATTTGAGGCTTTTTTAAAAAAGCGTCAAAGTGAGTTTAGTCAGTACGAACAACAGCAAAGGCAAGAATTTGAAGCGTTTGTAAGTGCTTGGCATAATGCGCAAAATGCATATTTAAAACAAGTAACCCAAAAGTGGCAAGATCCAAATCTGCCAAGCTCAACAGTGTGGGTTAAATACAGTGATGATCTAAATAAACGCACGAGTGTAAATTTCGAAAGTGGTGAAGTCGTTGTTGAGTTATTAAACAGCCAAAACGACGAGCAAGCAGTTGAATATGCAAAGCAGCAATTAAATGAGCTTTCACAAGTAACGGTTAATAAAACACTTTCAAATGATCCCGTTTATATTGCGGCAAATAACACAATAAACAGCAAAAACTTTACCTCAACGGGTAAGCCTTTAAATAAAAAAGTTGAGCAAAGTAAGTCACCAAAAACGACTCAAGCTAAAAAAATAGTCGAGCAAACGGTGCTCTCTACAGAGATTGTAAAAGAGGTGCTCACTGCAAAGGCACCTGTAATAACAAAACAAAAAGACAGGGTAAAAATTAGCTATAAATTGCCCGATAATACACTTTCGAATCAAGCAAAACGTTATCTACCAGAAGTCCAACAGCAAGCCAAGCGTTATAACTTAGATCCCGCACTGTTATTGGCAATTATACATACCGAATCGAGTTTTAATCCGCTTGCACGCTCGCCAATTCCTGCTTTTGGTTTAATGCAAATAGTGCCTACTTCAGCGGGTAAAGATGTGAGCAATTTTTTGCAAGGTAAACCGCTATTACTTAGCCCTGAGTACTTATTTCAGGCTGATAATAACGTAGAAGCAGGCAGCACTTATGTGCATATTTTAAGTAATCGTTACTTTAAAAATGTACGTAATGTGCAATCAAGAATTTACATGAGTATTGCAGCTTATAATACTGGCCCAGGTAACGTAGCCAAAACGCTGAGTGGCTCTAAATCACTGAACCAAGCAAGTATTGCAGCTAATGCAATGTCAGCTGAGAAGGTTTACACCCTAATGGTTAACAATTTACCTGCGCAAGAAACCCGTAACTATTTACAAAAAGTGGTAAAACGCACCGCTTATTATCAAAAGCAATTGAAAGGAATTTAAAATGAAAAAGTTATTACCTCTAATAGCCGCTTTAGCATTAGGTGCGTGTTCAAGCACTGAAAAAACACAGTCTGAGCCGTTAGCAAAAAATGATTCAGTACCAAGTTGGGTGTTATTACCTGTGTCTGATAAAGGTTTAGCATCGTCGTCATGCGTACCTTGGTCAGGCAGTATGTCAACCGACAGAGCACAAGCAATTGCAGCTGCTCGCGCCGATTTATCTCAGCAAATACAGGTTAAAGCAAGCGTTATGGACAAGCTATACCAACGTAAAGCACAAAGTAATGATGAGCTAAACGTTGGTGGAACTTTTGAGCAAGTAAGTAAGCAAGTTGCACAGCAAAGCCTTATGGGTGCTGTGCCACAAGAAGTTGCATTTGCTAAATTAGACGGGGTAAAGCAACTTTGTACATTCGTTGTAATGAGCAATACACAAGAAACATTTAATAACCTAGTAGCTCAATCTGGTAAGCGTCTAGATCCTAGTTCACGCGAAGCGCTTTACGAAGAGTTTAAAGCCCAAAAAGCGATGAAAGATCTTGAAAAAGAGCTAGATAGTTTAAATAAATAATAAAAAATTCTATATTGCTAGTTTAGTTTCTAACTCCGCTAAACTAGTATTCTTAAACGGAGTTATAAAGGACTAAAATGAAAGATATATTCTTTTTTGATTCAATGTTAACCCCAAAAATAATTACATTCGTTTACTGGTTAATTTTAATAGGTACTTTGATCTCAGGTGTAACAACAATGTTTGCTAAGTATGGTGGTGGTTTCATTAGTGGTTTGGCCATAATTGTTGGTGGGGCAATTGGTGCGCGCATCTGGTGTGAGCTATTAATTGTATTATTTAAAATTCATGAGAATCTTCAAAAAATAGCTAATAAATCAGAATAAATTTAAATACTCATAAAGTAGTGGTTGCATCGAGTGCTACCACTACTTTTAATCTTAGGCGGTCCAACCAATTTAAAGTAGTTGATATTGTCAATTAATTTGCTATAGTTGACTTTGTCATCTATTTAACGCTTAAGGCATGCCCAAAAATGAGTACACCTGTATCAGCAAATCCAGTAATGGTTGAGCCTAAAAAAACACCTGTAATTTATAAAATACTGGTTATGGTTAGTATTATTACCTTAATTGGCGGTACTCTAACTGGCATTATGACTTATGTGAATGTGGGTGTTACAGAGCATTTTTATGCAGACTGGTTTACTTCATTTATAAGTGCAGTACTTGTAATGGCGCCTGTTGGTTTTGTAATGATGACCTTAATGCATAAGCTAGTTAATAAGTTATTGCCTAGTAGTAGCGAGCTAAAACGTAATTTAGTGATTAGTGTTTTTATGGCGCTGATCATGGAGTCGGTGATGGCGTTTGTTACCGCTACTAATAATATTGGCTATGCAGATATGCGTGTATTTGTAACTGGATGGGCTGAAGGGTTATTAGCCGCATTACCAATAGGTTTAACTATAATGCTGATAATGTCGGTTACGGTAAAACCTAAAATAGAACGCTTTTTAAAAAGCTAATAACAAAAAAGAGCCATTGGCTCTTTTTTGTTATTTAGTGTTTACCTGCTCTTTAAATTGCGCCATTCAAAAAAGGTGCTGTTCGGCTTATTTTAGATTGAGCTACCTCTGTAGGTTTACCTTGGGCTACAATTAAGCCGCCTTCTTCACCAGCACCGGGTCCTACATCAATTACCCAGTCACTATTGCGAGCTACTTGCATATCGTGTTCAACCATAATGACGGTATTGCCAGCATCAACTAATTTATTTAACTGCGACATTAACATTGATACATCGGATGGATGCAGGCCTGTAGTTGGCTCATCAAGAATATAAAGTGTGTTACCGCGCTGCGCACGTTGCAGCTCCGTTGCTAATTTAATACGCTGCGCTTCACCGCCCGAAAGCTCAGTGGCAGGTTGCCCTAAACGCAAATACCCAAGACCAACTTGCATAAGTGCATCGAGTGCTCGCAGTATTGCAGGTTCGTTTTCAAAAAAGGTATGCGCCGATTCAACCGTTAAATTGAGAATATCGCTGATGTTTTTATCACGATATGTAACCTCAAGTGTTTGCTCGTTATAACGTTTGCCATGACATACTTGGCAAGGTGAGTAAACGCTAGGTAAAAACAGTAGTTCTATACTTACAAAGCCAACGCCTTCACAGTTTTTACAACGACCTTTTGCAACATTAAACGAAAAGCGACCGGCATCGTAACGGCGCTCTTTCGCTTTTTTTGTAGAAGCAAATAGTTTACGCACGTGATCAAACAAACCCGTGTAGGTAGCTAAGTTTGAACGAGGGGTACGGCCAATCGCTTTTTGATTTACGGTAATTAGGCGGCTTATATTATTTATACCTTCAATGATTTTTCCGCTGGTGTGTGTTTGCAGCTCTTGTTCGAGTAAGTCGGCTTCGTCGGTGGGGGCTTCCGGTATTACTTTTTGCCCAAGTGCTTCGTAAACAAGTTCTACTAACGCTTGGCTTACTAAACTTGATTTACCAGAGCCCGAAACCCCAGTAACGGTTGTCATTACGCCTAGCGGAAATTCTGCATTGAGATTTTTAAGGTTGTTACGCTCAATATCAGCTAATTTTAACCACGCTTTTGGCTGCCTTTGCTCCTTTTTTTGCGCGCTGTTTTGAGTAGACTCTTGACTGGTGTTTTTAGCAAAAAGGTGACGACCGGTGTGCGAATTTTTTATTTTTCTTAACCCTTCAACAGGGCCGCTGTAAATAATGTCGCCACCATGCACACCGGCATCAGGGCCGACATCAACAATCCAATCGGCATGGTTAACAACGCTAACATCGTGTTCAACAACAAATACAGAATTGCCAGCCGCTATTAGCTCATCGAGTGCTTTTAAAAGTGCTTGTGTGTCGGCAGGGTGTAAACCCGCTGATGGTTCATCTAACACGTAAACCACCCCAAATAATTTAGAGCGAATTTGTGTGGCAAGTCGCAACCGTTGTAGCTCCCCAGGTGAGAGCGTTGGCGTTGTACGCTCAAGCGACAAGTACCCTAAACCAAGCATGGTTAGTGCTTCAATACGGGTAAGAATATCGCTGGTAATGCGCTGCGTAACAATGGCTTGCTCTGGATTTTTTGTATTTTTATTTATTTTGGGATTGGCGGCATTACTTAGTTTTTTAGCAAGCTCGTTTAATGTAAGTTGAGATAGCTCGCCAATATCGAGCCCTGCAAATTTAACACTTAACGATGCTTGTTTTAATTTTTTACCTTGGCAAGTAGGGCACTGCGATATTTGCATAAACTGCGATACGCGCTTTTTTGTACGCGGGCTTTGGGTAGTAGCAAAAGACTGTAAAACAAAGCGTTTAGCGCTTGAAAAAGTTCCCATGTAGCTAGGATCTTCGTTATTTTTTATCGCATTTTGTGTTTGCTCATAGGTGTAATCTGGGTATACCGGCACAGTAGGTGTTTCGTCGGTAAATAAAATCCAATCCCGTGCTTTTTTAGAAAGCTTATTCCAAGGAGTATCTATATCGTAGCCAAGGGAAGTAAGAATACGGCTTAGGTTTTTACCTTGCCATGCTGGTGGCCACGCTTCAATGGCGCGCTGGCGAATAGTTTTTGTATCGTCTGGCACAAGTAGCTTTTCGGTTACTTCAAACACTCGGCCTATTCCTGAGCATTCTGGGCACGCACCTTGTGGCGTATTTGGCGAAAACGCATCAGCATAAAGTATGCCTTGCCCTTTGGGGTAATCGCCAGCACGAGAGTAAAGCATACGTAGCGCGTTAGAAATAGTTGTTATGCTGCCAACTGATGAGCGAACCGAGGGTGCGCCGCGCTGCTGCTGCAAAGCAACGGCAGGCGGTAGCCCTTCAATAGAGTCAACATCGGGCTCATCAACTTGATCTATCAACCTACGGGCGTAAGGCGATACTGAATCAAGATAACGGTGCTGCGACTCAGCAAACAGCGTTCCAAAAGCAAGCGACGATTTTCCAGAGCCCGATATTCCTGTAAAAACAACCAATGCGTTACGAGGTAAGTCAACGTCTACATTTTTTAAGTTGTGAACGCGCGCCCCTCTTACTTGAATGCTGTTACTGGGATCAGATAAATTCATTGTTGAGTTTTTATGTGTGCTTGCCATACGTTTATACTCCTGTTTAATCGCGCTTTTTACTTTAAGTTAGCTTTGAATTATTTACTCTTATCACTCGTTATTACCTCAAAGTAGCGCAAGCACACTGAATGAGCGCTTAGTCTGTAGTGGCGCAGCCAAAGCGCTGGATAAAATTACGATGATTGTTTGTTTACATAATAGGTATGGAATGCGAATATAATTTAAACAGTTATTGTTATGTAATTTACTAGGTATGTTACTTGGTAATAAAAAGGAACTAACAGTGAATAAAGCCTTAGTGATCATTTTATTGGTGCTTTCGTGGGCAACCCAAGCCGACTCTATTAACGCGCTAAATGTCGACCGTGCAGTACCAAATAGCATGCACTTATCGTTTGCAAACGATAGCAACATAACCCCTAAAAAAGGGGATTTTAAAATCGTTAATTATGTATTAATGAGTAATGAAGAGGGCGAACGCTGGGCTGTTATAACGCTAACTAACTTATCGTCGGGCAATCGCGAATTAGGCGAGGAGCACTTACTTGCGCTTTTTGCTGATGGCAGCCGATTCATGCCAATGGAATTTAAACTCGGTTTTAAAGGCAACGAAACACAATCGGTTACTGTATCGTTTGCCGATTATAAGTTCCCTATTTTAAGTGTGTATTCGAGTAACGATTTGTAATTAATAACGATGCGATAATATTAAATTAGGGATATTTCTAAAATTAAGGATTTTTATGAAGTTTGAAGATGCGCAACAAAATATGAACCTCGCATACTTCGGTGGTGGAACCGGTGTATTAGTGTCTGGCTTGGTTTGGTGTATAGCTGGCTTTGTCGCATTACTGCATTCAAATCAATCGAGTATGCTTACTTTGTTTTTTGGTGGTATGTTTATACATCCTTTAGCCATGCTACTTTCAAAAGCTCTTAAACGCTCTGGCAATCATGACCCTAAAAATCCATTAGGTAAATTGGCCTTAGAAAGCACTATTATTTTATTTGTTGGTTTGTTTTTAGCGTTTTACGTAGCAAAACTTCAAGCTGAATGGTTTTATTCAATAATGCTGATGATAATTGGTGTTCGCTATTTAGTTTTCAACACTTTATATGGCATGAAAGTGTACTGGATTTTAGGTGCTTCGCTTATGTTTTTTGGCATGTTGTGTATTGTATTAAATGCCAATTTTGTAATCGGCGCCTTTATTGGCGGGATAACCGAAATAGTATTTGCGCTAGTAATATTTGCCCAATCGAAAGGTATGGTTTTAAAAACAAAATAACAAGCTCTTATAATCGCAAAATAGTGTGCAGTTGGAGTTACCCTTCAGCTTGGTAATATAGCAAAGGTTTTAAAGTATTGAGTATCTGTAAATTGCATGTATCCATTAGTCGGTTTAGAGCGATAACCGGTCATTGAGATTGGCTAAATATGCGGAATGAGCGCTCTATTAAATTGTTAAGTGTCAGGGATAGTATGAGCAAAAATAGTAAAACTAAAAGAGATGCCAAGAAAAAATATCAAATGCGTTTGCAGAACCAACAAAAGGAAGCGGCTTTACGGGTGAAACAAATGATTCCGACTATCTATTGTGATGAATCTGGCAATACCGGTTCAAATCTACTTGACCCAAATCAACCTGTATTTACTTTAGCAAGTTGTCGATTTTCTGAATACGACTCCAAGAAGTTAATTGCACTTCTTGAATCCAGCTCACCTCATGAGGCGCACTTTAAAAACTTACGCCGAAGGAAGTCAGGGCAGGATGGTATTATTAGACTTATGAGTAGTAAATTACTCAACTTAGGAACAGTGAAGGTCAATATTTTCTTAAAAGAGTTTATGATTACTACGAAAATTGTAGACATACTTATTGAGCATATGATGCACATTTCCGGTGAGGACCTTTACTTAAACGGTAGGAATATAGCGCTATCTAATATGCTCTATTACTGCTTGCCTTCATACTGTGATGAAAACTTAGTAAAAGCTATGTATAAATCATTTGTAATTATGATTCGAGAGCAAGGCCAAAATCATATTGATGTTTTTTACTCCAGTGTTGAGAAAGTAAAAGAATCATCTAGTAATGAAAAATTTAAGCAAAATATCGATCTTATATTATCTACTAAAGACTGTATTGATGATGCACTAAACGGTATCGACAAATTTTCATTAGATCCTTCAATTCCAGCGTTATTTAGTCATTGTGCACAATGGGGTGAGGCATTCCCTAAAGGATTCCATATTATCCATGATGACTCACACAGTATTGCAAAGCAGCGTTTGTTATTTGCTCAGTTTATGGATTGGACTCAAAATGAAGTCGAACTGGGTTATGATCGAAGAAAATTTAATCTTCCTCTAAAAGGTAAGTCATTAAAGTTTGCTAGCTCGGAAAATCACTTACAGATACAAGTAGCGGACATCATTGCTAGTTCATTTTCATATTGGGCTGCCGGAGTGAGTCGTGGAGAAACAGAAGATTATTTGTTTTTAGAGTTAGCTAAGCTTAACTTGGATAAATATATTGGTCATAACAAAATATGGCCGACGCAGGACGTTACTCCTGAGGACTTAGGAACCGTACACGATGGTGGTCTAAATGCGGCAAATTATACACCGTTTTTTCTAAATAGAGCGGTTCCTAATCCAGATGTGGCAAACACTTAACAAGGCTCCGCTGCGACGGAAATGTACTTCATTCGACAATAACTTCTTTAAGTTAAACAGTGGGTTATAATCAACAATATGGCATACTCTACATGTGCCATGTTTAGTTTAAATTTCTTAAAGGTTTATTTAAATGAAGAAACTAACGATAGTAATGACAACTGCTTTATTCTCAAGTGTTTTACATGCCAATACAATGTATGACGGCATTTACTATTGCAAAGAATCAGCGTCGACCGCGGTCGGTATTGGAGTAAATGGCGAAAGTGTCATAGAACTAGACTTGATGACACTCACCGTTAAGCTTAAAAATGGGAAGTTAACTATCAAGGACGGTGAAATATTTCACCCTATTTCAAAAAAGAAGATGAGCTATGAATATGAAATTGTCGATGGTGGAAATAGCGGTCGAATAACTATTTTGAGTTATACTGACAGTGGTTTTTTCGCTCATTCTATGAATCAAAATTTTTCTCTTAAAAAACAAGGCTCAAAGCTATCATTTTCACAATACAATGGTTATGCCTACAAAGTACCTAAAGGGAAAAGTTACATGAATAGAGTTGCGCAGGTGTCTAGTGGGAAGTGTGAAAAGTGGTAGATTCAAACAAATGTTTTGTAGGTTTTCGAAGTAGTGAGTGTGTTATAACAAACATTTAAGAGTGCTCCCCAACGCTTAGCACTTTACATTCCATCATTAGGTTGAGTGTTTAAGGTGGTATGGTTAGGTTCAGTGGTAGTGTTGCTCACACCTTAATGCGGTGCTACCAATGACCGCTCATGGCACTCAACCGCACTTCGGCTAAGAGCGAACTACTGACATTGAGCTAATCTTCATTGTTAGAAAGCATTATGCTGTAGCATTATAATGACTTTTTATTTTATAGGGATCTGAAATAACAAATGATTAGAACTTTTTTGTTGTGTTGCGCTTTTATAATTGCGACGTCTGCTTATGGAAATATGCCATCCTATTTCAACGAAGATATTGATAGCGAGTACAGAGAGCTGCTTAAACATGCAGACAAGATGCTTCCTGAAACAAATAAACAGCTAGCATATCTTCCTTCATTCTTTCCATTTAGCCTGTTGGATGTTCGCCCAACAAATTTCGTCAATAATAATGACAAGCAAGCCTTTGCAAATTTTAATTTTGGGGTATTAGGAAGTAGGTTCCTGAATATTAATAAGAAGCAACTTTCTAATTTGCCAAGCATCTCAATATGCAAAGAGCAAAAATGTAAAAAAGAACGAATTAAGCTGATAAAGCAGTTTTTAGTGGATTCAAAGAGTGAAGTTGAAATGTTGAGACAAAATACAAATATTTATATTGTCCAGCAAACGGCACCACATGTTTTTCGCATAAATAACACGTTTTATAGTCCAACGCAGCTTATTACCTACTACCCATCCAAACAAGCAGGATTCATCCCGTCAGGTGACTATAAGCTATCCAAGCCTGAAGAAGCTCCCAAAATGTTGGCATTATCTGAAGTTACTAAGGTTCTGAGAGAGGTAATGGCTAAGTATAATGTTGCTGCAATCACGAGAGTAAACGAAGAGAGTCTCAACATAATCTTTGGAGGTATAAGCGATAACCACTGGGGAATCGTTATTAACCATAAATCAACTATTCCAACTTCTGGTGATTATAGCCATATAGGTTTGGAATTCGATATTGTTCAAAAAGTTTCAGATAGCAGTTTTTACTATCAGACTAACTAATGGCTGTTATTGGCACTTTTGTGAAGTTCAACTGTGAGCGAAAAACTGACTGTCAGCCCCAATTATTCCAAATATTGATTATCTTATAAAAGAAACAACAACGACAACCAGAGTAATAAACCCAGCAATCACAGCCTAATCAATAAGCATAAATTGATGAGGTATTGTTACTTTTAGTGCCTTATTGTTATTTATTGATCGTAATCAATAGATAACCCTTTAATACTCACTACACTTAACTTGCTGAGATGGAGCCGAGTCTATTCTTATGGAGTTGGTAATATCATTGAAAAATATGATTTTAAATTGTGAAGGAGAATAATATGCGCACAGGTAATATTTTATGGCCTACGGATTTTTCTGATACTGCATCACATGCTTTGCAATATGCCATTGAAATGGCGAATTTGTATCAAGTAGGCATTCGTATTTTACACATTGTTGATCAGCCTTCAGATAATGAAAATTATATGATCCTTGCGATAACTCCCCAAGAGTTAGCTAAAAATATGGAAGACGCTGCGGCGAGTAAAATGCACGAGTTATTAGGTCAGTTGAATACTGATTTAAAGATTGAAACAGTTATTCGACATGGTGATGCCATTAATGAGATTTTAGATGAGACTAATAGCGGTGATATAGGCATGGTGGTAATTGCCAGTCATGGGAGAACCGGACTTTCTCATTTTTTGAATGTTAACGTTGCAGAAACGATCGCCAATAAAGCTGATTGCCCAGTGTTAATAGTCAAATAAAATTGGCGCGTATCTCTTGTCCCGCTGCGGTTTTAGACGGGACAAAGTGGCCAGCAGGTTGGGTAAAAATGTGAGTTGTGTAAACATCAATACACGGTTTAATTGCCCGAAAGTGAACGTTTCATACTGGGGCAGTACCTGCATGTATAACCTGGTCTTTTCCTCATGAATTGACTGAATAATTAAGGTCCGCTTATGGCCACCCTCCAACCACTCCACAACATAAAATGTTGAAAATAATTGGCAAGGTATTTTACTGTGTCGGATGGCGCTTCGCTTATCCGGCCTACGCTGGCACAAAGCGGACTATCCCTAAGTCCACTCATTTAACTCCCAGCTATAAAACCCTTACTCAAAACTGATACCTTGTTTTAAAAGGTACTCCACTGCTTTATCTGTATGTGGCTTAAATGCCTTCCAGCGGCCAATTGCTTTATTGTTAAGTGGTTGGCGTACTTGCATTTTACTTGCAGTAGAGACCGGTGCGGTGTTTAAGTGAAAATCTATACACTGGGGTTGCCACTCTAGGTTACAAAAGCTGACTAACTCTTTAATTTGTTGCTCGGGCTGTGCGACTAATTCTTCGTATTTTACTAATTTTATATTGCTGTGCAGGGTACTAAAGTGCTGCATTAGTTTGTAAAAACGGCTGTAAAATTTTGCAGTGTCGAGTAAATCGAGCGAGTACGCGTAGTAGGGGTTATTAATGGTAAATAATTGGCGATAGTTGCCAATACAGGTGTCCATTGGATCGCGCAGCATACAAATTATTTTGGCGTTTGGCAGTGCTTTGGTTATTAAATCGATATAAAAAAAGTTAAACGGGAGCTTATCAATAAAGTGTTTATGGCTGCCTGTTATTACGCGTGTTGCGTTTAAATAGGTTGACCCAAGCTGATTAAAATCAAGCTCGTAGGCTTTACTGAGCGTTTGAGTGTCGAGCACGTGAGGTGTTTGTGTTTGGCTTAGCTTTTTAACGCTTAGGCCAAAGTCTTGTAATTCACCGGCTGATTGCACGTCGCTGTGGCTCGATAAAATACGCTCAACTAATGTGGTGCCAGAGCGGGGCATACCTAATACAAAAATAGGTTCGGCCGTTGGGTTACCTTGTGTTAGCGCTTGTGTGTGCTGCTCACTTAAGAGTTTAATGTGTTCAAATAACTCAGTTGAGCTTTTATGGTCAAACGGCTGCACAGCACGTTTTGCTACTTTACCTTGCTCTAACGCGTTAAAAGCTTCTGAAAATTCACCAATATCTTGATACTCTTTTGCTAAAGCATGGCCAATATGCAGTTTTGCATCGGGGTGCGTTACTTGCTCAAATACGTTTTTTAAGCGCTCAATATGGTTGTTTTGCTTACTTACTTTAGTTAAATCACTTAATGCAAAATGACTTTGATGGTGCAGCGGGTTAAGCGCTATGGCATTTTCAAAAGCGTGTTGGGCTTTATCAAATAGTCCTAAAAACTTAGCGCTTACACCGTAGTTATAATAAAACGGTGGTTGAGCTTTGTTAGCTGCTGTAGCCAGTGTAATAGCGCGCTCAAAGTAGTTAAGTGCGTGTTCGTGAATGCCTGCTTGAGTAAGTGCAACGCCAAGTGTGTCGGCATCAAGGGCTTTAGTTATTTGTTTTAATGGCACCGATAGTGCGGTGTTTTTTGCTTTTTGTAATTCGCCAGTAAGTGCGTAACATTTAGCAAGTTGCGCGGTGTATTCAATACTTTGGCCAAGGGTAAGGGCTTTTTCGATGAGCTTTATTGCTTTGTGTATTTGCCCAACAGTTAAATTAACCATTGCCAGCAAAAAATACCCATCAGCAAAGTCTGGTTTGAGTGTAACTAACTCCACAAGGGCTTTGTGTGCTTGCTCTATTTTACCTTGGTTTAGGGAGTGTATTGCGCTTTGATGAAGTTGCTTTAAATTTGGCTGCATGGTTTTTGGTAATTATTTTGTGAAAGAAAATAAAAAGGCTCAAATAAATTTGAGCCTTAAAACATTGTTTAAAAATTACTATAAATTATATTTCAAATTTGTAGTTAAATTTAACACCTACCGTAAGCGGGCGATTAATGTAATGGCCGTAGTTACGTTGTATGTCGGCACCATTTGCTGATGTTATATCGGCATCTGAACGACGAACTGAGGTAACTGCGTATTTGTTGAATAGGTTATCAACATATAGGGTAGTTGACCATGCATCAGCTGTTAATTTAGCAGATATATTACTTAAGCTGTAACCTGGTAGTGTTTCGCCATTGTCATGCAAGCCAACTCTTGTAATTACATCGCTTTGCGCGGTTAGACCGTAGTTAATATCAAGCGTTTTGTCGTTAAATACATCTGTTTGATAGTTTACACCCATTGAGAACTGATGCTCTGGAGAGCCTGGTAAACGGTCGCCGTCTTCTGCGCCATCGGTACCATCAGCATTAAACAAAAATGGTGCATCTGATGTTAGCTCTGCTTTTGTATAAGCATAGGTTGCATAAACTGAAAACGAGTCAGATAAAATGGCACGGGTAGATATTTCAATCCCTTTTGCGTTAGCGCTACCTGCGTTAGATAAGTACGGTAGTTGGCCTACATCAGTAGCGCCCGCAATTTGTGCATCATCCCAATCTACGTTAAATAGAGCGGCGTTAAAGTGAAGTTGGCTTCTAAACCAGGTGCTTTTAAAGCCTAACTCGTAGTTTGTTGTTGTATCGGCATCGTAAAGCATTTCTTCTGGACTACCACAACCTGCTTGGTTAGCTGGTAATGGATCAGGACACGGTGCTAAACCATTTGAACCGCCGATTCTAAATCCTTCACTTACCGTTACATAGCCCATGACTGAATTTGTGAATTGGTATTTAGCATTAAACTTAAAGAGGCTGCCGTTATCGTCAGCTTCATTTTTTTCAAAGTTTAATGAAATAGCATCAGGTGCTGCGTCATCAAATAAGGTATTAAATAATGGAAAATCTACAGCTGACTCAGATTCAACGTCGTATTGGTATAAACGCATACCTAAAGTTACGTCTAGTTTTTCTGTTACTTGGTAGCCTATTTCGCCAAACAAAGCTGATTCTGTTATCTCGGTACGATCTACCGAGAAGTACTCAAGTTGATCTGGGCGAGACTGCGAAGCGCCAAAGTTTTCTACTGCAAAGTCACCAAAGCCAGGCGTAAACTCTTTACTAGAAGCATCCGTTTCTATTTTGTTGTAAAACGCACCAACAATCCAGTTTAAGTCGCTATCGCCTTGCGATACTAAACGCAGCTCTTGGGTGAAGGTGTCTTCTTCTTCAATCTCACGCGTGAAAGATGAAAACGCTGGGAATTCTTCATAGCCGTAATCAAGACGAATAAGTAAGTCTGTTTGATCGCGTTGACCGTCGGCATCAAAGCTCGAAATACCGGTAGCCGATACTAGCTCTGCAAAACCTAAGTCGGCTTTTAGTTCAAGGCTTAGTAATTGATCTTTTTTCTCGCGAGGCTCTTCAAAGCGATAAGCCGATTCGTATTTACCTATTACATCGCTTAAGCCGTTGTTTGCATTAAGGCTGTTGTAATGAACAATCGAGCGGCCTTCGCTGTCTTGGTTTTGGTAAAAGTAGTTAAGCGTACCTTCAAACGATTCATTTGGTTTAAAGCGTACAGAAATACGACCTGTTGTGGTGGTTTCGCCGTTGGCGTCTTTCACATTTTTAAGGTTGTTGTTAACCGCTGAGCTATCGCTCCAATCTGGATCAGGTAGTGATACGCCTGGCTCGCGTACTACGTAGCCGTAATCGATAAAACCCGGATCTTCATATACGTTTAAGCTGGCGCGTACTGCTAATTTATCTTCAATAATAGGAAGGTTAAAAATAAAACCGCCTTCGCCACCTAAAGAGTCACTTTCTTTTGTTTGAAATAGGTCGCCGTAAACTTCAAGCGATGTAAAATCAAGCTCAGGCTGTTTAAGCATGTAGCGAATTGCACCGCCCAATGTGCCTGCACCATAAAGCGTGCCTTGTGGCCCAATTAATACTTCAACACGCTCAATATCTACTAGGCGCATATCTACCGAAACTGGAATTTCGTTAATGTAAGTAGATACTGTGCCGCCATCTGATGATGGACCAGACGAGTTTGTATTTAAACCACGAACAATAATAGGCGAGCCTGAGCGGCCACCTTGATCGGTAATTGTTAAACCAGGTACCCAGCGCGCTACATCCGCAAGCTCACTGATATTTTGATCTTTCATTATATCAGCATCAAGGGCTGTAATATTTAGCGGTGCATTTTGCACAGAGCCGCTGCGCCTTGTTGCTGTAACTTCGATTACTTCGAGTGATTTGTTTTTAGCTGCAACTTCTTCTTGAGCAAGTGCGGCATTAGGCAATAAAAATACGCTAGAAACAGCGCTCGAAATAGCCAAGGTTAACAAGCTTGGTTTAAACATAAAAAGTGATCCCCAGTTCAAATGTTTTACATTAGTAAATTAAGTTAAGCAGTTTATCAGGGAGTGAAGTCGCTTGGAATATTTAAATTGAATTTTAATTCACTTTTATAGAATAAATATGGTTGATATGTAGGGTTTTTATTTGGTTAATCGGTAATACAGGCAATGGCTTAGTGTAATTAGGTACAGTTAGATTAAAAATTAAACCCTTGTTTAAAGGTAAATAGTCATTCATATTTTTAAAGATGGTGTTATGACGTGCTCGTTAAACAAATTATTACATTAAAATTAATATTTCATAATGTCATTACTTATACTTTTATTAGCACTATTAAAGTGTATTTTGATCCCCATTAAGAGTGTTAAGTCGCCATTATTAGTGACAGTTTAAGTTATTGAGTGAGCGTGTTTGATTGCCGCTTCGTATTCTCTTTTTTATTTTGTCCGCACTTTTTTGTGCGTGTTTTTAAGGATTAACAATGAGCCAACTATTTTCGCCTTTATCACTTGGGCAAGTAACGTTAGATAACCGTATTATTATTGCCCCTATGTGCCAGTATTCAGCCAATAATGGCGCTGCTAGCGATTGGCATACTATTCATTTAGGCCAATTGAGTTTAAGTGGTGCAGGGTTACTTATTTTAGAAGCAACAGCAGTAAACCCAGAAGGGCGTATTAGTTACGGCGATTTAGGGCTTTGGAATAATGAAACCCAGCAAGCACTAGGCAAAAGCCTAAAAGCAGTAAGGCAATACAGCCCTATGCCTATTGGTATTCAGTTAGCGCATGCTGGGCGCAAAGCATCAACTGAAAAACCATGGGACGGTGGTGATGCCATTGCACCTGATGATGTAAATGGCTGGCAAACGCTCGCACCTTCGGCAATTGCGTACGACGCTAACAGCCCAGTGCCAAAAGCAATGAGCCAATCTGACATAGATTCACTAATTAAAGATTTTGTAAGTGCAGCTAAACGGGCTGATGAACTCGGCCTTGATTTAATCGAGCTACATGGTGCGCACGGTTACCTGTTACATCAATTTTTGTCGCCACTTTCAAACAAGCGCGATGACAACTACGGTGGCAGCCTAGAAAACAGAATGCGCTTATTGCTTGATGTGTTTAAAGCGGTAAGAGAGGTATTCCCCAGTAATAAAGCGGTAGGTGTGCGTATTTCGGCAACCGATTGGGTTAAAGGCGGCTGGGATTTAGAGCAATCGATAGTGCTTAGTAAAGCGCTTGATGAACTAGGTTGTGATTTTATTCATGTAAGTACAGCAGGCCTAAGCCCTGAGCAACAAATACCAGTAAAACCTAATTTTCAGGTACCGTTTGCAACAGCCATCAAAGAAGCGGTTAAAATGCCTGTTATAGCGGTGGGTTTAATTACACAGGCGCAACAAGCCGAAGATATTATTAGTGAGCAGCAAGCCGATGGCGTAGCACTAGCGCGTGGTATTTTATATAACCCGCACTGGCCGTGGCATGCAGCTGCAGAGCTTGGCGCTACAGTAACTGCACCTAAACAATATTTACGTTCAAGCCCACATGGGCAGCCATCACCAATAAAATAAAGTTTAGTTTTTTTGTAGAAACCCAACCCGCGTTTGCGGGTTGGGTTTTATTATTTTTATAAAGTAGAGACACACATGACCCAAACAGGCGTTTCAGCGCAACCTCTTAGCAATACACTCGTTACTATTATTGCTTTGTGTTGCGGTCTTATTGTTGCCAATATTTATTACGCTCAACCTATTATTGAGTTACTTGCCCCAGAAGTTGGATTAAGTTCACGCAGTGCTAGCCTTATCGTATCGCTTACACAAATAGGCTACGCTTTGGGGTTGTTTTTTTTAGTACCACTAGCTGATTTAGTTGAAAATAAAAAGCTTATGTTGGTCACTCTTGGTGTGTCGTTTTTGAGTTTAGTGGGTACGGCACTTGCTGATTCACCTAATGTAATGCTTATTTTGTGTTTGATGATAGGTATAAGTTCGGTTTCTGTTCAGGTGCTTATTCCGCTTGCTGCGCATTTATCGTCTGACGAGAAGCGCGGGCAGGTTCTTGGCAATATTATGGCGGGTTTGTTGTTAGGTATTTTGCTAGCAAGACCTATATCGAGCTTAATAGCCGATCACTTTGGTTGGCGTGCTGTATTTTACTTTGCAGCAGGGTGTATGGTGTTTATTGCAGGCGTAATTTATTTTGCTATTCCAAGCAGGCAACCGACCCATAAAACAACGTATTTTAAGTTATTAAAATCGCTTAAACAGTTAATGATTAGCCAACCAGTGCTGCGCCAACGTTCACTTTTTCAAGCGTTAATGTTTGCATCGTTCAGTTTATTTTGGACGAGCGTACCGGTTGTGCTTGCCCGTGAGTATGGTTTATCCCAATCAGAAATAGCATTATTTGCACTAGTGGGCGCAGCAGGTGCTGTAGCAGCCCCCATTGTTGGGCGTTTGGCTGATAAAGGTTATACGCATCAGTTATCGTTACTGGCCAAACTTATTGCAGCACTGTGCTTTTTACCAAGCTTATTTGAGTTACCTTACGGCATTATAGTATTGGCATTAACCGGTGTGTTTATTGATTTTTCTGTGCAGGCCAATATGGTATTGGGTCAACGTGCAGTGTATGCACTAGAGCCACAAAGCCGTGCGCGTTTAAACGCTATTTACATGACTAGCATATTTGTAGGTGGCGCAGTAGGCTCGCTTATTGCCAGCCCATTATATGAAGCGGGCGGGTGGACAGCTATTGCTCTGGTCGCTACCGGCATGCCGCTTATTTCGTTGATTGGCTATTTGGTTACAACTAAAAAGCAAAGTAAGGCTGTGAGTTAAAAAATTACCAGATACAACACAATAAAGTCACCATGTGCGTGGTGACTTTATTTAACTTGTTTAGGTTAGTTTGGTAGTTAATTAAGTAGCCTGTTTTTTTGCGTTTGAAAACGAGCTACCAACAGATGCAATAATTACAAGCAAAATAGCGAGCCACTGCCATAAAGTAAGCAATTCACCCAGTATAATAAACCCTGCGAGCGAGGCAATTGCAGGCTCTAAGCTCATCATTACGCTAAACCCTTGTGAAGGCATGTTACGCAGTGCAACCATTTCAAGTGTATAAGGCAGTGCACTTGATAAAATAGCGATACCAATCCCCAGTGGGATAATTTCCCACGTAAACGCGGCGCTTTGCATAATGCCGCCGTAAGGCACTAGCACTATAGCGGCAACAGTCATGCCCAATGCGACAGTGGCTCCACCAGAGCTTTGTGTGCCCGTTTTTTTACCAAATAATATATAACCTGCCCAACATGCACCGGCACCAAGAGCAAGTGCAACACCTAATGGATCAAGACTGTCTTGGCCGCTCATATCTGGAAGCAAAAGCAAAATACCGGTAATAGCACAGGCAACCCAAAATAAGTCACGTTTGCGGCGTGATGAAAATAAGGCAACAGCAAGCGGGCCTGTAAATTCAAGCGCTACACCTATGCCTAGTGGAATGCGTTCAATAGCGTAATAAAACAAAATGTTCATGCCGCCTAAACTTAAACCATACACAATTATAGGAATACGATTACCCGTAGTGGGTAAGTGTTTCCAAGGTTTAAACACTAAGCAAAGTATAAATGCAGAAAAACCAAGCCTAAGGGCTGTCGTGCCCTCTGGGCCAACAATTGGAAAAAGTTGTTTTGCAAACGACGCGCCCGTTTGAATGGTCATCATGGCAAGCAATACACACACGATAGCCAGTAAATAACTTTTTGAAGATGCTTGCATTTTAATCCTTGAGTTGAGTAACTCTATCAATTAGTTATGTAATGCAGGGAGTATAAAAGCTAAACCCGCCCGATATTAATGGCGGCATACTATCTTTTTTTAAATTTATAGGTAAGTGTTTGCGACCAAAAATAACGCAATTAAAAGTATATTAAATAGGGAAGGTAAATAAAGTAAGAGGTAAAGTTAGCAAACAAGTGTTTGCTAACTTTAATAAGTTGGTTAAAAGGCCTTAGTGGGCACTTTTATTAACTAAGCCGTCAAGCGAGTAGAGGCCTCGTTTTTCATCATTTTTGCGTTTAATTTCTTCAAGTGCGCGCGATTCTACGGCATCAAATAAAGCATTAATTAAGCGATTAAAATGTTTGTGCATTGCACTGCGCGCTGCATTTGCATCATGCGACTTTAGGGCTGTATAAATAGCGGTGTGTTCGTCCATAACGCATTCGTTATTGTTTTTACACACACTGCCATAGTCAGCAACAATTTGTGGATTTGTTAAACGTAAATCCCACAAGTTAGACACTGCAAATTCAAGTGCTTTATTACGCGTTGCTCTAGCTATAATTTCGTGGAACTCACGATCGGCTTGCTCAACATACAGGCCTTTTTCCATAGCAATTAATGTTTTATTTAGTTGCTCTAGTTCTTCTTCTGTAATGCTTTGAGCAGCTAAAGCGGCAATTTCGCCTTCAATTAATGCGCGAGCTTGAGTAAGTTCAAATGCACTGATCTCTTTTGATTTTATAGATGCATTTTTTTGTTCTACTACGTAAACACCAGAGCCAGTTTTAACTTCAACTCGGCCACGTACTTCTAATGCGATAATAGCTTCTCTAATGGTAGGGCGGCTTACATCAAACATTTCTGCAAGTTCACGTTCAGGTGGTAAACGACTCCCAGCAGAAAATTCGCCTTGATTTATTAAAGACTCAATTTTATCAACTATGCGCCAAAATAAGCGACGATTACCCATACTTTACCTTCATTACCTTAAGGAATAATGGCCTCTGGGGCCTATAAGTCAAAACCAACTGTTAATATCAGAGGTTACCTTAAAATTCACTATTATGTCAAAATTCTAACGCGATGTTAGGGTTAAAAACCACTATACACCAATGGTTGCATTCTTGTATTACCAATTTAGTTTAAAATAATGTAATTGGCCAGCTTGATTGGTAATGTTTTTATGTGTTAGGTTAGATTTAAGGTTATTGAGTAATAAATATTGGTAATAAACCGAGTTGGGTTGTCAGTGTTAAGTTTGTTGTAGAAGTATTTGATTGCCCATGGATGGGGATCGCTATTTTAAAGTGTTTTGTAAAATGTGTCGTTGTACGAGAGCTATTTAAGCTTTCTTCTGGGCGTTAACTGTCGTTGGTTAACGCCCATATTTTATTTAATTAGTCGTTAGGGTACACAACCCCAAGCTGTTTGCGCGCTTCATCAAGAACGCTCATTACGTTACTGGCTAAAATGTGCGTATTAATTGGTGACTCAAGGATATTTTGCTTCACTAATGACATAAAATGCTCAACTTCGTATTTCATAGAGTGCTCATCAAACGGCTGGGATATAACCTCTACCTCACCATTATTAGCAATAAACTCCACCTTTTTGAGTTGCGATACGGCTTCTATTCGTATGCGTCCAAGCTCGCCTTGTATTTCGGTTATGTTGTCGCCTTGCGATATTTTAGAGTAGCTAATAACGGCTTGTTTATCAGCGTAGTTTAGTAATACATCGCCCGCACCATCTACACCTGTATCAAGTAATACGCCACTGGCACTTACGCTTTGCGGCGCTCCCCAAAGTGCAATTAATAAATACAGTGGGTAAATCCCTAAATCAACTAAAGCACCATTAGCAAACTCGGGTAAAAACGTATTTGGACGTTCACCATTTTTATACCTATCGTAACGCGATGAGTATTGACTGTACTGGCCAATATATTTACGAGGTGTGCCAATTTTTACCATTGCCTGTTGTAGCTGTTCATAGTTAGGCAAGTGAGTGGTCATCATGGCTTCCATGTAAAGGCGCTGATGCTTTTTTGCTGTAGCTATAATGCTTGCAAGCTCTTTAGAATTGGCAGCTGATGGTTTTTCGCCAAGGACATGTTTACCCGCTTCTAGACACATAACGGCATATTGTTTGTGTAAGCTGTTAGGGGCGGCTATGTAGACAGCATCAACATGTTTATCTTGGCAAACTTGCTCGATTGAGGTGAAAATTTTTGCTTGTGCATTTGGGTGTTTGGCTAAAAACGCTTCGCCGCTAGATACTGCGCGCGAGCACACCCCATATAAATTAAAATCGTTTAACGTATTTGCAGCGGCTAACAATGTGTCGCTAATAAAATTGGTGCCAACAATAACAAAGTTCATGCTCACTCCTTAGCTTAAATAAAAATAATAATAAGAGTGTTTAGTTTAACATTTTTTTAGTCCTATATGCTCGAGGGGAGCACCCAAACCAGCGTTTAACATTAACACTTAGTGTTGCTTGTTCCTGATACCCTAAAAGCTCAGATATGGTTGAGATTGTAAATTGGTTTTGCGCTAAATAGTGTGCAGCTAAAGCGCGGCGAGTGGCATCTTTTAGTTTTACAAAGCTCGTATTATGTTTGATAAGTTCTCGATGCAGAGTACGCGGGTGCATACCCAGCGCAGCTGAAATAGTTTGGTTACTACATTGATAAATAGGAAGCATAGGCCTAATTAGTGCACTAACTTGGTTGGGCAACGGTTGTGTGTGTTCTTTGTTTTTTGCCAAGAAGTTTAGCGCTGCTTGTACTTTATTTAGTTTAGGGTGATCAAGCTCAAGAGTTAAATCACTTTTTGAGATTACAATGCCAGCGCTGTTGCGATGCTCTATAACGTTACAACCAAGGTAAGTGTTATAGGCACGAGTATTAGTACTTAACTTTTTTGGCAAAAATATATTAATTGGTTTGCAGCGGTTATTACTCAGCTTTTTAATAACAGCTAATGCTAAACCAATGGTTAGCTCAATGACTTGGTTTATGTGCGGTAATGGTTTTAAATTAATTTCGAATGATAAAAACAAGCTTTTATCATTCTCTAAAGGGTGCGAGTTTAAGCTAAGTGCAGGGCTGTGTAAGTAAAGGTATTTAATAACCCAATTAAGTGCATCACCTAAATTAGTACTACTTTTGGCAGCTATTGCAATATGTCCTAAAATATCAAAATTTTGTCTACTTGCGAGCTTAAGGCCAAAACTAGAGCAATTGAACTTACAAGCACAGTATTCTAAAAGCTCAGCGTAGTCTCGATAAGGTAAATATTGGTTGTCGAGATTTTTAAAGTCAACGTTACTAATATTACAGCTTTGCATTATTTCATGCGGATCGCCGCCAAATTCGCTAATTAGCGTATCTATACCTTGTAATGACGTGGCTCTGATTAGGCTGCTCATGGTTAACCCCAAATAAGTGATGTCTAAAAATATCAAGTTTTATTGGGTTTTTCTATGCACTATTACTGTTAAGGCCGTTTAAAACTTTTATTAAGGTACACCATGAACAATACAACATTTGATTACATTGTGATTGGCGCAGGCAGTGGCGGCTGCGTTATGGCATCGCGTTTGTCTGAGGATAAAAATGTAAATGTTTGTTTAATTGAAGCTGGCGGCAGCGATAAAAGTGCATTTGTGCAAATGCCAGCTGGCATAGCAGCGAGTGTGCCTTATGGCATAAATAGCTGGCATTACAATACGGTGCCACAAAAAGCGCTTAATAACCGCTGTGGTTTTGTGCCGCGCGGCAAAGTATTGGGTGGGTCAAGCTCTACCAATGCAATGGTTTATATTCGCGGTAACAAATACGATTACAATAATTGGGCACAGCTTGGTAATGAAGGCTGGGATTTTGAGAGTTTACTCCCGTACTTTATTAAAGCTGAGAACAATAAAGCGTTTATAAATAATGAGCTGCACGGAACAAAAGGCCCGCTACATGTACAAGAGCTAAGTAATCCAAGCAATGTAAACCAATATTTTCTAAATGCCTGTGCTGAGCAGAGCGTTAATTTAAGCGACGATATAAATGGCAAAGAGCAAAGCGGCGCGCGTTTATCGCAGGTAACTCAGCACAATGGCGAGCGTTGTAGTGCAGCAAAAGCATATTTAACACCGCATTTAAACCGCCCGAATTTAACGGTATTAACCCATAGCCACGTTAATAAAATAAATATAGCTAATAAGATAACGCAAGGCGTGCAAATAGGGCGTAATAAGGAGGTTATTAATTTACGTGCTAAACAAGAGGTAATACTTAGTGCTGGCGCTATTAATTCGCCGCAAATATTAATGCTTTCGGGTATTGGCCCAAAAGAGCAGTTAAGTGCACATAACATTAAGGTTCAGCACGTACTTGAAGGTGTTGGCGCTAATTTACAAGATCACTTAACGGTAGTGCCACTTTATAAATCAAAAACAAGTAAAGGCACATTTGGTATAAGCCCGCTTGGCATTGCCAGCATTTTAAAAGGATGCGTTAACTGGTTTAGTAAACGAGAAGGGCGATTAACCAGTAATTTTGCAGAGTCGCACGCGTTTATTAAATTATTTGAAGGCTCGCCAGCGCCCGATGTGCAGCTAGAATTTGTAATTGGGCTGGTGGACGATCATAGTCGTAAATTACACACTGGGCATGGTTACAGTATACACAGCAGTATTATGCGCCCCAAAAGCCGAGGTACTATTACATTAGCCGATAACAACCCGCGTAGTGCACCGCTTATAGACCCTAATTATTTAAGCCACCCAGATGATTTAACTGTAATGCTTGCAGGCCTTAAAAAAACACTCGCTATTATGCAAAGCAACGCTTTTGATAACATACGCGGTAAAATGCTCTACCCGCTTGATATAAATAATGATGAGCAGCTAATTGAGTTTATACGCCAAACTGCAGATACCGAGTATCACCCAGTAGGGACATGTAAAATGGGGCAAGACTCAATGGCAGTGGTAGATACTAATTTACGAGTACACGGGGTGAGTAACTTACGCGTAGTTGATGCGTCGATTATGCCTACTATTATTACCGGCAACACAAATGCGCCGGTAATTGCGATTGCTGAAAAAGCGGCTGATTTAATTAAACACGAAAACGTATAATTGAATTAACAATAGCAGGGCTATTAATTAGCGATAAAACTCATTTAGCCATTGTTGCCAATCGCTTTCAAGATGTAGCATTTGCTGATGCTTTTTAGCGTTTAGATGCTTGGCTTCGTCCTCGCTTGCCACATAAGGCCCAACGCGGCATAGGGGGCAATGGTTAGATGTTAAGTATGCAGGCTTTGTAAGGCGTGAGCTTAATTCGCTAGTATGTTTATCGAGACTTTTTGGGCTGAAAACGTAAGTTATGCCGCTTGTGTCTTTAACGTGTTTATCGCGGTCAACATTACGAATTTTATAACCTTCAAAATGGCTAATATCAAATGGGATTTGGCCTAAATAATCTGCGGTTAAACCGTTATTTAAACTCCCTTCTATATTCCACTCACGATAAGGTTTTACATCCTTTGAGGTGATGTAACAAAGCATTGGCCCATTTTTATCAAGCGCGTATTCGTTAGCGTATTTAATAAATTGGTGCAGTAAAGCGCGGTTTAATACGTTCATACTGGTTTGGCGCGTGTTGTTTTCAAATGCTTCACGGCCAACAAATGCAGGTATAAGCGGAAACTGAAAAATAACCACATCAAAGCTGTGCTGGTTTTCACTTAGAGCTTGCCAACATGCAGGGTTTGTTACATCAAAACTATTAAGTACCTCAACGTTATGCGCTTTTAAGTTGCTAAGTGCATTGTGCTGGTACTTTTGCTCAATAGTAGTTTGGTCATCGTAAGTGGATGCAACCAAAACTTTTGGCGATAGATGGGTGTAAATAGCGTTCGAAAACGATAAATCGCCATCGCCTACGGTGAGTATTCGCCATTGAGGATTTAAATACATATTTTATTTAGTGTTTATGTGTGTAGCAGTATTATTTATATTGCTATTTGTTTGTGAGTCTTTTGCTAGTAAACGATGAAACGCAAGTCTGGTTTTTAATCCTTCGATTGCGATTTGTTTAATAATAAGATTAAAGGTAATTAAAATAGCAAAGGCAATATGAATAGGGCCGTGAGTGAACCCTGCATCTGTATCGTACAGTGTTAAACCGAATAGCAAAAATAAGACGACTAATAATATTTCGAGTAATTGACTTGAATAAAAGCTTAAACGACCTTCGCTTTTATGATCTTTTTTAATGCGAATAGCACAAAAAAATGGGATCACTTTGATTTTAAATGCAGCGTTTTTTTCTACGTAGTTTTCGCCAAGTTCGTCGAGTTGTTGGCGTAGTTGGTCAATCATGGTGTGTCCTCAAATAGCAGTGCGCGGATATTACCTTATTACCACGCAATATTTAAGTTTACAGCTGCTATTTAGGGTAAATACTCATACCAATAGTCAGAATGTGACAAACAAACACAACAGAGGTAAGTACAAAGCGCATTTTTTGATAATCTTTATGATAGGTTTGCCATTGTGGCGTGGCTTTTTCAAATATAAGTACTAACCAAAAACTAGCACCTAGCCAAGCCAGTGCCCACTCTACAGGTAAAAATGATACAAATGGAACTGGGATAACAGGTAATACCGCTTTAATTGCATTGCTATAGCTTTGCTCTCCGGCGCGCCATAAGTTACCCGCCATAAATGCTAAAATGGCGATACTGTAAAAAGTAAAAAACTCTAAGTTAAGGCTATTACTGCCAAACATGAGTGGCCAACCTACACACCCTAAAAACGGGATTAAGCCTAGATAACCTAGCTGTATATGGTTAACAAATTTTTCCATTACGGTGCGCCTTATATTTAATGACTTATTTGAAGCGGGGCTATTGTAGCAGTATTGCGATTAGCGGTCTTAATAATTCGCCAGCGTTTACAATTCAACTGATGTTTACAATAACAATGATTATATAGTTCAACCCAAAAAACCGATTGTTTTAATCTAAACAATCAATTTTATTTAATTTCCTATTGGCCTTATTGTACTACTCAAGCCAACGCAGAAGGTCGTTCAAAACGAAAGCGTTGATTACTTTTAAAATACATAAACACAGATGAGGAAATACCATGAGCACTTCATTAATTAATACAAAATTACAACCATTCAATGCAACCGCTTACCACAACGGTGACTTTGTAGAATTGTCTGAAAAAGATGTTCTAGGTAAATGGTCAATCTTCTTCTTTTACCCAGCAGACTTTACATTTGTATGTCCTACCGAATTAGGTGACCTTGCAGATTACTATGCACAACTTCAAGAAATGGGCGTAGAAGTTTACTCAGTATCTACCGACACTCATTTTACTCATAAAGCATGGCACGACACGTCAGACACTATCGGTAAAATTACTTACCCAATGATTGGCGACCCAACAGGGCGTATTACACGTAGCTTTGGTGTAATGATTGAAGAAGAAGGTTTAGCACTTCGCGGTACATTTGTAATGAACCCAGAAGGCGAAATTAAAGTAATCGAAACTCACGATTTAGGAATTGGCCGAAGCGCTAAAGAACTAGTTCGTAAAGTACAAGCTGCACAATACATTGCAACTCACGATGGTGAAGTTTGCCCTGCATCTTGGCAGCCAGGTGAAGACACACTTGCACCTTCACTAGACCTAGTCGGTAAAATCTAAGTATAGATTTATTCCTACTATAAGGGCAGGTAACTGCCCTTAAATCAACGAACATCCGTTTGTTGGTGCCTCCTATATCAATATACTTGTTTAAGCACATGCATTATTTGGCATGGGAGGCTTGCTGTTTAAATTTTCCTAAAAGGGTTAAGCCATGTTAGATAACAACATAAAAAATCAATTAAAAAGCCATTTTGAATCGCTTACTCAACCTGTTGAGCTGCTTATTGCCTTGGATGACAGCAAAAAATCAGCAGAAGTAGAAAGCTTAGCGAACGATTTAGCCTCACTGAGCGATAAATTTACGGTAATGAACAACCCAGATACAAGCGCGCGTCGCCCGTCAATGGTTGTACATTCACCTATTAAAAATACCCATATTACGTTTGCAGGCGTACCTATGGGCCACGAATTCACAAGTTTAGTGCTAGCACTTTTACATACTGGCGGACACGCAAGTAAAGCTAAAAGCGAAGACATTGAACAAATACAATCGCTCACTCAAGAACTCAGCTTTGAAGTATACATAAGTTTAAGTTGCCAAACGTGCCCGCAAGTAGTCCAAGCACTTAATACTATGGCAGCGACAAACAGCAATATTAAAGCGACCATGATTGATGGCGCATTATTTCAAAGTGAGGTAGAAGAGCGAAATATTTTAGCTGTACCGGCTGTGTATTTAAATGGCGAACCATTTAGCCAAGGTGCACTAAGCCTTACCGATATACTCAATAAAGTAGATAGCAAAGGGGCACAGCGCCAAGCTGAATCGCTAAGTAAAAAAGATAAATTTGATGTACTTGTAATTGGTGGCGGGCCTGCGGGCGCATCGGCTGCGATTTACTCAGCACGAAAAGGTTTAAATACAGGTATTGTTGCCGACAGATTTGGTGGACAAGTTGCAGATACATTAGCAATAGAAAACTTTATTTCGATTAAGGCGACTGAAGGGCCTAAATTGGTTGCTCAGCTTGAAGAGCACGTTAAAGAATACGATGTTGATGTAATGCATAATCAGCGTGCAGCGGCACTTGGTTATAACAATGGCTACGAAATTACACTAGAAAATGGCGCAGTACTTAAAGCTAAGTCGCTCGTACTTGCAACTGGTGCACGCTGGCGCGAAATGAACGTACCAGGGGAGCAAGAATATCGCGGCCATGGTGTGGCATATTGCCCACATTGTGATGGCCCTTTATTTAAAGGTAAACCTGTTGCCGTAATTGGCGGTGGTAATTCAGGTATAGAAGCAGCAATCGATTTAGCTAATATTGTGCAAAGTGTTACGGTACTTGAATTTGCAGACACACTACGTGCTGATGAAGTGCTTATTCGTAAAGCTAAAAGCATGGCTAATATTACCATTATCAAAAGTGCACAAACTACCGAAGTACTTGGTGATGGTAAAAAAGTAACTGGCTTAATGTACACAGATAGAGTTACAGGGGAGAGCAAAGAGCTTGAACTTGCCGGTATATTTGTACAAATAGGCTTAATACCAAATACTGAGTGGTTAAAAGACAGCGACCTTGAATTAAGTAAATTTGGTGAAATACTGATTGATGCTAAAGGCGCAACTTCATTACCAGGAATTTACGGCGCGGGGGATGCAACCAATACTCCGTTTAAACAAATTATTATTGCAATGGGCAGCGGTGCAACAGCAAGTTTAGGTGCATTTGATTATTTAATTCGTCACTCTGAAGAAGCTGATCAAAGTGCTGCTTAACATTATTTAATAAAAAATTTAGTAAAAACTCTCTTGATATAACAGCAAGGCTACACCCATAGCTGTTTGTTAACCCAAGCCGCCCTTCTCCAAAGGCGGCTTTTTTAATACTTAAGAATTAGCACACGATTTAATCGCACCCACCGCCAGAATCGCCGCCGCTACAATTTGTATGAGAATGCGATGAGTTACTGCTAGAGGAAACTGATGAGTCACTGCCAGTATAAGCTGATGATCCACGTGATGACTTAGCACTGATAAATGTAACTAACAGCAATACGCCTGATACGATAACTATTGTTATTGATGAGCTCCATTGCCCAGTGGAAACGCCTTTAAATACTGCAACAATAAGTACTGTTAGTAATATAGTTCTAATTATGTTTTTAATTTTATATCCTTATTTAACCAATCAGTTAGCTATAAAGGTTAGCTAACTTTAGCTGTATGCTCAAGCGCGTTAATAACCGCTTTTTCAAGTATGGGTAGTTTAAACGGTTTTGATATAAACATATCCATACCGGCTTGTTTGCAGGCAAGTTTGTCTTGTGATGAAGTATTAGCAGTTATAGCCACTATGTAGGTTTCTTCATGCGAGCAGATGTTTTCTGATCTAAGCTGCTTTGTTGCCTCAAATCCATCGAGTATGGGCATTATGCAGTCCATAAAAATAAGGTCATAATGCTTTTGGCGACATTTTAATACAGCATCTTGGCCATCAACTGCAGAGTCGGCTTTTATATTAAGTTTGCCTAAAGAAGCATGAAGTACCAACCTATTAATGTCGTTATCATCGACTACAAGCACTGATAGTTCACTGCCGTTGATATCTAACGTTGATTTAAGGCTTTCTTGTTTTTGTTCTGTCCCTTTCTCAATAGGAATATTTACTAAAAACGTAGTGCCTTTATTAGGTGTACTTTTTACCTTTATTTTTCCGCCCATATATTCAACAAGCTCTTTTACTATTGCAAGGCCAAGGCCTGTTCCACCTTTTGAATTCTTAGCATCTACTTCTTGAGAAAAAGGAGAAAATAGTGATTCTAAAAAGCCTTTACTCATTCCTCGGCCGGTATCAGACACTTCAATATTTAAAATTAGCTTATTTTTTATTTTAGAAAGGTTTGTGTTTAGTGTAACTGAACCATTCTCAGTAAATTTCAGCGCATTGCTTAGTAAGTTAGAGGTTATTTGGCTAAGGCGTGTGTTGTCGCTAAACGCCCAGCAGTTGTCATCAATTGTATTATTTACTTGTAGCGTTACATGCGTGTTTTTAAATAGAGGTGTATACAAAGAAGTTAAATCGGTAAAAATTGTTTTTAGTAAAAAGTCAGTAGGTTCAAGCTTTAGCTCACCATGATTAATTTTAGAAAAATCGAGAACTTCGTTAATTATACTGAGTAAAATATCGGCGCTTCTAAGTGCGATTTTAATTTTTTCGGCACGCACTTCTTCACTATGCTCGTCGACTAATGTTGTAAGCATACCTGTAATACCATTGAGTGGGGTTCTTAATTCGTGGCTGATTTTAGCAAATAGCATGCTTCTGTCTTCAAGTAGGCGCTCTGCTTGAGCTTGCTTTTGTTTAAGCTCTTCTCGTAGCATTACTGATTCGGTTACATCTTGGCAGGTGCCAAATAACCGCACGCATCGGCCTTCATCAAATTCGGCCTCACCAAAGGTAGCCACCCATAAGTGTTTATTTTTAGCGGTTACTACTTCTAGTTCTAAATTCCATTTTTTGCCTTTTTCTATGGCTAATTCTACCGCGCGAGTAATGCCTTCACGACTTGGGCCTTCTTTATAAAACTCGATTGCAGAATTCATTTGCGGTTGAAATTGTTCATCCACCTCATGTATGAGGTAGGTTTGCTCACTCCAGGTAATTTTATCGGAGATTAGATCAACTTCCCACGTGCCTATATTTGCAATGTGCTCTAACTTTAATAAAGTATTACTATTTTTTATGAGTTGTTCTTTAGCTTGGGTGCGAGCAAATTCCGATCCAAGCCATTGTGCAAATAATTCGATGTAGTCATAAGCATCATCGTTAAAAGCGAGGGAGTCTTTTGCGGATGAAAAGTTAACGGTGCCAAATATTTTATCACCAATTTTTATTGGCGCGCCAATATAAGACTCTAACTGAAAGTTTATATAACAGGGGTGGTTTGCAATTGCACTTTGAGATGCTTTATGAAAGGCAAGTGCAGAGCCAGCAGCGAGCGTATGTACGCAATAGGTGCCTTGTAATTCAAACACGGTACCGGGTAAAAGTGAGTTGTCAGGGGTTTTGGCATATAAAACGGTGTAGCTGTTTTTATCTACTTTACTAATAATACCTAGCTCAAGGTCAAATACTTCTAACCCAAACACTAAGAGCTTATTAATTTTATTTTCAAAATCAAGAGATTGATTAGAAACTATATCGTGAAAACATCGTAAAAAATTCAAAAGAAAACACCCCGTAAGCTTTTGTTCAATTTATATAATACATAGGCCAATTAGGGCATTGGTATTAGTTTAAAATCCAGTTTAGCAGTTTTAATTACTAATAACTAAAGTTGATACGTATTAAATTATATAACCTTATGTTTTTATGAACTAAGTTAGTGGTTTATTAATAGTGCTAGTTTATAGTGCAACATGCCGCCGAGCATATAATACTCAGCGGTATACTTTTAATACGTTGAATTTGGGGTATATTGCGGGTTGATATCGCCGCCTACTTCCTCTGGGTCAACATCGTTAATAAGCAGTGTTTCACGTACAGCTTCAATGTGATCAAGTACGCTTTGGTAGCGCTCGCCATATTCATACTTTGTTACTTCAATCGCTTTAGGCATGTAAGTAAAAGCTATTTTTAGGGCGTGGAGTGCTTCTTCGTTTATTTTTTCGCTCATAATATTCTCTTATGTGTAGGCTATAGCTAATAAAATAACACCAAATACGATTCGGTAAAGACCAAAACTAACAAAAGTGAAATTTTCTAGAAAGCGTATGAATAGTTTAATAGTAAAATAAGCGACTATAAAAGACGTTAAAAAACCCACAGCAAGGGCAGTTAGGTCATCTAAGCTAAACAGTTGGTAATGTTTAAGTAAGTCATATCCTGAGGCTGCTGCAAGTACAGGTAAACCAAGTAAAAATGAAAATTCAGCGCTGGCTTTTCGGTTTAAACCACACAGCATGGCACCAACAATAGAACTTCCAGCACGACTAGTCCCTGGAATTAACGCAAATACTTGTGCTACGCCAATCCAAAGAGCTTGTTTATAAGTAACTTGGGTTACATCGGTAGTTGTGCAGTGAGTCTCTTTATAATTGCGCTCTAATAGTAAAAAAATCACACCGCCTACAATAAACATAACACCTACTACTGGTACGCTAAACAGTGTTTTTATTACATCACTAAATATAAAACCAATAATACCCAAAGGAATAAATGCAATGGCAACTTTCACCCATAAATTGAAATGTTTAGGGCTAAACTTATCTTTATAGTTGGCTAGTACCGCTAAAATGGCGGCAAGTTGGATAATGACTTCGAAGGCGAGGTTAGCGTCTGTTGATTCAATGCCTAGCCACTTTGACGCTACAATTAAGTGCCCAGTTGATGATATGGGTAAAAATTCTGTTATACCTTCAATAATACCTAAAATAATCGCGTTAATTATATCCACGGTTTACTGCTTCCTGAAAAATTAAAAAGCCCGAACTCGGCTTAACTGAAATGACGCATTACTGCGTACCTAAATTGCGAGGCGTAGCATAAAAGCTCTTAAGGCAAACCAACAGTGTTATTAGACTTAATTTGTTTAATAAATTGCATTAAGCGATAAATGCACAATATAATAGTAATTGTTATCATTTGCATATGCTGTTTTGTATATGTTTGGGCAAATTTATTGAGCGAATAATGAATAATAAAAAAACGTTTACAGCTACACGGAGAAGGCACTTAATTGCGTGTGTTTTAGCGCTAGTTACAGCGGTAATAATGATTCCGGGTATGACAACCTATTTACCATTTCAAATGAATGAACAAATATTACTGCCTATTTTACTCTTTCCTGTTATTTGGACTGCGTTGTTTATTTATGCGTATTTGGCGCAAAAGGTATGGCAACCGTTTGTTGTAATGTTTGCACTGTGTGTATTACATGGTTTATTGAGTTTTTGGGCGTTAACGCAGGGGCAGGGATGAAGTCGATTACTTTAAAAAAGCTATTTTTATTACATAGCTGGGTAGGAATTATTACTGCTGTACTGCTATTTATTGTTGCATTTAGTGGGGCGTTAGCAGTGCTGTCGCGACCTGAGTTAAAAATATGGGCAAATCCAGAGCTACAATCTAGTCAACACGTTGCCAGCGCGCAAATTAATCGACTAGTAAACGAATACCATAAACAGGTGCCTAGTGAATTTGGTGAAAACATTCATGTGTTTTTACCAAGTGGACATAACTTTCATTTATTAACGTTGGTATTTGAATCCCACCATGGCGATGAAAACTATGACCAAGAGGTGGCCAGAGTATTTCAATTTCATCCCAATACATTGGCGCTGGAAAATACTTACTATGGTCCTAGTAAAGAATTTTACGCTAATAAAAAAACGGATGCGCCAACTTATATAGGTGAGTTTCATGCAGATTTGCATTTAGGGCGACCAATTGGGTTAATACTCACTGGTTTTTTAGGTTTAACACTTTTAGTAAGTGCAGTGACAGGCTTGTTTATTCATCGTAAATTGATAAAAGAGCTCTTTACGTTTAGGCGAGATAAAGGATTAGATATTGCAGTAAGCGATGCTCATAAGGTCATAGGTATTTGGGGCAGCGTATTTAATATTGTAATTGGTTTTACAGGATCATTTTTAGGGCTTGCGACCGTTATTTTATTACCAGCAGCTGCGTTTGTGAGCTTTGGTGGCGATCAAGATAAGTTAATAGAAACGTTTACCGCTATTCCTGAGCCGGTAGTTAGCCACATTAAGCAACCTACAAAAATAGACACTATTTTAGACAATGCTCATAGTCGTTACCCTGAAGCAATAATTAGGGATGTCACAATAATGGCGCATAACGATGCGAATGCGCAGGTGTATTTGCGTTTGTTAGGTGGCGAGGCTGTTGCTTCTCAATTACTGCATTATAAAGGCAATGGTGAGTTTGTGCAGTCGATGAGTAGTTTTGGTGATATTTCAGGTGTTTCGATAAAAGTAATTGAGTTGATGTTTCCGCTGCACTTTGGGAACTTTGCAGGGGTGTTTGTAAAATTACTTTGGGTATTGCTTGGCTTAAGTACTGCGCTTTTACCTATTTCGGGCATGATGATGTGGCTAGCAAAGCGTACACGTGGCAGTAGCCCGTCGCTGAGTGTGCAGGCATATGCACGCTGGAATCGTTTTATTATTGGTAGTTGTGGAGGCTTGGTATTAGCAAGCTTTGTGTTATTTCCTTTGCAAGTTGTACTTAATTATACCGTTATTGGTGTGGCGCAAAATAGCTTTTTTGGACCCGTGTTTTTTTATACGTGGTTGGCATGGTTACTCTTAAGTGTATTGCCTATAGGTTATAAAAACTATTTTAAGCTGACTCTTTTGCTATGCGGCGCTTCGCTTGCTTTGGTGCTGCCGCTCAATATTATATTTGGCGTGAGTAATGTTATTAACCTTAATAGCTCGCTTGTCGCGATAGTAGATATAAGTTTTATGGTGGTGGGTATCGCGTGTATTTTTGGTGCCTTAAAAATAAAAAACACACAAAAATTACAAGCAGAGGTACAACCCGCATGAACGAACTACTAATTATAATTGCCATGGTAAGTCTATTATTAATGATGCTTAATATACGCAAAAACACACTCACAATACCCACTAAAGCTTTTTTATGTACACTGCTATTTAGTTTAGCGCTGATATGCTTTATGAGTGTTTATGGTATTTTAGGCGGTGCAATATGCACCGTTGTAGGAGCTATGTTAGCAGGGTTACTAACTGCAGTTATTGCGGGTAAAGCGCCGCAATTATTAGGGTAAAAATGCAGTTATTTAGCTAAAAAGGCCTTAGCAGCATCAACTCCCATATTGTAACCACTATTAAGTATTTCAAACTTTTTAGTGGTTCGGCCAACTTTAAAATTAGCTGGTGGAGCAATAATATTGATTTTGCAGTCATTTGGTGGATTCATAATAAAATCGATAGACTTATTATAAAAATCAGCCCTATCTAAGGTCGCTTGAACTAATGCAGGATAGTTTTTATACATTTTTTTAGTAAGCCAAGGTGCCTTACTTGGTTTTTTACGATAGCCTAAACATTGAGACAAAATAACGGTGATTTCGCGTGCACCCATTTCGTAAGCTTTTATAACCGGAATTGAATCAGCAACACCGCCATCGGTCATCGCTATGTCATTAATAATAGGGTAGTCACGATATGCAATGGGTATAGCGCATGATGCTTTTAATTGATGCACCATATCGGCGCTGGTGGCTTTTAAATAGTGTGCTTTGCCTGATTCGATTGCCGTAGATACAATATAAAACTCTTGTGGAGTTTGTTCGAATACCTCTGTATGAAGGCGTATTTCGCGAATTGTTTCTTGCCATAACCAATCTAAATCAAATAAATGACCACCTTTAATAAAGCGCGCTAAATTAATAAATTCAGGACGGCATGAATAGTCGGTAATCACTTTATAATTTCGCATCGGTTGTTTGCATAAAAATGCGGCTATATTAGTTGCTCCGGCTGAAACACCAAAATAGCGTTCAAATGGCTGGTATTGCTGTTTTAAAAACTCATCAAGCACACCAGCGGCAAATATACCGCGCATTGCACCGCCTTCAACGACGAGTGTGTTTTTATTATTGTTGTTCATGGCCAATCCTTTTTATGAAATTTGATGTTATCAACTCAGTCTAAAAAATGCGATAGAGATTACTGAAGATGATAAAAAATTAAAGCCGGGTACACATCGCGAAACTCACTGCTTTCTGGTAAGGTTTAGTATTACAAGGCTTTGTTAATAATAAAGAATAACTACTTATGTTTGATCCTAGCGTAACCATTTTTGAAAGCACACAGAGTCAGCTTGCAGAAAGTCCTCTTTGGCATCCTATGCTGAACACTTTTTTTTGGGTCGATATAAATAAAAAATTACTTTTAAGCAAAAATATACACAGCGAAAGCCAACTAAAAACCGTGAATATGCCCGATACGCTCAGTGCAATAGCGTGGATTGATGAGCAGCACTTATTGCTAGGGACAAGTACTGGTATATACAAATACCATATTAATTCAAGCACTCGCCATCTTATCCTTAGTATTGAAAATACACAGCTAAATCGACGTTCAAACGACGGCCGTGCTGATCCATGGGGTGGCTTTTGGTTAAGTACAATGGATGTAAATGCTAAAAAAGGGGATGGTATAATATACCGTTATTATAAAAACCAGCTTAAAGCCGTTGTAAGTGGTTTGAGTATCCCAAATGGATTGTGTTTTGATAAGTCCCGTTTACGCGGTTATTACTGCGACTCTTTAACTAGTTGCATTTATGTATTAGATTTGGATGAGAAAACTGGTGAGCCTTGCGCTGAGCCACGTGTTTTTTATCAATTTAATAATACTGATGTTGACCCCGATGGCTGCGTAACCGATAAATTAGGCAATTTGTGGCTAGCTGTTTGGGGAATGGGATGTGTTATGTGTTTATCCCCAAGCGGTGAGCTAATTAAAACAATAGAGCTTTGTGCATTAAAACCGACGTGCACCGCCTTCGGTGGTGAAAATGCTGAGTTGCTACTTGTAACATCGGCATTTGATGAAGCGATTAATAATACTGTTGGTGAACAAGGCGCTGTATTTCAGATCTCCGGTATAAAAAAAGGGCAGTTTGAGCCGCCCGTTTTACTGTAACTTGTAATTTTCAGTGATGATTAGCTTTTAGGCGTAACCCACATAATACCACTTCTTTTTTAGTTACTAAAACCTCAGTACTGGCGATAATTGGTTGCTCACTTTCAACGCCTTACTTAGCTTACTACGCGTAAATCACTGAGTAGTTGTATTGTTTATAATTTCAGGTGTATGGATTATCACTACAGCAAACTTTAAACCACTAAAACTCACTGCAGTGAGCCACCTTAGTCGGTTTTTAAAAACTAGCTATTTTATTTCTACCTGTTTCTTTTGCGTTATAAAGGGCTATGTCGGCGTTAGTTATAACCTCTTTGGGTTTTGTTTTGTGATTGGGTATGAAACTATAAAACCCAATGCTTAAAGTGAGGTATTTACTGACAGTTGAAAAGTTATGTTCAATTGCGAGTTCTGCGATTTTTTCCTGAATAAGAACAGCAAACCTTTGACAGTGTTCTGTGTCGACTGCAGGTAAAACTATCGCAAATTCTTCACCCCCGAAACGAGCTGCTAGATCACCTTCGCGTTTACAAATATTGTGTAGCGCTTTGGCCACTCGCTTTAGCACTTCATCGCCAAGCTGATGCCCATAGTTATCGTTATAACGCTTAAAAAAATCAATATCACACATAATTAAACTAATGGGTTCCTTATTACGTGCACAGCGCTTAATTTCGCATTTTAAAGTCTGATCAAAACAGCGTCTATTAGCAATGTTTGTAAGGCCATCAGTATTGACTTGTTTATTGAGTTTTTGGTTGGCGTTAATGAGTTGCTGCTGAGTTTGTTGAAGCTCTTGCTTATAATTTAAATTTTTGAAAGCATTAGCAAGCATTTCACCTACTAACCTTAGGCGAATAAGGTCTAAATCTGTCCAATCTCGCTTTTGAACAACACAATCACAGCCAATAAAGCCAACCAGTTCTTTGTCATAACGTAATCCAATGCAAAGTACCGATTTTATTTCTTGTCGCTGGAAAATCGTTTTTTCGCTCATTGCTTGAATGGGGAGCAACGTTACATCATTCACTCTGAATAAGTGGGTACGGGCCATCGAACTAAAAAAATAAGGGAGGTCGCTTTTTAAAAGGTTTTGTAAGTCGTCTTTAAAAGCTTTGATACCATCATTGACCCATTCGTGAGTGTTATTAATAGTTTTACCATCATCGGAAAACTTAAAAAGATAACTCCTATCGGCATTGCAAACCGTACCGACTGCTTTTAATGCATAGTTGATATGCTTATCAACATCGTCATTTTGAATATCAATTAAGTCAGTTGAGATGTTCGATATAATATTATCAAAATCATATTGTTCATCCACGTTGTTATTTAATATATCGATAATAATAATGGAGTTTGAATTAGGTAAATTTGCAAATTTTACGTTGAGTAGCAATTTGGATGATTGTTTCGATAAAATAAACTGGCATTGGTTATTTGCCGTAAAATAATCAAAGAATAGCTCCTCGATCAACAGATTTTTTTTACTGTGATGATTGGTTAAAGTGATGTGTGAAAAATCAGTTTTATAAAAATGTGATTGGTCTTTTAAGTCAAACAAGTCCTGTGCCTGGCTGTTAACTTTAAATATATCTTCATTTGCATCATAAAGTAATACACAAAACGGCAATAACTCCAAGTTTTGCCATGCTTCTTCTGATAGGTTATTACTCACTCAACTCTCCATGTGTCCAAGCCATAATTAAATTCTTTTTCTTTACTAACTATTAGCACATTTTTTTTGATTTACTAAGTTTTTAGTGCGTTTGCGGGCAGTACGTATTATAATTGATACTGTATATCATTACCCATTTCTACTCTAAGCCATCTTTGGCTTATTTGCACTTTAAGTATAGGTTATTCAAGCATTTCATGACAGAAATCACTACACACCAAGCTTCTCGTCGTCGGTTACTCATTGCGCTAGCAATTACGTGTTCGTTTATGGTAATTCAGGTTATAGGTGCTTATTATTCTAATTCGCTTGCTGTTCTTGCTGATGCGGGGCATTTGTTTGTTCACAATAGCTCGTTATTCATCGCACTGATAGCATCAAGTCTCGCTATTCATTTTGCCAAAACCTATAACGATGGCCATCAACGAGCAGAGCTTTTTGGTGGCCTAGTGAACGGGTTTTTATACCTAGCAATCAGTTTAATTATTTTGTATGAAGGTGGTGAGCGCTATATACACCAACATGAAGGAAATGAGCTGGCTATCAATAGTTATTTAATGTCGGTTATTGCTGCTATTGGTTTTTTATTTCATGGGGCTGCTGCATGGGTTTTATATAAAGGCCGCAAAGCGAGTATTAATGTGTACGCGGTATTTTTACACTCATTCTTTGATCTGATTTCTACCGTATCGACATTTGTTGCCGGTATTCTTATATATTTCACAGGCTGGGTTGTAATCGATATTTTATCGAGTATGTTAATTGCTTCTTTCGTATTATTCACCGGTATTAAGGTCATAATTAGTTGTATAAAAGGTTTACGCCTAAATAAAGCGAAACTTCCTAAAGTTACTGATATTGAAAGTAAAATTACAGATATGGAACATGTTCATAATGTCCATAACGTCACTGTAACGCGCAAGTATAATGGTATTGTAGTAGGCGCACACGTTGTCCTTAAACAACATTGTACGATTGAAAAACATGATGAAGCGTGTCGTATGAAGGTAGAGCAATTATTAGCCGAAAAATTTAATGTACGTAATAGTGTATTACAAATCGAAAGCCATGAATGCCATCATATCCATTAATAGCATCTAATTAATATAAAAGCGTGTAATAATGATTAGCACGCTTTTAATGTTTCAAATCAAATCAAATCAAATCAAATCAAATCTAATCAAATCAATGATATTGCTAAAACAATCGCTTTTACGTAAGTCTTTAGCATTCATTGGTTTTGCAAAGTAATAACCCTGTAATACATGGCAGCCAACCTCGGCTAAAAAGAGCATCTGTTCGCGCGTTTCTACTCCTTCTGCAATGCAGTATAGATCTAAGTTTTCTGCCAATGAAAAAATAGTTTTAATAATTGATTCATCTCCCTTATCTATACCAATACTATTTACAAAGCTTTGATCTATCTTAATAACATTAATAGGGAATTGGCTTAAGTAGGTGAGTGATGAGTATCCTGTACCAAAATCGTCAAGCAGTAATTTAAACCCAGCAGCTTTTAGGTTTTGCAGCTGTTTGGCTGCTTTAAGCTTATCTTCTAATAAAATACTCTCTGTTATTTCGAGCCTTAATTGTCTTGGATGAACTTGAGAGTCCGCTAATATAGCCATTAACCGCTGTGTTATGTTTGTTTTTAAAATGTGTTTAGGCGATAAGTTTAAAGATATATAAAACAACGGGTTTTCGCTGAGTATAGGTGCAAGTTCAATTAGTGAACGGTGCAAGGCTTGCTCAGTAAGAAGTTCTATTAAACCGGTTTCCTCAGCTACAGGAATAAAAAGAGCTGGAGATATTAACTGGCCTTCATTTTTCCAGCGCATGAGTAACTCCACGCCATTTATTGTTTTCTCTTCTATGTCGATAATAGGCTGGTAGTGATTAAAAAATCGGTTGTCTTTTACTGCATCTTTTAAATCATTTTCAAGCAGTAATTTTTGTTTTATTAGCTCATTCATTTCATCGCTAAAAAACTTAAAGTCGTTTCTCCCGCCTTGCTTAGCGTGCATCATTGCAACATCGGCATTACGGATGAGTATATCTGTGGTTATAGCATCGAATGGGTACAGAGCTACGCCAATACTTGCTGAAATATTAATAGAGAAGTCTTCAATAATTACTTTATTAGCTAATTCATTACTAATTTTTCTTACGGTATCGCGAAGAGATTGGAGTGATTTTATATTTTGAATCAGCACTAAAAATTCATCACCACTTTGGCGGCCAAGTATAGCGTCCTCGCTAAGCATGCCGCTTACTCTTTGGGTGATATTACATAAAAGCTTGTCACCTACTGCATGACCAAAAGAGTCATTAACAGGTTTGAACTTATCTAAATCAATAAATAATAATGCGCATTGGGTATTGTTTTTATCGGCATATTTAATCGCCTTTTCAATGTTTTGATACATTAAACTACGATTAGGTAGATGTGTTAGAGGGTCAAAATTAGCCAAATAGCGCAGTTCGTTTTCAGCACGTTTTTGTTCAGTTAAATCTGTAATAACAATCACATAGTAACTTGCAGTGTCTTTTGTTACAGCTGTGGCACTTATATGTATTGGGTGTTCGTTATTTCTTGCTGTTCTTATATAAACATCACTTTGCCAGTTTTCAGTTGGTTTTAATTTTTTTAAAATACTAGCAAACTCTCTGCACTTATCTTTACCAATTGCTTTAATAAACAATTTAGGGCTAATTTGGGTGGCCGTTTGCTCGTTTGAAAATGTTTCAATAAAACTATTGTTCGCAGAAAATGGCATTAAACGCTTATCGAGTATAAGTAACCAATCGTTTATTTGGCTAAACGCTTCACCTAAAATTTTTGCTTGTTGCTCATTAGCTCGTTGCTCGGTGATATTGGTATATATGCCAGAAACATATAGCGGCTCATTTGTTTGAGGATCGTATATAACTTGCCCTGTATCTTGATACCAGAGCCAATGGCCATTTTTATGCTGTAAACGGTAAGTTGCTTGCCAGTTTTGTTGTTTTTTGTACTTGAAGTAGTTTTCCCATTGGTTTTCAAAACGACGTCGATCGTCTGGGTGTATAATCGCTAAAAATTGATCTATATGCACGCGTTCAGGTAAGTCTGTATAGCCTAATTCACTTCCTCTGAGCGTATTTACGGAAGCGTCTTTAAAGTTATAATCCCATACGCCGCTTTTATTATTTTTAAGCGCGAGTTCTGTTTGCTTTTGCGAATGAATAGTCGCTCTATGGGCTTGTTCAATTGCTACTCGGCGGCTGCGATACTGCCAAAAAATAAAAAATAACACCCCAAGAATTAAAATAATGTAGGTGGCTATAGCAATGGGCGATTTCCAAGGAGCATACGCCACGTTGATATTAAGTGTTGTAGGCTCGCTTGTAATAATACCATCACGATTATGTGCTGATATTTTTAGTGAGTAATTACCAGGTTGAAGCTTTGTGAAAAACACTTGATTAGATTGTAAATCTTCATATGTAAGAGACGTAGGCCCTGAAAGGATTACTTTATAATATGCTTTATCAATATTAGGGTAAGAGAAGTTAGAAAAGCTAACCGTCAATCCCATGTCTTCATAATTTAATTCAAGTGGTTTGCTAAGGTATTTATGAGGGTTGTAATTGAGTTCCCTAGTAAGGAGGCTAATATCAGTAATGGCTAGATTACTTTTTTGTAGTTGTTCTTTTTCATTAAAGTCTATCGGGTCAAGAAGTAAGGCTCCAGCATTGCTACCGAATATAAGCCTGCCATCGCTTAGTGTTGCTGCCGCTATTGGTGTAAATTGGTTTATATTCAAACCGTCTTTTACTGAAAAACTCACTACATTGAGAGTATCTAGGTCTATTTGATACAGACCATTGTCGGTACTTGCCCATAAAAAGCCGTTTTTATCGGGAAGTAGTGAATAGATAGAATCAGTATTAAACGAATTTTTTAATCCTATATAGTGCTTTCTTTCATAAGTAACGGGGTCAACGCCGAGCAAACCTTCGTGAGTGGTTGCTAACCATAAAATGTTTCGTTTTGAGTCTAAGTAAAAGTTTTCTACAGTGTAAAAAATATCTTCTTTAGGATTAAAAGACTGAAATATAGTCGTTAAAGTTTTCGTTTTTTCGTTGTACCTAAGGAAGCTTTTTGATGTGCCAAGTACAAACTCTTCAGGATGTGTGTCGAGGTGTTTATAAAAAGCGTAAGAAAATAAAGGATCGACTTGCTCTTTGAGCCCCTTAATAATTCTTGTTTTTCCTGTTGTTTCATTAAAAACATAAAAATTATCATTCGACATAAATGCATATGTGTCTGCAGATAACTGGGCAAAGCCAAATAAGTTGGATTGGTTAATTACATTTTTTTCTGTGTCTTTATTTTCAATAATTTTACCCGTTTGTTTATCAAACAGTTTAAAACCATCGAAAGTAACAAGCCAAAGGAATTGATTATCACCAATTGAAGACGCAAAAATATCATAAACGGCAGATGCCCCGTATATTGCTTTTGAGTCGGTTGAGCTCAGATATACATCACTTTTATTTGTTGTTTTGTCGTACCGTGCAATTCCATCTTCTGTTCCTAACCAAATAATATTATTTTTGTCTTGGTAGGTGGCATGAATAGTATTGTTACCGGGTAAAGTAATGTGTTTAAACCGTCGGGTTATAATTGGCCATGTAAACACGCCCTGGGTTCTAGATGCGAGCCAAAGTACGCCGGACTTATCAACCATTAGATCGTTTATTGAGTTTTCATTAATATTAAACTTACTTTTTTCATAATTTAATACGAATTCTAGTTCTTTGGTTTCGCGGTGATAACTGAACAATCCACTTTCGGTTGCTACAAACTCCCCGTAAACAGTATTGGCATAATCCCATATATTATAATCAGGGATTAAAGTTGTAATATTTGCTGCAGATATATTTTTGGTATTATCGAATGCTAATTGATACATGCCTTCAACAGTACCAACAAGTAATCCTAATTCATTATCAATACTTAAGAATTTGACGTTTACATTATCTATCGTATTTTTTTCAGGGGGATGAAGAGGTATTTTTACAAGTTCTGAATTATCTATATTTGCAGTGTATAAACCATCATTTGTACCAATATATAAAGTGTTTTTATATATTGTTAATGACCGAATGTAGTCACCTTTATTTGGTAGGGTTAGCTTAAATGTAAAGTGTTTACTCGTCTCATCAAATGTATATATTTGAGCATCTATGGCGAAATAAAAAGTGTTTTGTTGCTGAGTCATTGCAGAGATCGGAGAGAACATTTTTTGTTCTTTATCTATTTGACCAGAATAGATTTTTTCGGTTTTTAAAGTGAGGGGATCTATTATATAGGCACCAGAAAGATCTGTTGAGACAATGATTTTTCCGTCTTCGGCTTTAAATAATGCATAAATATAGTGTTTATCCAGGCCAAAGCCGCCACTAAAAGTTTTTACATTATATCCATCAAAACGATTTAAACCCTGTTGGGTTGCTATCCAAATATAACCAATATCATCCTCTTGAGTCTGCAAAACGTAACTTTGCGATAGGCCTTCGTCAGTAGAAATTCGTTGTAATTGCTGAGCATAGTTTTGTGATGCAAAAGTGCTTTGGATGCATAGTAAAAAAGTAATGGTGATATGAAAAAAAAATTTGCTCAAACGCACTTATAAACACTCTCAGTGGAAGATAGGATGATGCTTAGCTAGATAGTAAATATAGCATAAGTTTTTATTTTTTAATTACAAATAATATACATAACGCTAAAAGTTCTATTTTTAAATAGTGAGCTACTCTATACAGATAATAGTAAATGCTTATAAGGAGAGTATAGTGCTTTTCTCTAATATTGATGCAAAAAACAGCGTGTTATTAGTTATAGACTTACAAGAGTTGCTTGCTCCTGCAATTAAAGATTTTCCGAATATTTTAAAAAGCACATTGCAGTTAGCTCAAGCGGGTATTATTCATGGCGTTCCATGTTTAGTAACGGAGCAATATGTGAAAGGTTTGGGCGAGACTAATCAGCAAATTAAAAATACGTTACCTAATGCCACGTATTTTCATAAAACGTACTTTAGTGCGTGTGCAGAGCCTGGTTTTGTTGATACGTTAAAAAACCATGGTAAAAAGCAAGTTGTTGTTGTGGGAACTGAAGCACATGTGTGTGTTTTACAAACATGCTTAGATTTAATAGAAAATGACTTTGAAGTTATTATTGTTTACGACGGAGTTGGTTCGAGAAACCCACAACATAAAAATTTGGCGATTGAGCAGCTACGTCAAGCTGGAGCTGTAATTTCATGCGCTGAAATAGTAATTTTTCAATGGACAAAAAAAGCTGCTACGCCTACTTTTAAGAAAATACTGCCTATAATTAAGTAAGGCTTTGAACATTTTTATATAACGTGGATGATATTTATTAGGAGAGTTGCTCCAATTTAGGTGTTGTGACGTACATATATTAATGTGTTTAATACACTACAAATTTTATTAAAGGGTTTTATGTCTAGTGTCACTCGGTTATTTATCATAATTTTTAGTCTTCTATTTGTTGAATCCATAGGGATTGGTTTGTATTTTGGGACGTTAACCCAAGCATTTATTGTTGGACTACCACTTTGTTTACTCCCTATCTGGTTACTTAAAACACAGCCAGATAACCCTATCACTGCACATGTAGTTGCAGCTGCAATAATGATGTTTTCTTTTTTACATATTCAGCAGGCTTTTGGGTTAATCGAAGTACATTTTGAAATATTTATCTTAATGGCTGTACTTATAATGTTTGTACAGTGGCGAGTGTTTATTACCGCTATTATTTTTGTAGCGGTTCATCATTTATCTTTTTATTATTTACAAACTCAAAATACGGGTTTTTACGTATTTGACCCTGATAGGCTTGCTTTTACTACGGTGCTTATTCATGCTGGATACGCAATAGTTGAAGTATTAGTTGCAGGCTATATTGCAAAAACGCTGCAACGGGAACGTCGTGCGGGCTTATCTTTAAGTTATGCGACAGAACAAATAATGAAAGATCCTGAAAACATTAAACTCTCTCTTCGCGCGGATGACACTAAAAGCGAAGCTGTAGCAGGATTTAACACATTACTAGATTACTTATCTGATGTTATTAAACAGGTACAAACTCAATCAGAATCATTGCAAAAAAACTCACAAGAGCTTATTGATGTTCACGATCAGTTAGCGAGTGGAGCGGTTCAACGTACGCAACAAACTGATGATATTGCTAATTCTGGCGCTCAAGTTGCCAATGGCTTTAAACTTGTAGAAGAAGAAAGTGAGGTGCTTAAGCGCCAAGTTGACCATATTACACAATCTGCAGGTGATGCATTAAAAGAAGTGCTTCAAACAGACGCTAAAAGTAGAGAGTTGTTAACACTGCTTAACCATACCGAAGAAAAAATAAATCACTTAGTGGCAGCGGGCGATGTTATTTCAGGGCTTCTTAATGAAATATCAGGCATTGCTGAGCAAACAAACCTACTTGCTTTAAATGCCGCTATTGAAGCAGCCCGCGCAGGCGAACACGGTCGAGGTTTTGCTGTTGTTGCTGATGAGGTAAGATCTTTGGCCAACCACAGTAAAGCAACAACAGATAAAATTAGTCTTACATTAAAAGATCTTGTTAATAATAGTAAAACGTCAACGCAATCAATGAGTCAGTGTGTGAGTTTTGTAGTTGATTTAACAAGTATTAGTGCTGCAATGAAAGAGAATATTTCAGCAATGAGCGAGCAAATAGCCGCAGTATCTTCAAGCTCTGACTCAGTTGCACAAGTGGTAGCCGAGCAGGCAGGTAATACCGAGTTAATAGCAAGCAGTACTGATACTATGCGCCAAAATCAGTACCAAGATACGCAAATAGTGCAGCAGTTAACCGCTAAGGTGCAGTTAATCGATGTAAGTATTGATGTATTAGAGCAAAGCATTGCCAAGTTTAAATAAATCTAACTCTTTTGTATTTTCGCTTATAGCTATATGGCTTGTTTGTGTTGTTGCAGGGTTAGTTTATTTTCAGTTAGAGCAACTTAAGCCGTTTGATAGCTCAAAAGTTTTATTGCAAAAGCACTGGTTTAATAACTTTAAAAAGCAATTGGACTGGGTTGACACTAATGAAGCGTCGTTAGTGCTTATAACTGAAAAAAATTGCGGGTGCACCATACAGGCTAAACCACATATTTCATCGTTGAGCTCTTTTGCTGCCAATAAAGCTATGAAGGTTGTACAAGTTGAATTAACACCAAAGCTTAAACACGTTATTCCGGCAACGCCTGCCGCCGTTATTATTAATAAAAACGGTGAGTTTGTTTATGCCGGTCCGCTCTCTGAAGGATTAGCGTGTGCCCAAGGAAGTGGCTTTGTTGAAACTGCGGTCACTAATTTAGCTGCAGGTTTTAATTCCAACCTTTTAATTACGCAAACCAAGGGGTGTTACTGTGTAAACAATGCATAAATAACGTGCAGAAAAAATTAAAGCTCGCACTTGAATTAACAGGTTCGAGCTTTAATATTGATTAAATTGTAACTAAGCCATAAATACCTAATGACACAAACACACAAGCAGCAATAGCACGTACGGTGTTTAGAGATATTCTTTTTAGTAATGCATTACCAGCATATATAACAGGCACGTTAGCAATTAGCATACCTAACGTGGTTCCTACCGTTACCCAAAACACAGACTGATATTGTGCGCCTAGCAACACTGTCGCTATTTGTGTTTTATCACCAATTTCTGCAATAAAAAATAATACAAAAGCGACTAAAAAAGCCCCGTAGCTATCGTATTTACTACTTACATCTTCGTCTTTATCTGGAACTAATAGCCAAAGGCCAACAACAATAAAGCTGATGTTTACAAGCCAAGGTAAATATTCAGAAGAAAAACTATTACTTAACCACTGCCCAAACCACGCTGATAGGCCATGATTGAGTAAAGTTGCGGCTAAAATACCAAGAATAAGTGCGCCTTTATTACGAAAACGGGCAGCTAACAGGAGCGATAAAAGCTGGGTTTTATCGCCAATTTCGGCAAGAGTGACAGTGACGGTTGAGGTTAAAAAAACTTCCATTATTGATTCTTACAGGCGGGAATACTAAACCAAGGCAAACAACTATCTCCCGCCATGAGGATAGTGTCTACCTAGGTCTCGCCGATAACGCTTGCTACAACATTACAAACTTACCATGCACATGAGGTGCAATTATGTTGATAAGTTTACTCATTACTGAGCGGGCTACTCCCCTAAGAGGCGGCCATTATTCCATAACTTTATTTTTAGGTAAATATAGTTAAGGGAACAAATACCATATTCTAATAAATAATTTATATTTATTAGTGAAGAAGCTATTGATAACAATTGTCGTTTAGATTAGTATGCATCTATTGATTGTAATTAACACGGTTTGTATTGATGTATATTTGTCTTTGTCACGGTGTGACTGATAAAAAAATTGAGCAAACAATTGACGATGGTGCAACGACCATGCGTGAATTAACCAAAGAGCTTAAAGTAGGCAGCCAATGCGGTAAGTGTTGTGGTTGTACTAAAAAGATCCTTAATCGCAGACTTATTCAAATTGCGGATGTAACGGATCAAGTTGCTTAATTACATATAAAATTTAGATATAAAAAAAGCAGCTTTTTAGCTGCTTTTTTTATGCTTGTTACTATTTACAGTTGAGACTGTAAGTAGTTTTTGATACCCGTATTTTTAATAAGTAATTGTTGGGTTTCTAACCAATCAATTTGCTCTTCTTGTTCATTTAAAATGTGATCAAGGGCTTCACGGGTAATGTAGTCTTTTTTGTTTTCAGCCAGTTTAACGGCGCTTCGTAACTCGTCAATAGTATCGAGTTCAAAACTCATGTTAGCAGCAATCATTTCTTCGCTGTTTTCACCAATACGTAATCGACCTAGGTCTTGAAGATTTGGTAAGCCTTCTAAAAACAAAATACGTTCAATTAAACGATCAGCGTTTTTCATTTTTTGAATTGATACTTTGTAGTCTGCTTTATCAAGCTGTGTAAAGCCAAAATCTTTAAACATACGTGCATGTAAAAAGTATTGGTTAATACCAACAAGCTCATTAGCGAGTACTTTATTAAGCGCTGCAATAACGTCTTTATCGCCTTTCATAACATGCTCCTACTAAGCCATTTGTGCTTGATGATAATTTTCAGAACCAATTTTATCAATTAGACCAAGTTGTTGCTCTAACCAGTAAACATGGTCTTCTTCGGTATCAAATAACAGCTTTTCTAAAATGCTACGAGATTGATAATCTTGTTGTTCTTCACATATTGCGATGACGTCTTTAACACACGCAACTACTTCAAGCTCTAGTGTTAAATCGTTTTGCATCATGCTTTTTACATCGTTACCGATAAGTAAATCACGGCGCTTAGTCATATTTGGTACACCTTCTAAAAACAAGATGCGCTTAATAAGCCAGTCTGCGTGATCTTTTTCTTCTTCCATTTCGTGGTTAAGGCGCTCGTATAGTTTGTTTAAACCCCAGTCGTCATACATGCGCGAGTGTATAAAATACTGATCGATTGCTGCTAATTCGTTAGCTAACAATGTATTAAACGCATCGATTACTTTTTGATTACCTTTCATGATAAATCGCCTCAACTATTTCAATTGTATGCAGTGTAGTACATATAGCCTATATTGCAAGTTTTCTCTATAAAAATCATTGCGTTACTATTGGTTTTGATTCTTATTTAAGTTTGCGTTACTGCTTGGTTTATGGACAGTTTTTTATTTGTATTAGCATCTAATACAAGATCATGATTGTTAGGGCGTATTGAACTATGGTGGTTGAATTTGCAGCAGTGTGTTTTGTTTTTAGGCAAGGCAGTGCCTATGTAGTGTGGTTATTCCCCATAAATAGGCGATAACGCAGCATAAAGACCAAACATGCGCTGCCCAAAGGGTTCTTTCTAGGGGCGATTAACTTTTTGTTGCTCGGTTTTTACTTAGCCCACTAGGTTACAAACCTCGCGCCGCAATTTAATCGCCTCTAGATTGAACAAATCTCAATCCACAAAGATCAACACGCCCTAAATAAAAAGTGAGACGTTTATTTATGCGGGATTTGTTGAGCATATAGGCATGCAGGGCATGCCTATAACGTGCGCTTATTTGTTAAAATTGATATTTAGCACCCAGCGTTGCGGTTGTGCCTAATCCTTTAATGTTATATCCACCGTAGGTGTAAGATTGTGCGCGGGCAGGGTAGTAATCACTATTGAATAGGTTTTCGATACCAAAATAGCCACTCCACCTGGCGTTAACATTGTACTGGCCACTTAAGTTAAATGTGTTGTAGCTACTCACAGGGCCCTGATCGCCAGAGTATTGGCCTTGCGCATTTTTATCAAAGCGCTTTCTGTCACCTACATATAAAAAACTCATTGCAAGTGATAACTTTTCGTTAGTTTGCCATGTTAAATTAGCAGTGGCTTTTGGTGGGCTGATTTGTTTTGCCCCTAAATATTCATCCGCTTCGGTGTTTTTACCTTCTACGTAGCTGTATGTAGCGCTTAATTTAAGATCTTGATTAATAGTATAATTAACTAAACTTTCGTAACCCCATATTTCTTGCGGTGCGCGTACGGGTTCGTAAACACCCGTTACTTCGTTAAATTCATTACTGGTGCCAAGCTCTGAAGTACTTCTGTACAGTGCAAATTCAAAACGAACGTTTTCAAACTGTGAAGTAAAACCAACTTCGTAGTTGTCAATTATAGATGCTTGTGTCTGAATAAGTGCAATATCGTCAACGGTTGCAGCGCGAAGCAAGCGCCCAATATCAGAAATATCAGAGCCCTGTGAGTAACTAAAAAATGGGCTGAATGCATCTGTTAAATTGTATTTTATGCCTGCATTATACGTTGTAGCGTCATAGTTTATGGTATCACCACGCACATTTAATGGGACTGAGCATTGCGAAGGGGTTCTACACAGTTTTAATGTTTGGTAATCACTTACGCTCAAATCAATACTTTCGTTTCTTACACCTGCTTTTACAATAATATCGTCGTTTATTACCCATTTGGTTTGTAAAAAGCCAGCCACACTTTCCATGTCCATTTCTGGCACCCACACACGGCCATCCACTAAAGGTTGTGATGTTTTATCGTTTAAGGCATCAATACCGTAGATTAAGGTGGCTGTAACGTTTTCAAAATCAAACTGACTATTAAATGTAGCCCTTGCACCTTGCTTGTCTGATTTTATAACCGATTGACCACCGCTATAGCCTTCATCGAGGTTAGCTAGGTTAGTGGAGAAAAAGAATACGTTTTCTATATCTTGTTTATAAAGATCGAGGGTCATTTGTGTGTTTTCAAACAACGCGTAATCAACATATTTTAGGGTTATATTTTCGTTGCCTTCTGGGCCTTGCGGCTTACCTTGTTTTTGAAGATCTAAGGGGACGTGTATAGCGTAAGTTTTTTCTCCTATATTGCCATCACCAGTAACATCGCCTAAATCAGTTTTTTGCTGTGAGCTGAAATAGTTATAGCTAAACTGCAGTTGCTTTTCGTCGTCAAAATCATAAGTTAGTTTGGTAAAATAGTTTTGAGTCTCAGAGTCTGATAAACCGTATTGTAAGCCTAAAATATCGCCCTGTGCATCGCGTTGTACGCCGTTTTCTTCATAGCTTGCCGTTAACAGGTAGCTTAGTTGGTCGAGCTTACCGTTTACTGCGGCTGATACTCTACCGCCGCCACTTTCTGCTAACTTAACAGCGCTAAAGCGGCTTGAAATACTTATTTCACCTTCAGGTTTACCATCACTGCGAGCCTGTTTGGTTATGTAGTTAATAATGCCACCTGAGGCACCATTACCATAAATAGACGTTGCGCCTTTTATGACTTCAATGCGCGCTATGGCACTTGCATCAAGTGTTTTTACGCCTAAAGAACCATTACGAAGAGGGGTTGATTGCGGTACGCCATCAATCATTATTAGAGGCGCACGGCCGCGTAGTGTTTGTCCTGAATTACTTGAACTGCCTGTATCTGGGGCAAGCCCTGGAACCATTTGCGCGAGTAAACTTCCCAATTCTGAGCTTACTTTTAAATGCTGTTGTATTTGTTGCTGATTAATAACGGTGATAGATGCAGGTACTTCGTCAATGCTTTCTGATATGCGGCTGCCTGAAACAATGACATGCTCAAATTGATCAGAACTGTATTCATTTTTATTATTTTCATTTGCTAACGTGTTAGTACTTATTGCAACAGCAATAAGGCAAAGCGAAGTTTTTAACATGGGGTGTCTTAGTTGATAATAATTTACGTAATGGTAATTATTATCAACCAATGACACAAGTGTTAATGAGATTTATTTCCATTTATGGCGTTTTAACCAAAAATATACACCGCTTACAATAAAAAATGCGAGTGAAAGGGCTATTAATAACCATAAAAACTGCACGATAGGACCTGCAAAATCACCAATGTGAAACTTATATTTGAAGTTCCATGCTTGTGTTGTGAAGTTTGTTTTACTGGCGTCAAATGAGTTTAATACTTTACCCGTAAATGGGTTAGTCCAAACCCAGCTGTAAGCGTGGCTTTCGCCAGGGTTTTGCATTCTCAGTGCAATTGCTTCGTCATCCTTTTTAGGTAAGTAAACTCTATATAATTTACCGTCTGGAAATACGTTCTCTGCATTTTTAATTGCTTGATTGTAGTTTAAAGCAGCTTGAGAAGGGGTTATTACTTTTGGTGCTTTAGGTCTTTGTTCTACCTTGTTTAAGGTCACAAATTCTAATACCGATTGAGTTTGTGTTTTCCAGTTAAATGCCATACCAGTAAAGGCAATCAGCATAAGTGGTATAAAAAAGTAAACACCAAGTACTGTATGTAATTGATACATGAGCACTCTAAATTTGGCTTTTGGTTTTATAGCTAAACGTTTAACTCTGTTTTTGGGCTTTACCCATAAGTAAAAGCCCAGTAATACATTTATTAAAAGTAGCAATGCACACACCGACATCCAATTTCGAAAGGTTTTCTCACCTTTACTGTTTTCAAACAACAGCCAACGATGTAATCCCATAGCAAACCCATAAATCGTATCGGTTGATTCATAGACGTTTAGTACACTCCCAGAGTAGGGGTTAACACTGGCGTAGCGTTTATTGGCTAACCGAAATTGCCATGCTGCGTTTGGCGCTTGTTCGGGCATAAAAAAGGTGATTTTTTGCTTAGTTTGAGCTTGTACATTTTGTATAAGTTCATCGTAATACATTAAGTTTTTTTGGGGTGTTACTTGCCATTTTGCAGGCTCTATTAGGTGCTGTATGTCTTTTGCATAAATCATAACAGCACCGGTTAGGCTCACTATTAATAAAAATAGTCCGCTAATAAGGGCAAGGCCTAAATGAATTCTACGTAACCAAAGTTTCAAAAACGGTATCTCATTATGAGTTAATGACAATATTGTAAATGATAATACGAGCTGTTTTCAATTAAATAAGTTGTGTATTTGGTTTAGCTTGTTATTAAGAACATTAAATTAGGCTTTTATTTGTAATAGATTGGATTTCTATTATGCAATTTTCGATTTTAAAATTGTCGTGCAAAAAACTTTTAACTGCGGCTAAATCAATTACGTGCTGGGTGCTAATAATAAGCTCGCAATAATTTTCTTTATCATCTAGTTGCCAAAGCTTAATGCTCATTACCGATTCGATATTAAATTCATTACTAATAGCATGTGATATTGCATCTGTATCAACGTTGCTAGGCGCTGCTTGCATTAAAATTTTGCAGCTTTGCTTTAATAGTAAAATGCCATGATAAATTACATAAAGAGAAATAAGCACAGTGGCAATTAAATCAACGATATACCACTGGTATAAAATAATTAAGGTGCCTGCAATAATAACAACAATAGATGCCATTGCATCTGATACGTTATGAATAAAGGCCGCTTTTATATTTATACTGTGATTTGCGCCAGCTCGGTAGGTTAAAAATGCGGTTGCTAAATCAATTACCAACGCTATTGCTGCCACCCACACAACTATCCAACCATTAATTGGTTGAGGGTTTAAATAGCTCGAAATGGCTTCAAAAATTAAATACACACCAATTAATATCAATGTACTGCTATTAAAAAGTGTGGCAAGTATTTCAGCGCGTTTATAGCCAAAATGATGAGTGGTGTCAGCAGGTTTATTACCAATTTTACGTGCAACGAGCGCGATAAATATAGCGGCAGCATCACTTAAATTATGAAGTGCATCGGCTATAAGTGACAAACTGCCCGAAAATACCCCGCCAATAACTTGGGCTACGGTTAGCAATACATTAATAACCACAGCGACGGTTAGCTGTTTATCGCTCTGGTTTTCGTCTACATGACTATGTGAGTGATCGTGCGCCATAATGACCTCAAATGTATTAATTGAATATTGCTTATATCATGGCTGGTTTAAAACCGCTACAGATGTGGTAGCGTCAATAAATCTAATTATAAGTTAGTAATAAAGGCGTATATTTTAAAAAGTGTGAATTTAATATTGTAACGCTAAACACCCATTTTTTAAGGAGTTTACCGCTCAAAACTTGCGTCTTTATATATTTAGTGCATTAATGTAAGTAATATTAAATGATTATAAGTTGCTGGATATTAAGCATGCACAAAGGTTTAAACTTTGGTGAATTAACAGGTAAAGGACAGTCTGTTCGAAGTAAGTTAATTATAACCTTTATAATTATAGCCTTAGGGCCACTTTGTATACTTACTTGGTTTAGCCTTGGACATGTAAATAGCACGCTTAAGCAAAATGCAGACGCTGAACTTAACGAGCTTAATAATATAGGTAAGCAATTTGCTGATATTTGGTTTGCAGAGCATGTTAAGGATCTATATTTGCTTAGGGCGCAGTTTGATATTAGCCCGACTAAAAAACAACAATTAATAGCGCAATTTGTTGAGCAGTACGACTTTGTTAATAATGTAGAACTTATTGATGTAAACCTCGTTAAATCACTACCTTCATCACCCTTTTTTAATATTATTAAAGATCAACGTTTTAATAACATACTCTCTGGTATTAAAAATACAGGTAAAATCCAATTTCAGTCAATGACAGTCTCAGGGCGTGAGTATCATATTATTGGCTTACCGTTAGTAAATACCGAAAATAAGCTACAAGCCATATTGCTCGCAGATATAAATTTAAACGGCTTATTAAATAATCTAAGTAAAATACACGCTGCAAATAAAGACATAACATTTTATGTTATGCATAATAATAAAATTCAAAAAAATAATAATTCAGAAGATTCTCAACCATTATTTTTCTCTCAAAACGGCTCCCCAACGCAACGTGTTTTTTCTTACAGTAATAAAAATGAAGAGACTTTATACGGGTATATTGATTCTCTAGAGTTTGTAAATGAATCTGGATGGCAGTTACTTGTAACAAAACCAAAAGAAGTTGCACTACAAGGCGCTAATTTTTATAAACAGCTTGCTTTATTAACAAATGCGGGGGCATTGCTGCTTATATTAACGTCATCGTGGTGGTTTGGGCGTCGACTTTCTAGACCTTTAATTAACTTAGCTAAAATTGTTGAAAGTATTACAAAAGGAGACAAGGTAAAAGTCCCTGTAATAAACGACAGTATTGAGTTTCACCAGCTTTCATTGGGTTTACGTAATTTAGTAGCCGTAAAAGAAGAGCAACAAAGTATATTACAAAAACAACGCTCTGCACTTCAAATTGCATTAAAACAATTAGCCGAGCAAAAAAGTGCATTAGATGAACACGCTATTGTTGCTGTAACTGATTTGCATGGCACCATCACTTTTGTAAATAAGAAATTTTGTGAGATTAGTGGCTACGATGAACACGAATTAATAGGTCAAAACCATCGCCTTTTAAATTCAGGAAAACACGAAAAAGCATTTTTTAAAAATATGTATAAAACGCTTAAACGTGGTGATATATGGAACGGGCAAATATGCAATAAAGCTAAGCATGGTGGCATATATTGGGTAGATACGACAATTGCACCATTTTTAGATGAAAATGGAAAACCGCAAAACTATATTGCTATTCGTAATGACATTACAGCCCTTAAAGTACAAGAGCTAGAGCTTGAGCAACACAAAACACAGTTACAGCTAGTGATAGACTCAACAGCCGTGGGTATTTGGGATTGGTATATTGATACTAATAAAGTGACGTTTAATAACCGCTGGGCCGAGATAATAGGTTACAAACTCAGTGAGATTGAACCTTGTACTATAAATACTTGGTATACCTATGCTCACCCAGACGACTTAGTGATATCAAATAAAAAACTTCAAGAGCACTTTGCCGGTGAGACTGACTATTTTGTTAGTGAAGCCCGCATGAAGCATAAAAATGGACATTGGATTTGGGTACTCGATACTGCAAAAGTAGTTGAGTGGAATACCGATGGCTCTCCAAAACGTATGATAGGTACGCATTTAGATATATCAGAACGAAAATCTACAGAGCTTGAGCTACAAGGAAGCCGCGATAGGTTTGCATCTTTAGTATCAAATATCCCTGGCATTATTTATCGATGTAAGTTTGATGAAAAATTAAGCATGCTTTATATGAGCGAGCAAGCGAGTGAAATAACAGGTTATTCACCTGATGAGTTGATACATGATGAACCCCCCAGCTTTTTTGATTTGATATGCGAAGGCGATTCTAAAAAAATAAAAGATGAAATTCTACGTTGTGTTAGTGCAAAACAGTCATGGTCTGTTGAGTATAGGATTACAGCCCGCGATGGCACCTTACATTGGGTAAATGAAAAAGGCCAAGCCATTTACGCAGATGATGGCAGCATATTGTATTTAGATGGATTTATTTTAGATATTACAGAGCGTTACAATACACAGTTAAAAATAAATCGTCAGCAAAGCCTACTTGAATCAATGAGTAAGCAAGGACAGATTGGCGCATGGGAGATGGACTTAGATGCGCATACACTTTATTGGTCTGATGAAGTTAAAGTTATTCACGAAGTACCAGAGGGCTTTGAACCGAGCATAGATACCGCTATTAACTTTTATAAACCAGGCATACACCGAGATACTATAAGTACCTTATTTGAGTGCGCAGTGACTTTAGGTGAAAGCTGGAGTGTAGAGCTTATTATTTTGACCTATTCTGGGCAAGAGCGTTGGGTTAAATCGATGGGCCAAGCTGAGCTTAAAGACGGTAAATGTGTACGTGTGTTTGGTTCATTTCAAAGTATTGATGCACATAAACGACTTGAACTTGAGAGCGAAAAAGCAAATCGTTATAACAAAAATTTAGCCGCGCTTACAGTCGCACCTGAAGTGCAAAATAGTGATGTAGAACAGGTTAAAAAGCTAGCCGTTAAATCTATGTGTGAAGTGCTAAATGTTACACGAGCTTCGATATGGATCTTTAACGAAAAACGAGATGTGATGACGTGTCATAGCTTATATATAAATGGTCAAGGGTTTGTAGATACCGACGCTATTTTAACTGCTAAAGACTACCCAGCTTATTTTAATGCTATTTATAAACATAATTTAGTGGCTATTGATGATGTTTATACTCACTCAGCAACTGTTGATTTTATTGAAGCATATGTAACACCACTAAATATTAAATCGATGCTTGATGCTGTAATTGCAACAGGCGATGGTAATTTAGGTATTTTGTGCGCTGAAACAGTAGGCGAGCATCACAACTGGACGCAAAGTGAAGAAACGTATCTTCGCTCATTAGCTACTTTAGTGGGAAGCACTTTAGTTTCTCAAAAACGAAAAGTAATTAGTGAGGAGCTAAAAGTAGCACTTGTAAAAGCTGAAGATGCAGCCATTGCTAAGAGCCAATTCTTAGCAACCATGAGCCATGAAATTAGAACGCCAATGAATGGCGTACTCGGCATGCTAGAGCTTGTTCAATTAGAGTCGTTATCTAAACCAATAGAAACAAAAGTAGATATAGCCAAAAAAAGTGCACATTCTTTATTGGGTGTAATTAATGATATTTTAGATTTCTCTAAAGCTGAAGCAGGTAAAATCGAGCTTGAAGAGATTAACTTTAATGGACGTGATTTAATTGGTGAAGTTGCTGCCGCACAAGCATTTACAGCTCAAGATAAGGGTATTGAAATTATTTTGGATCTGGTAGCGCTAGAGCCTTCGCAGTTATGCGGCGATCCTGGGCGCATTCGCCAAGTTATTACTAATTTATTGAGCAACGCCGTTAAGTTTACGAGTCAAGGCGAGGTTGTTGTAAGCGCGAAAATTAATAAAGTAGCTCAAGGTTTAGAGTTTGTTGTAAGTATAAAGGACTCAGGCATAGGAATAAGTTTAGAAAAACAAGAGCAATTATTTACTCCGTTTTCTCAAGTCGATGCATCAACAACGCGTGAATATGGAGGCAGTGGCTTAGGGCTGGCTATTTGTAAGCAGCTTTGTGAGCTAATGGGGGGAGCAATCTCTCTCACTAGCGAAGCCGGTAAAGGGAGTACTTTTACTGCCACTATTATGCTGACTCCGGGAGATCAAAAAGAACGTTATATTCCTAATATTAATATGGAAGAGCTAACCGTTTTGGTTGTTGATGATAACGAGACAAATCGAATTGTAATTTCACAGCAGCTTGAGCACTGGGGCGCTAAAGTTGCGCTTGCATGTGACGCACGCGAAGCTCTTGATATGTGCGCGCAGCAGTATAAAAGTAACAATTGCATGTATGATATTGCAGTGCTTGACATGCAAATGCCAGGAATGGATGGCATAGAGCTGTGTAAAGCACTAAAAGCACATGAAGATTATAAATCAATGCCACTTGTAATGATGACCAGTATTGCTGGTATGGAAGGTGCGCAGCGCTATTCTAATTCAGGCTTTCAGGCATATTTCCCCAAACCTGTAACCACTGCCGATTTAATTTCTGCACTGTCAGTCATAACAAGTAATGATGCAGGTGAGACACTCCCACTTGTTACTTCAGGCTATATTTCCTCTCTTAAAAAAGAACAAGTGCAGGAATCTACCCAAATATTACTTGTAGAGGATAATCCAATTAATCGGCAAGTGGCTACATTAATGCTTAAAAAGCTTAATTGTGACGTTACAATTGCCGAAAATGGTCAACTAGCGATAGATATATTAGAGTCTCATGATTCTGGCTTTTTTAAGCTCGTTCTTATGGATTGCCAGATGCCTGTTATGGATGGCTTTGCTACAACTGCAGCTATACGTAAAGGTATGGCGGGTATACAACACAAAAACATTAGGATCATTGCTATTACGGCTAACGCAATGGACTCTGATAAAGAGCGTTGTATAACCGCAGGAATGGATGACTACTTGAGCAAACCGATTCAATTAGATATTTTAAAAGATAAATTAGAGCAGTATATTTAAGGTAAAAATACAATGAGCCAACCCGTTATAATACGTGATGCAAAGCCAAGTGATGCGAAAACAATTTTGCACTTTATTACCGAACTAGCCATATATGAAAAAGAACCGGATGCAGTTAAAACAGACGAACAGGCTATTTTAGATACGCTGTTTAGCGACGGTGCTACTGCGCACAGCATAATTTGTTTAGAAGGTGATGAGCCAATTGGTTTTGCGGTCTATTTTTATAATTACTCTACATGGTTAGGTAAAAATGGCCTATACCTTGAAGATTTATACGTAAGCCCAGATAGCCGTGGCAATGGTGCAGGTAAAGCCATTATGAAGCACTTAGCTAATAAGGCGATTAGTAATGACTGTGGTCGTTTTGAATGGGTAGTGCTTGATTGGAATAAACCCGCTATCGATTTTTACAATAGCATTGGTGCAAAGCCTCAAAACGAATGGATAATATATCGCTTAACGGGGCAGGAATTACTAGACTTTGCTAAATAGTTAATGAAAATCATTTGCATTTAGGTTTGTGGGTGTGTAAGTTAACTACACGCCCATAAATAAACGTGCAGATGATTATATGTTCTCAAATCAAAAACAATCCCACTCAGATTTACTTTGTCTTGATCAAGCATTAAGCCCTTGGCAGTCAAATATAATGCAAGGTAATTATGCATTTGAACAAGGTGCACTTCTCGAAGCCCGCGATAAATACTTATTAGCTAAAACACTTGCAGATCATCTTCTTCAGCAGTTTTTATATGCTCAGATTAATAACAATGTCATCCATGCTATTGAGCATTGCATACCCGCACTTGTTGTTGCGTCGCATAATTTAGCTGATACCTATATAGCTATGCAACAGCCTGAAAATGCATGCAAATGGCTATGCGAAGTACACTTAACACTCTGTTCGCTAATTAAGCATACTCATTACGATATACAAAAAGTGAGTAAGCATCATTACACTAAAACGTCCTCTGAACTTGTATCATTTGCAAGACGCTATCATTTTTTACCTGAGCTAATAGAGCAAGTGAATTTTTGCTTATGCTCAGAGAGCACTACAAACAATCAACTGCACTAATTTAAAAGAAAAAGGAGTATTTATGGCTTTTACTTTGCCTGCACTTAACTATGAGTACGATGCGCTTGAGCCTCATATTGATGGTAAAACAATGCATATTCACCACACATTACATCATCAAACGTATATAAATAAAGCCAATGCTGCTTTAGCAGATACTGTTTATGCAACCGCAAATGCTGAAAAATTACTTAAGGGAATAAACAGCCTGCCTAGTAATTTACAAAAAGCAGTACAAGAGCATGTAGGAGGGCATTTTAATCACAGCTTATTTTGGCAAGTAATGAGCCCTCAAGGAGGAGGTGAACCTGAAGGTAGTGTAGCTCAGGCTATATCTGAGCAGCTAGGCAGTTTTGATAAGTTTAAAGACCAATTTACTACTGCTGCAATTAGTCAATTTGGCAGTGGTTGGGCGTGGCTAAGTGTAACGCCGGATGAAAAGTTGATTGTAGAAAATAGTGCTAATCAAGATTGCCCTTTAATGCAGGGAAATACCCCTATTTTGGGACTTGATGTATGGGAGCATGCCTATTATTTGAAGTATCAAAATAAGCGTCCTGACTATATTGCTGCTTTTTATAATGTAATTAATTGGACTGAAGTTGAAAAACGCTACCTAGCCGCAGTAAGTTGAGTGCCGAATATGGCTAGTAATGTGAGTTTTTTTGTATAAGCTAGGCTCTATTAGGTTAATTTATAGAGCCGTTTATGGACACTTCACATTGGCAAAAAGCACGTCAGAGTCGCGATCCTCGTTTTGACGGGCTTTTTTACGTAGCGGTAAAAAGTACCGGTATATATTGCAGACCAATTTGCCCTGCACCAACGGCTCACGAAAAAAACGTTGCTTATTATCAGTTTGCCCATAACGCGGCGCAAGATGGTTTTAGGCCGTGTATCAGATGCAGGCCCGATAGTGCCCCTGGCAGCGCAGCATGGCAGGGTACAAAAACGACTGCACTTAGAGCAAAACAGTTAATAGATCAAAGTGATGAACACGACTGCGAAAAATTAGCAGCTCGTTTAGGTATAAGTAGTCGTTATTTAAGGCAGTTGTTTAAGCAGTATTTTGGCGTGTCGATTACGCAATATCGATTATTTAACCAATGCCACTTTGCTAAAAAACTGATTCAAGAAACACATTTACCCCTTACCGAAATAGCGTTTGCCGCAGGCTTTAAAAGCATTAGGCGTTTTAATGATGCATTTTTACAGCAGTTAAATATAGCTCCCTCGAAGCTGCGCAGTGGCGATAAAAAACCAACGTCAACACTCATTTTAACCCTGCCATTTAGGCCGCCTTATAATTGGCCTGCTTTGCAGGGCTTTTTACAAAGGCGCTTGATAAAACCAATGGAGTGGGTAACACAAACGAGCTACGGGCGTACTTTTGCAAGTGATAAATATAAAGGAAGCTTTACCGCTGAATTTATAGCTAATAAAAACCACTTTAGTGTATCTATCAATATAGACAATACGGCGTACTTACAACCTGTTATAAATAATATACGCCGTGTGCTTGATTTAGATGCCGATATTAATTTAATTGAAACGCATTTAAGCGCCAATATAAACAATGCGTTTACAGTGTGTGAAGGGCTCAGACTTCCAGGGATTTGGTCAAGTTTTGAAGCCGGTATAAGAGCGGTACTCGGACAACAAGTGAGTGTTACTGCGGCGCATAATTTAGTAACAAAGTTAGTTGATGAATTAGGCGAAAAAGAGGGCGATGCCGTTTATTTTCCTACGGCTAAAATTGTTACTAATAGTGATTTTGCATTTTTTAAAATGCCACAAGCACGCAAAAATGCACTGCATAATTTAGCCCATTTTTGTGCACTAAATCCTGAAAATGACGATTTAGACGAATGGCTTAGCTTAAAGGGAATTGGTCCTTGGACAGTAAATTATGCAAAGCTGCGAGGACAAAGCCAACCCGATATATTACTTGATGGCGACTTAGGTGTTAAAAAAGCTCAAGCGGCGGCAAACCCTTTTGAGCCTGCTAATTGCGCTCCTTTTCGCTCTTACTTAACTTTTCAACTTTGGCAGCAATTATAATGATTATTCAAACATCAATTTCGAGCCCTATAGACGACATAATTATTCAAGCGACCGAGAAAGGCGTGAGTTACGTTGGTTTTTATCCACCAGTTGAATACTCTTATACGCCATTTGAGCAAGTTACTAACAAGGCGGTGCTTATTTGCGCTGCGCAGTTAAATGAGTACTTTGCAAAAAAACGCACTACGTTTGATGTACCACTTGATACAACCGGTACGGTATTTCAGCAAAGTGTATGGCAAGCACTATTAACGGTGCCTTTTGGACAATCGCAAACATACGGCTATATTGCTAACCAACTCAATAACCCAAAAGCAGTGAGGGCAGTAGGTGCTGCTAATGGTAAAAATCCGATTAGTATTATTGTACCGTGCCACCGCATTATTGGCGCAAATGCAAAGTTAACGGGCTATGCTGGTGGGCTTGAAAGGAAACTGTGGTTGCTGAAACACGAAGGATTAATGTAAATTAATTGATAAAATATAGTCAGTCTGCTTAACTCAACCTATAATTTAAATAATCAACTAATAAAAATTATTATGCGTATTAATAGCTTAGTTTACTTTTTTATTGCCAGTTTAATGTTTACCGCTACTGCGTTTAGCAAACCGCAGAGTCTCGTGTTTTGTTACGAAGACAAAAACATAGCACCCATGTTTTTAGGTGATGGCCAAAATATACCAACAGATAAACCTGGTGCATCAATCGAAATACTTCAACAACTTGATTTAGCATTGCCCAATGTAGCAATATCATTTGTTAGAAAGCCATGGCGTAGATGCTTAAACGATTTAGAATTTAATCGAGTTAATGCTGTTATTGCAAGCTACCGGAAAGGGCGAGAAAACGTTGCTGTTTACCCTGTTGATGAGCAAGGTAAGTTACAAGATAACTACGCAGTAAGTGAATTTGGCAGCTGCCTTATAGGGCGTTATAAATTTCATAAGGAATGGGAGACTCGTGAAGTATTTCAAAATAAAGCATTTACGATAGCTATTCCTAATGGTTATGGGCTAAATAGCGCGTTAAAAGAAGAACCATTTTTTATTCATAATACGTTTTCTAAAAGCAAAGCTTTTGAGTTGCTAGATAAGGGAGTAGTGCAGGCGAGCGTTGATCTATGCCAAGTAGATGGCTTAAAAGTGTCGAGTTATCCGTATGAGGGTAATAATGTTAAACCTATTTATCCCCCTTACGAAACCAGCCATGGTTATCTTGTTTTTTCAAAAAAATTCTACGAAGAAAATAACACCCTAAGTTGGGAAATGTGGGAGTGGTTATCAAAATTTGAAAGTGCACCTGTGTATATTAAATACTTACAAACACTTAAATAAACAGGCCCTGACAAAATAAAATTCGCGTTTGTAAATTGGTATTAATTTAATATTAAGGTAGCATAAGCGCACTTTTTATAAAATGGCACCGCAATGGCTCAATTATACTTTTACTACTCTGCAATGAATGCAGGTAAATCAACCACGTTATTACAATCTGCATTTAATTATAAAGAACGTGGCATGGAACCTGTGATCCTGACTGCTGCTATTGATGATAGACAAGGCGTGGGTAAAGTATCGTCTCGTATTGGTTTGCAAGCTGATGCGCATGTATTTGATGCCAGTAAAGATGTTTTTGATCTTATTCAATCTCTCAATAATGATAAAAAGCGCCATTGTGTGTTAGTTGACGAGTGCCAATTTTTATCAAAAGAACAAGTAATGCAATTAACCGATGTGGTTGATGAACTCGGTATACCGGTATTGTGTTATGGCTTGCGTAACGACTTTAGAGGCGAGCTATTTATAGGGTCGCAATATTTGCTTGCGTGGGCTGATAAGTTAGTTGAGCTTAAAACTGTTTGCCACTGTGGGCGTAAAGCTAACCATGTACTGCGTACCGATGAAAATGGCGAAGCAATAGCCGATGGTAACCAAGTAGAAATTGGCGGCAATGACCGATATGTTTCGGTATGCCGCAAACATTATAAAGCCGCGTTAAATATGGGCCGACAAAGCATTTAAAAATGTATCAATATCTTCGCGGGTTATATCTAAATGCGTAACTAGCCTAAGCTGCTTGCTTGGGCTAAATAATATTCCTTGTTGTTTTAGCGCTTCAGCAATATCTTCAATATTTATACTGCTACTGTATGTTGCGTAAACCATATTAGTGGTGTTAGTCATATCGACAGTAAAGCCACTGATCTCACTTAATTGTTGAGCCAAATAACGTGCATTTTCATGATCGTCTTTTAAGCGCTCTACATTGTGCTCAAGTGCAAATTGTCCAGCGGCTGCAAGCATTCCGGCTTGGCGCATACCACCACCAAGTACTTTTCTCCATCGTCTTGCTTTATTAATAAGTGCTGGTGAGCCTAATAATAAAGAGCCTACGGGCGCACCTAAACCTTTAGATAAACAAATAGAAACTGAGTCAAAGTGTTTTGTAATTTCTGTGATATCAACTTTTAGCTCAACAGCGGCATTAAAAGCACGTGCGCCGTCTAAGTGCAGCGCTAAACTATGCGTATTAACAAAGTCACGTGCTTGGGCTAAGTACTCAAGCGGGAGTACTTTTCCGCCAATGGTATTTTCTAAGCTGAGCAATCGCGTTTTTGCAAAATGGCAATCGTCTGGTTTTATAGCCGCCGCTATTTTACTAAAAGGGATGCTGCCATCAGCTTCGTTTTCAATAGGCTGTGGCTGAACAGATCCTAATACAGCTGCGCCGCCACCCTCAAACTTATAATTGTGAGCATTTTGGCCACAAATGTATTCGTCACCTCGCTCACAGTGCGCCATTAACGCAAGTAAGTTGGCTTGTGTGCCTGAGCTACAATAAAGTGCGGCTTCAAAATTAAAACGCTTACACGCATAGGCTTCTAGTTGGTTAATGCTTTCATCATCACCATATACATCGTCACCAACCGGTGCGTTGTACATAATATCGCGCATTTCTTTTGTTGGTTTTGTAACTGTATCAGAGCGAAAATCTATCATGATTGCCTTATCCTTTTTATTATTTTTAATAAAATTGGTATTAATCAAGCTCGCTACAAATTTGCTCACGAGTGTCTTTATCAAAGTAGGTCCATGCAATAAAGCGGCTAATTTTTTGACCTTGTGCCATATCAACAATTTTATACTGTGCTATTGGGTGAGCTTTTAATACTTCTTCAAGGGCTGCAATATTATCCTTTTTAGAGACTAACGACGTAAACCACAGTACTTGCTCTGCAAAGTCTTCGCTTTCTTCAATCATATTAGAGATAAACTGTACTTCACCACCTTCACACCACAATTCATTATTATGGCCACCAAAGTTAAGCGTGCTACTGGGTGTTTTTCCTAAGTTTTTCCATTTACGTTCACTGCCTTTACTTGCCTCTTCTTCACTTGCATGAAACGGCGGGTTACAGAGCGTTAAATGGTATAGATCTTTTTGATTTATAACGCCTTTAAAAATATGTGATGCGTTTTTTTGTTGTTTTAGGGTTATTTTTAAACCATTAAACTGAGCAATTTGCTTTGCTATTTTTACCGAGGCTGTATCGATATCAGTCCCAGTAAAATGCCACTTATATTCACTTGTACCAGTAAGCGGATAAACTAAGTTAGCGCCAGTACCAATATCAAGTACTTTAATTTGCTTACCTAAAGGTATTTGTTGTTGGTTATCATCACTTAATAGGTCGGCCAAGTAGTGAATGTAGTCAACACGCCCAGGTATAGGCGGGCATAAGTTGTGCTCGGGAATATCCCAAAAATCAATATTATAATGTGCTTTTAAAAGAGCCTGATTAAGTGTTTTAACAGCCTTGTTATCACTAAAATCAATGCTTTTAGTCCCTGCAGGTGTGGTTATAACAAATGGCAGTAGAGCAGGGTGCTCTGTTGTTAATAAATCGAAGTCGTACCCATTTTTATGTAGGTTGCGAGGGTGTAATTTTGAACGTGTTTTATTTTCTTTCATGGCTTCATTTTAACAACAGATATAATGACGTAAGTGTAACAAATGCTGATGGGTAAAGTGCAGACATTTCCTTTGGTATATTTAATATTGCTGGTAGGATGAGTTGAAAATAATAAAAAGGAATAACTGTGGCAATTTCTCAGCAATCAATAATTATCAATTTAGCTGATCAACAAACTCTTCATTTACGCCGTATTAGCGATGAAGATCAGCAAGGGCCCATCGTATTTTTTATGCATGGAGCAATAGAAAACGGTAAGATTTTTTACACGCACTCCAATAAAGGACTTGCCCCTTTTTTAGCTGAGCATGGGTATAGATGTTATGTGGCTGATTTACGTGGCCGAGGTGATAGCAAGCCAATCATTTCGAGCGAGTCCGAATATGGACAAACTGAGTCTATCCTAGAAGACATCCCTGCCTTTATTAAGCAAATAGAGTTGATTGAAGGCAAAAAGCCAGACTACTGGGTTGCTCACTCTTGGGGCGGGGTATTGATGAACAGCGCGTTTGCACGTTTTCCAGAATATATTAACGATGTTAAAGCATGTGTGTATTTTGGCTCTAAGCGTTCTTTATTTAATAGTCACCCTCAAAAATTATTACAAGCCAATTTAATTTGGTATTTTATGGCGCCTTTACTTGCTAAAAAACATGGCTATTTAAATGCTAAAGGTTATAAGTGGGGCAGCGATAACGAAACTCAAAAGTCGCATTATCAAAGTATGCAATGGGCTAAAAAGAAGCCATGGATAGATTCTGATGATAATTTTGATTATGCAAAAACGCTAAACAACCTGCATTTACCGCCAACGCTTCATATTGCTGCGGTAAAAGATAAAGCATTAGCGCAACCAATCGATATTCAAAAATTTATGGACGAATCGGGGCAAGGCATTCAGCAAATGCGAATTTACGGTCGTAAACACGGCCATAATTTTGATTACGATCATATTAATATGCTTACCCACCCAAGTGCGCGTGATGATCAATTTAAAGATTTACTTAATTGGTTTAAAGCACATCCGATTAATTAATTCTCATCAAGTAACTTTAGAAGAGGTGTTTTGTAACGCTCCCACTTAGCGATTGCGGCATTATTAATAGGTTGGCGAATAGCATGTTTACTCAAGGTCGTTACCGGTGTTTTTTGTTTATAAAACGCTAAGCAGCGCTCTTCAAAACTACAGTTTAAAAAGCCAAGTAACTGCGTTAGCTGCTCTTTTGGGTTACTCACTAAATCTTCGTAACTGACATCATAAATTGGCATCTCTTTAAAAGAGTGCCAATGGCTCATCAGTTTTTCATACAACTTATGATAAAGCTTAAACTCAGGTAGTGAGCAAAAGTAAGGCTCGTTTTCAGCAAAGTAATTAGTGAAGATAGAAAATGCGGTGGCATTAAAATCACGACTTAAATTTATAAATTTAGCATTTGGAAATAGAATATATATAAGTCCGAGCGACTGATAATTACTCGGCAGTTTATTTATTATAAAAGGTCTGATGGGCGATGCTGTTTTTAATGTTGTGATATACAGCTCGCGGGCTTTTTTGATTAAATCCGGCGTTAAATGTGCTAAACATTGCGGGTAAGTCACTCCCGTTTTTTGTTCGATAAAAGCAACTGCGTTATTACTAATACTCGTACTTTCTCCTAGGCTTGAAAACTGACTATGGCTTGCCAACATTTGCTCCACAAGGGTAGAACCACTACGAGGCATGCCAATAATAAATACAGGCGTGATATTACCCGTAAACTTTTTATCGGCAGAGGCTATAAACTCCTCGGTGTTGTATTTTATTATTTCATCGTAAAAAGGGGTTAAATCTTTAGTGTTAAATTCACTTAATTTTTTTTGTAATTTATTCGCCAATATAAAATAATTAAATGCTTGCTCGGTATCCTCAAGTGCATCGTAACTGTTTGCTAATGCGTAGTAACACACCATTTTTAAACGTAAATTACTCGTTTGAGTTAATAAGTGGTGCAAATTACTTACATAATTATGTTCTTTATCAAAGCGACCTAATTGTACAAGTTCAAATAAAATATAGGCTGTTACAGGGTATACACCAATGCTGAGTGCATGAGCAAAAGTTGTATGAGCTTTATCTAACTCGCCATGTGTTAAATAGTGCTGTGCTAAGTAATAATGAGGTTCTGGATTATGACTTGCTAATTTTTTTGCGTATTCAAGCACCGTTAGTGCATCGTTTGGCGAATGAACACCGTTAAATGCATCAGCAAGGGCATGTAATGGTTCAAGCATATGAGGCAAGCGCTCACAAGCTTTTTGGAGTAGGTATACAGCAGCGTCGTAACGTTCTAGTCGTAAGGCAATTCTGCCTAAGCCAAATAAAGCCTCACCATTTTCAGGGTTACTATTTAAAATTGCTTTAAAATGGAACTCGGCTTCTTTGAGTTTATTTTGTTGCAGTAGTTGGTTGGCTTTTTCAAGTAGCATAGTTATACCAATTTTATTAAAAAAATAATCATTCTATCGCATTAAATAGCGTACTCACTGCGTTAAAAATTATTCATATAGAGCAACTATATATCATAGTTTTCGCCTTGTTATTACGCTATTTTCTGAGCGCTATAATAGAACACTTATTCAATGCAATTGGTATTGTTCATTATTATTTTTATTAACTATAAAATTAAAAAGGCGAAATGTCTTTAACATTTCGCCTTTGGTTCTTCATGAAAATAGTTTAAAAAGTATATGTTGCTTTAGCGTAGTAAAAGCCACCGTTAATACCAAACGGAGATGTTTCGTAGAACTGACCACCCCAGTTGTTATTAGGGATGCCCGTTGCATCTGCAAAATCAAGTTTTTCAGCATCTTGGTCGAATAAGTTTTGAGCACCTACTGAGAAGCTAACTGATTCATTTAAGAAGTAAGTTACTTCAGCATCAATAGTGACTGCAGCATCTGCTGTTTTAGCTGTTGCATCATAATCAACGTGAACACCTTGGTATTCGCCGTAGTAGTTTGCACGAGCAAATGCAGAAACTGATTCCCATTGTTGAGACAATGTGAACGTTGCACGATGATTAGGTAAATCCTCTTCTAAGCGTTTAACTTTAAACGCACCTGTAATCTCACTAAATTTAGTTACTTCAGTATCATTCCAGTTATATGCAAGGCTAAAGGTAGAGCTACCGCCCATTAGTTCAGCAGTGTAGTTTGCAACTAAATCGATACCTTGTGTTGTTGTGTCAAAGTCGTTTGTAAAAAAGCTTACTTGAGCAAGACCTTGTACATTAGGTACTCCTGCTGCTGCAAGGGTATCTTTGTCTGCTTGGCTTAAGTTGATTTTATCTGATTGGCTAATACGGTCATCTACTTGGATGTTGTAGTAATCAAGCGTTAAAAATAATTCGCCAATTGTGTATACAGCACCAAGCGTATAACTTTGTGATTCTTCCGGCTCAAGCTCTGTACCACCTAATTGCACTGCAATTGGGTTTGTTGGTGGAAGAAGCGCTGAATCTTGTAATACACCGCCATCTAAACTTGTTTGTACATTACTTACGTTAGCTTGACCAACCGTTGGTGCACGGAAACCACTGCTTACAGAACCACGCACGTTTAAGTCTTCAGTTAAATGGTATTGAGCCATTACTTTGTAGTTAGTGGTAGTGCCAAAGCTGTCGTAGTCTTCAAATCGAAGTGCTACGCCCATTAAAAAGTCTTCAGTAAACGGTGCTTCAACATCAACATATGCTGCATAGTTACGGCGAGAAAATTCACCCGCTTGTGATGGTTTAAAACCAGGAAAGCCGTTAGAGCCAATACCAAAGCCTTGTTCTGTTAAAGGGCCTGCTGTGTAAGATGCTTCATCACCAGAGACGATAGTAAATGTTTCTTCATGCCACTCAAAACCACCGGCAATGTTTACATCATAAGCTAAACCAAAGTCGATACCTTTTGATAAATCAAAGTTAAAGTTCTTCTCTAGCTGTTCGTATTTACCCGGGCTGAAGTCTCGTGGTGTATCTGCACCTAAAGAGGCATTAACCGTGTCGTAAATAAAGTAACGTGATTCATTTAAGCCAACAGTACCGCTTAAGTCATAGTAAGTATCTTTTAAGAAGCCACCAGTGAATCGACCTTTAGTACCAATAGTTAAAGAAGTATCAGTAATGTTGCCGCCAAAGTTAGGTGTAAAGCCACCTGGAAGCATCTCATTAAAGGCAAAACAATCTGGGTTGTTTGCTACACCATTTATGTAAGCAGGATCATCTAGTACATTGCCGTCTGTTATTGTGATAGTTGGACAGTTAGCACTCATATCAGGTGTTGTGTCGGCAACAAGTAATGTTTCGCCACCATCATTTGAGTAAACACCAGAACGAGTTTGCGGATTACGGTAATAAAAACCGCCACGTACATCACGTTCAGAGTAGTTACCAAACATGTAAAATTCAGAGTCGTTTGTTAGCTCTAAACCCACATTACCAAAAATAGTAATATCGTCATCTACTTCTGGTGCACCCCATACTTGTGCAAGAGAAGATACATCAGGCACACCGGCAGCTGAAAGTGCTGCAGCATCGGCACGTTGAACTGAACGGCTTGTTGCATCAGCTGTTTTATATTGAAAGCTTAAATTAGCAAAACCATTGTCGGTAAACGGTAAACCAATGTTACCCGATACTTGAGTTGTATCGCCATCACCTTCGTAGAACTGGCCGTGGCGAACTTCTAATTTACCGCCTTCTGACGCGTCTTTTAGTTGGAAATTCATTACACCGGCGATTGCATCAGAACCATACTGCGCAGCCGCGCCATCGCGAAGTACTTCTACTTGTTTAATCGCAATGCTTGGAATAACTGAAATATCTGCGCCTTGCGCGCCATCGTTAATACCACCGCCTAAAAATGCGATTACAGAAGCACGGTGACGACGTTTGCCGTTTAAAAGAACCAATGTGCTGTCTGACGGTAAACCACGTAAGTTAGCTGGACGAACAAGAGAAGCCGCATCACTGATAGGGTTTTGGTGTACGTTAAACGATGGTACTGCACCTTTTAAAAGTTCAAGCATGTCAGTGTTACCTGACTTTTCAAGCTCTTCGCCGCCAATAATGTCGATTGGAACCGGTGAGTCACCTATTGAACGAGGAGCTGAACGCGTACCTACTACGGCAATTTTCTCAACGTTTTTATTTACTTTAGTTTGTTCCTGCTCGTCTGCCGCAATAGCAGATCCAGAAATAAATAACCCTGCAGTGGTTGTAGCTAAAGCAAATTTGATTGCTTGGTTTAGCGCATTACTTTTTAATTTCATTCTAATTTTCCCCAGTTAGAATAATTCTTATTTTTGATGTGAATTTCACATCATTTGTTTTTAACTTAATTTTTTGTTTCACATAAGTTTGAGGTTTTAGCTCAAAAGCCTAATCAATTAAGCTTACTTTTTGTGAAGTCCTATCTACAGACTATAGATAAAAAACAGGAAGGGCAATTACTAATTAACCGTTTGATAACAAAAAGATTCAATTTAAGAAAAAATGCAACAGTGGTGCAAAGTAAAACTAAAATGAACTAAATAAGTGCAAATAAGGCTATTGAGGGGAATATTAATGCGCTAACTGCATTTAAATGTTATTTATTTGTATCTTTTTTTGTGGGGTTTTCAATGTTTTGTGCGTACCGCCAAGCTGCTAATTTTTCTTTGTATTCATCCCATACGCAGGGACAGCAACTGCCACCACCGCAACATTCATCAGATTTTGGTTTTTCAGGTTTTTGCGGTAATTGATTTGTTATATTCTGCATTGTTGTATGTATTTAATACTAATTTGGTGCAAAGGGTAAGTTAAAGGGTGTTGAAAGTAAATTATTCTTTGTGAACCTGTGCTGCTGTGTGAAAATAAAAGTTATGCGATTATATAAAGTTATTCACCGTGCACCTTGGCGGGTAGTTAAAATTAGTAAAAAACGCCAACAGCTGCGTTTTCGCCGTGCTATGGTGGCGCTTAAAATCGCACTCGCCCAAGAAAAACAAGAAACTAAAGAAATGCTCTCTATTTATAGGCGTTACACTCAAGGCCACACAAGTAAAGAAGAGTTAAAACGCGCAAATGAGCAATTTGTTGATATTTTAAAAGGGTTAGGGCTCGGTGTATTTGCTGTATTACCTTTTGCTCCGCTTACAATTCCTTTAGTTGTTAAATTAGGGAGTTTGGTGGGAGTTGATGTACTGCCAAGTTCGTTTAATATGAACAAATCTATTAAAGAACTAGATGCTAAAATAGATCAAGAAAATCAAAAGCAAGAATCTAAAAATAGCTTAAAAAAGTAGCTAAAATCCCTTCAAATTAGCGATACCTTTTAGGTGCGCTTATTGATATGCTCTTAAGTACCATTTTTATATTATATGAGCTTTTTAATGAGTGCATTACTACGTCATACATCTTCTGGTATTCCTTTATCTTTTATTCTTAAAAACGAATTATCTGACTGGCAAGCACAGCAGCCTGCATTTATACAAAATTGGTTAACTAATACAGGTTTTGAAAAGCAAGGTGTTGCTTTAATTCCTGATGCTAAAACGGGCGAGTTAAGCCAGGTATTTTGTTTAATGCAAAGCAGCGATGATTTTTGGGCTGCGGGTAATTTAGCAAATACACTTCCTACAGGTACTTATCAAATTCAAGGCGACAGCGCTTTTGTAGAGCAGGTTGCTTTAGGGTTTGTACTTGGTGGTTACGAATTTAGTGAATACAAAGAAAAGCCAACGGCAAAGGCGCAATTAGCCATTAGCGATAAAGCGTTATATGAACGCATTAGCCAACAAGCTGATGCCATTACACTTGCACGTGATTTAGTTAATACCCCAGCGGTAGATATGATGCCGCAACACTTATCGCAAGTTATGGAAGATTTAGCTGCAACTTACAATGGCGAATTTTCACAGTGGGTTGGCGATGAGTTACTAGAGCAAAACTACCCGACTATTCACATGGTGGGTCGTGCAAGCGAAAATAAACCGCGTTTACTTGATTTAAAATGGGGCGCGACAGATGCTCCATTAATTACACTAGTCGGTAAGGGCGTATGTTTTGACTCAGGCGGACTTGATTTAAAACCGAGCTCTGGCATGCGTAACATGAAAAAAGACATGGGCGGCGCGGCGCACGTAATTGCACTAGCGCAGCTTATTATGGCAGCTAACTTACCAATTAGATTACGAGTGCTTGTACCTGCGGTTGAAAATGCGGTATCGCGAAATGCATTTCGCCCGGGCGATGTTGTTAAAACACGCAAAGGCATTATGGTCGAAATTGATAATACCGACGCTGAAGGCCGCTTAGTATTGTGTGATGCATTAAGCGAAGCACAAAACGATAATCCTGAGCTAATTATTGATTTTGCTACCCTCACGGGTGCATGTCGTGTTGCGTTAGGCACGGAGCTTCCGGGCTTTTTCTCAACAGAGCGCGGTGTAGCAAATGGCATTATTGATGCAGGTTTAAGTGTCCATGATCCTGTTTGGCAACTTCCGCTGTTTGAGCAATACAAAAACTTACTAAAAAGTGATGTAGCCGATATGGCAAACTGTGCAAGTACACCGTTTGGTGGTGCTATTACCGCAGCGCTTTACTTAAAAGAATTTGTTGAACCAACAACACCGTGGGTACATTTTGATGTAATGGCGTGGAACTTACGTGCATTACCAGGTCGTCCAACGGGTGGTGAAGCATTAGGTATTCGTGCTGTATTTAACTACTTACAAAATCGTTTTAATAAATAAGTTTTTGATTCAATAGTAAGAACTTGAGCTTATGAGTTTTAAACCTCATAAAGCTCAAGTGGCAAGTTATCTGGATCGGCAAAAAAGGTAAACTTTTTGCCGGTTATTTCATCCACTCTAATATCCTCAACGTTTACATCGCACGACTCTAAATACGTTTTTGCAATCTGTACATCCGCTACCTTAAAAGCTAAATGTCTTAAGCCTTGTGCTTCGGGATAGCTGGGTCTTACGGGCGATCCATTAAACGAAAATAGCTCTATTTGGCTACCATCGGGCATGGCTAAATCTAATTTATATGAATTACGATCAGCTCTAAAGTGCTCATTAATAACGTTAAGTTTAAGTACATTGCTATAAAAGTGTTTAGAACGTGTATAGTCACTGCAAATAATCGCAGCGTGATGAATACCTAAAAGTTTCAAATTTAATTCCTTAAAAAGCAAAAACGCACTTAAATAAGTGCGTTTTAAATGTGGCTTATTACATGTTGTGTTAGCTAGGCTGCGCTTCTTTACATGCTTTAACGGCCGGTGCTACAAGCTCTAAACCTGTTTGATCACACGGCGGTAAAGCAGCATCGCTTACACTAATAGGCGTTACACGTTCGCCCCATTTTATGTAACTTGCAGCCCACGTAAGGCCTGCACCAAATGCAGCAGACATAATGTTTGAATGCGGTTTAATTAACCCTTGCTCAACCGCTTCACATAACGCAATAGCAATAGTCGCAGCAGAGGTATTACCATACTCACCAATGTTAACCATTACTTTTTCGTCAGGTACTTTTAAGCGATGCTGAATAGCCTGAATAATACGTAAGTTAGCTTGGTGTGGAACGAGTACATTAATGTCGTCAAGGCTTAAATCGGCTTGTTTAAGTACATCGTCGCACGCTTCGCTCATGCCTTTTACAGCACGTTTAAAAATTTCACGGCCTTCAAATAATAAATCAGAAGGACCAATTGGCTCATACTTATTTAAATCGCTACCAAAGTTGGTGATGTGTAAAATATCGCGGTCTTCGCTGTCACAACCGGTTTTGGTACCAAGTAAACCCGCTGGGGTATCGGCAGCTTCAAGTATTACTGCACCTGCGCCATCGCCAAATAAAACAGCGCTGTCGCGACGTGCCCAGTTTACATACCAGGTCATACGTTCAGCGGCAATGACGACTGCTTTTTTGATCATACCCGCTTGAATTTGTGCTGTAGCAGCTTGCAATGCATATAAAAAGCCCGAACATGCCGCGTTTGTATCCATTGCGGCAGCGCCTGTTGCACCAATGTTTTTTTGCACTTGTGAGGCGGTATTTGCCACAACAGTAGAAGGTGTACAGGTTGCTAATATCACTAAATCAATATCTTTAGGATCAATGCCTGCGCACGCAATAGCATGCTTAGCAGCAACGGTTGCCAGCTCAGCGGTACTTACATGACTCACTCGGCGAGATTTAATGCCAGTACGCGTGGTTATCCACTCGTCGGTGGTATCAACTATTTCACTAATTTCATCGTTGCTAATGCTTGCTGGTGGAATGCATTTACCCCAACCAGTGATATGTGCGTAAGGCATAGTATGTTCTCTTAAGGTGGTCTGACATGTGTTACTAATGGGGGAGTTATACCAAAAAACGGCTTTCAAGACTAGTTTATAGCATGCTTTGTATCGTAAATATTCGCAATTACAGGTTATTTAAGGTAATGCTAGTATAAAAAAGGAGCAAGTATGAAAACAACACTAATAACAACATTCACTGCAATAACGCTGGCATTAATAACAAATGGGGCTTTTGCTCAACAGCATAAAATTATTTATGCGGGCAGTTTACTTGCATCCGAAGATCAAAAAGTAAAAACAGAGCAAACGTTAGTCATAACAGATAACACAATAACAGCCATTAAAAACGGCTACCTCACAAAAGCAGAACTTAACCTACCTGATGCCTATATTATCAATCTTAAAAATCAATTTGTAATGCCTGGTCTCATTGATATGCATGTTCACGTTACGTTTGAGCGAGATGCTAAAGCAAATCCTCACCGCTGGGCAACAGAATATGATGCCGATTATGCTTTGCGCTCAATTAAATATTTACAACGTACGCTCGATGCGGGTTTTACATCAGTGCGAGATTTAGGTAGCGATCACAAAGTAATATTTCCGCTAAAACGCGCTATTGAGCGAAATGATATTAACGGCCCTCGCATTTTTGCAGCGGGTAATACAATATCGCCTACCGGTGGACACGCAGATATGCACGGTTATCGAAAAGATATTACAGATGCGGTTACAGGCGGGATTGGTATTTGTAATGGCGCGGATGATTGTAGCCGTGCGGTACGCGAGGTAATTAAAAGTGGTGCTGATGTAATTAAAATTACTGCCACGGGTGGAGTACTAAGTAATACCGCTGCTGGGGTTAACCAACAACTTACAGATGCAGAGCTGATTGCAATTGTTGATACGGCTCACCACTTAGGACGTAAAGTTACAGCCCATGCACACGGTACACAAGGTATAAAAGCGGCCTTAAAAGCCGGTGTAGATTCTATTGAGCATGGCTCTTATTTAGATAAAGAGGCAATAAAGTTATTTAAAAAAACGGGGGCTTATTTAGTACCGACGCTTTTAGCGGGTGCAACGGTAAGTGAAGAGGTGCTTACAAACTCAAATATGCTACCGGCAATAGCCGACAAAGTGCGTGAAGTGACTCCAAAAATGCAGGCTTCGTTTAAACTTGCACTGAAAAACAAGGTTAATATAGCTTTTGGAACAGACTCTGGGGTGTCGCGTCATGGGCTCAATGCTAACGAGTTTAGTTTAATGGTAAACAATGGAATGAGCGAAGCCCAAGCTATTAAATCAGCAACCATACATGCAGCTAAACTGCTGGGGCAAAGCGCACTCATTGGCGACTTGAGTGTTGGTAAACAAGCAGATATTATCAGTGTGAATGGCTCACCGCTTAAAAATATCGACGTACTTAAAAACGTGCAATTTGTTATGAAAGCCGGGCAAGTTTATAAACAATAGGGAAGGTTATGAGCAGCAAAATAAAAGTGTCGTTGTTTAATCATTTGATTGACGCTGAGCGCCAGTTACTAGACCCAGAAGTTCGCCAATCTGAGCGCGCATTAGATGCTTTACTCGATGATGAATTTATCGAAATTGCTGCCAATGGCACTACATTTAATAAATACCAAGTACTTACCCGCTTACCTACCGAGGTTGTGCCACAGTTTTATAATCAGCATTTTAAGGGCCGAATGCTGAGCGATGATGTAGTGCAACTTAGTTACCAAGCTGCTTTTAGGCGCTCTGCTCGCGCTGAGTTTAATTATTCATTGCGTATGTCGCTTTGGCGTAAAAGTAATGAACAATGGAAAATGGTGTTTCACCAAGGAACGCCTTGTGCGCCGTTTTCAATTTCGATGGATGATGATTAAAAATCATATAACCGTTAAAATAACCTTATTAAACATTTGATTGGGCAATAACCTGTTGTTAATGCGTACCGACCCCACCATTAGTCGATTATTAATGCTGCGAAGCGGCGCGATTGCCGTGCAATTAATTGCGGTACTTAGCGTTTATTTTTTACTAGAACATCAAATTGCATTACTGCCTTTACTTATTGTTATTGCCGTTGAGGCTGTGTTTCAGCTTATTAGCCTATTTGCTTATCGAAATGTAAGCCGTGCTAAACCTTTGGGTATGTTGATGCAGCTAACTGCAGACGTATTATTTTTAACGGTTTTGCTATCGCTAAGCGGCGGTGCAACTAATGCATTTGTTTCGCTGTTATTGCTCCCAATAATGATCGCTGCTGTTACGCTGCGAGAAAAAGGATTAGCTTATATTGCGGTATTAGCCATTGCCGCATACAGTTTGCTACTTATAAAGATGCCCGATCACAGTATGCATCAAATGAATATGAGTGGTCATTTTATTGGCATGTGGGTTAATTTTGTTTTAAGTGCCAGCGTAATTGCCCTCGTTATTGGCGCAATGAGCAGGGCACTTAAAGAGCGAGAGCGAATTATTGCAAACGTGCGTGAAAAACAATTGCGTAATGAACAGCTTGTTACCCTTGATGGGGCTGCTGCACAAATCACCCATCAACTAGCGACCCCAATTGCAAATTTACAGCTATTGTTTGAAGAGTTATTAGAAGACCAGCCAAACAACCCTATTGTTAAGCACATGCAAGCGCCGCTTACTCAGTGTAGTACGCAACTTAACGACTTTAGAAAACTCTCAGAGCAATTACGCCTTAAAAATTCGCAAGAGCATACCACCGTAAAGCAACTGCAAACGCAAATTACAGATACGCTTTTACTGCAATACCCTGATCAGCACATTAAATGGATAACGCCACCTATTGCGGCAACGCTATTGAGTGATGCGATGTTATTGCCTGCTATTTTAAATTTATTGCAAAATGCCGCGCTCGCTAATCAAAAACAAGGCCAAACTCAATTAGAGCTGAGTTGGCAGCAAGATAACTTACATAGTGAATGCGTTTACTTGTTAATTCGCGATTTTGGCCGTGGCTTTTCATCATCGCAATTAGCAGAGCTTGGCGGGCAACTTATGCCAAGCGATCAAGGAATGGGGCTTGCTGTGCTTTTATCAAACGTTACTTTTGAGCGTTTAAATGGCTCACTTACCTTGTTTAACCATGCAGATGGCGGCGCTGTCGCCAAAGTTAAACTCGCTATTGTAAACACTGAGAATAACGCCTCATGAAGTTACTTATAATTGAAGACGACATTAATTTAGCCAGCACACTGGCAAGGCGTTTAACTAAACAGGGCTTTACCTGTGAGGTGGCGCATAATCAAAGTGATGCGTTACTTACCGCGCGTAAACTATTGCCCGACTTTGTTTTATTAGACATGAAACTGGGCGACGATAACGGACTTGCACTCATAAAACCGCTGCGTAGTTTGCTCACTCAGGCTCATATTGTTTTACTAACTGGGTTTGCAAGTATAGCAACCGCAGTAGAGGCAATGCGTTTAGGCGCAAACGATTACCTTACTAAGCCGGTTGATATGGCAACTTTATTAAAAGCGCTTAACACTGAGCCTGTGGCATCGGCATCGAGTGCTATTGATGATGCGGTTATGTCGCCGGAGCGTTTAGAGTGGGAGCATATTCAACAAGTATTACACAGTAATAATGGCAATGTGTCGGTTACCGCAAGGCAACTTAATATGCATAGACGTACTTTGCAGCGCAAATTACAAAAAAAGCCGGTGCAGCAGTAATTTAGTACTTAATTTAAGGAAAGTGATATGAGCGATGATGCAGCTATATTAATGCAAAACCAAAAAGTTATTTTATTTGATGCGCAATGTAAGCTGTGCAGCGCGTGGTGTAATTTTATTATTGCTCACGATAAAAATACTATTTTTAAATTATGCAGCGTGCAATCTTCAAAAGGAGAACTGTTGTTAACACACTTTGGTTTTTCAACCAGTGAATACGCTTCAATGGTGCTTGTTGAAAATGGTAAAGCATTTACACAAAGCCATGCTTTTTTTAATGTTGTTAAGCAGCTAGGTTACCCATACAAGCTAGCAAACGTATTTAGTATTTTGCCAAATAGTTTTAATAATTGGTTATACGATAGGGTTGCTTTAAACCGCTATACCTTATTTGGAAAATATCAGTATTGCAGAATTTCCAACCCAGATGATGCTAAACATTATTTATAAATTAGGCATTAATACACTGCAGTATAAGTAGATGCTAGGTTTATGAGGTTGTGTTAAAATCGCCGCGTTTAATTTTAGCTAACGGTATAAAAGGCTTTTTTCATGGCAAACACAGCACATGCACTTCACATTTTGGTTAAGCACAAAGAAATTGCAGAAGATATTATTAAGCAATTAGGTAAAGGTGCAAAATTTCAAACCTTAGCTAAAAAGTATTCGTCATGCCCATCGGGTAAAAAAGGCGGTGACTTAGGTGAATTTAGACGCGGACAAATGGTTCCACAGTTTGACAAAATTGCATTTAAAGGCGCAATTTTAGAACCCCACCTAGTTAAAACTAAATTTGGCTGGCATGTAATTAAAGTACTTTATCGTACTTAGTTTACTTTTAAGTAAAGAAGTAACTTTCGCTGTATAGAAAAAGGCTGCAATGTGCAGCTTTTTTAGTTTTAGTTAGTTATTATTTTGCTAAATTAAAATCTATAGTCATTTCTAAGTCTTCATCAACTACCGCAATACCATTAACTACTTTAGGTGCATAACGCCATTTAGAAAGAGAGCGAATCGCTGCTTTATCAAAAATTTTCACAGGCTCAGCTTTAATCACTTTAATATTAACTGGCTTACCAGATGTATCTACATCAAAAGACATTGTCACACTACCTTCAATTTTTTCACGGACACTTTTAATTGGATACTCCGCAGGACTGGGCATTATCAGTGTAGCGTTAGGGCTATCAGGTAGATGTGTTGTCGAACAAGCGGTTAAAAGAAACAGTGACGTCAATGTTGTAATTATATATTTCATTATAAATCCCTTTGTAGGTATGATTATCGATTTGTTAGATGTCGTTTCTATAATGACACCAAAAGAGATTCAAGGTAAATAATAAATTTGTATTGTTTTTGAACTGATGAATAAACAAGAAAGGCTGCAATGTGCAGCCTTTCTTAATTTTAAACTATATTTGTGTATTAAGCGTCTTGCTTAGCTTCTTCTTCACTAATTTGTTTTAGTGCTTGAATGAATGAGTCGCTTGGTTGTCCGCCAGTAAGTGCATATTTATCGTTTATGATAAACGTAGGTACTGAAGTAATACCCATTTGTTTAAAGTTGTCTTGCTCTTGGCGTACGTCTTGTACGTATTTGTCTGAATGTAGAATACCGCGCGCAGTTTCTTTATCAAGACCTACTTTTTCAACAACGTCGAGTAGTGCTTCTTCTTGATTTAAGTATTTTAAATCAGTGAAGTGCGCTTCAAAAAAGGCGAGTTTTAATTCGGTTTGCTTACCTTCTTCACGTGCCCACATTAATAAACGATGCAAATCAAAGCTGTTGATCATGATGCGTTTGCCATCAAAATTAAAGGTAAACCCAGCACGCTGACCGGCTTCGAACATATTTTTACGATTTTCGTCGCCTTGCTCTTCACTTAAGTTGTACTTTTGCATTAAGTGTTCGTTTAAGTCTTGACCTTCAATTGGCATATCTGGGTTTAGTTCAAAAGGATGCCACGTAATATCTGCGCTCATTTCGTCTTTGAGTTGCTCTAGTGCAGTTTCTAGGTTTTTATAACCCACTACACACCAAGGGCACATTACGTCTGAAACGATATCAATTTTAAAATTTTTCATATTTATCCTTTTGAGGATTGCTTTGGTATAACAGGGGATATTGGGATGAACTGCACTTTATCAATACCAAACTAAAAAGAGCAGCTAAACAGCTGCTCTTGAAGGTATTCAGTTTTAAGCGTTAAGCCCAAATGGGTCGTCAATGCTATAACTTGGTTGTGTAAACCAATGAGGGCCGTTGTCGGTCATGTAAAAATGATCCTCTAAACGCACGCCAAATTCATCGGGTATAACTAACATTGGCTCGTTACTAAAGCACATGCCTGGGGCAAGTGGGGTTTTATCACCGCCAACTAAGTATGGCCATTCGTGAATATCTAGCCCAATACCGTGCCCCGTTCGGTGTGGGCAACCCGGTGTTTGGTACTGCGGGCCTAGCCCTTGCGCTGCTAAATAGTTACGTGCGCCCGCGTCAACGTCTTCGCACGTAGCACCAATTTTAGCTGCATTAAACGCGGCCATTTGCGCTGCTTTTTCATGATCCCAAAACATCCGTTGGCGCATTGTTGGTTCGCCAAATACATAGGTACGGGTTATATCTGATAGGTAATCGTGTACTTTACAGCCAGTATCAATTAGTACCATATCGCCTTTTTTAAGTATTTGGGCACCTTTAACACCGTGCGGGAAAGACGTTGCAACACCAAATAAAACAATACAAAAATAGTTACCTGGTGCACCCACTTTTTGGTGTGCTTGCTTAATAAAAGCTTCTACTTCGGTGGTGGTTATTCCCTCATAAAGCATGCTTGCTGTGGCTTGATGTACGGCTAAGGTCATGTCCATCGCGCGTTGCATTAAGCTAAGTTCATGAACTGATTTATGCATACGGCAATGCGCCGTTACAGGTTGTGCGTTTATGAGTGTTAAACCCGTTTGCGCTTTATTAATGCCGTCGAATATAAAAAATTGTGCGCTTTCATCAATGCCAATAGTTGCGTTTTCATTAATGTTTAGTTTTTTTAACACTTCGACAAAAAGTGCATAAGGATTTTCGTGCTCTTGCCACCCATGAATAGGCCCATCTATTACTTTAAACCCGTTTAGTGAACCAATTTCGAAATAAGGCGCAATGTATTGTACTTCACCAAGGGCGGGTAATATCGCGCCAACCATACGTTCGCTCGCGTACCATTTCATGCCTGTAAAGTAGGTAAGGTTGGTGCCAGCGTTTAAATAAATTGCATCTATGTTGTTTGCTAGCATATACGCTTGCGCCTTGGCTATGCGCTCTAAATGTTCGTCAGCTGCGATAGGGATCAGCGTTTGCGTCATGTTACTTAGGCTTGCCAGCGCTTGCTCGCTTGATTGAGTACCAATACCGATGGTGGTCATATTTTTCTCCTTGGATTTTTAGCTAGTGTGATTAATACCAAGGTAAAATTCAATGTTATGCGATAAGAGGCTATTAGTTTATAGCCTCTTAAAATGGCATATTATTTTTTAGCGTAAGGTAAGCGCGTGAGTTTATTACTTGTGTGGTAGCTATCAAGCCCGGTTACTGCCACCGTTTCAATAGCCTGTAAATCTAAAAATCCATCACTTTGAAGTGCTACTTCATCTAAATACACATCAGTGATTTCACCGATTACAAGCTCTGTACCATTAACGGCTAAATGTTGGTTTTCTACAAATTTAACCGAGTACTTTAAGCGGCTTTCTTTAACAAAAGGCGCTGCAAAGTCGTTTAAGTATTCGGGCGTTAAACCTGTCGCCGCAAATTCCGACTCGTCTTTGTCGTAGCGGGCTGATGTTTGATGAGCTTGCTTATAAATAGCTTTATTAACCTGGTTAATGGTGTAACTACCGGTTTCGATTATGTTTTCGAACGTATGTCGAGGCACGCTATTTGGGCGCATTATCATGCCAACTAGCGGCGGATGAGCCCCTAAATGAATAACAGAGCTAACAATGGCGAGATTAGTATTGCCTTGTTTGTCTTGCGTGCCAATTAGGTTGGCGCTTTTAAAACCCGAAAGCGAATTAATTAAATGAGTACGAGTGTGTTTTTCAAGTGCGTTTATGCGCTCTTTAGTAAAATGCATTAAAGGTCCTTACCACGGTATGGTTTCGCCTTGCCAATCTAAGTAGGCAGGCTCACCATTGAGTTCTAAATGAGGGTTATTAAAAGTAAGTGTAAAAAGCTGCTTAGCTACAAATTCAGCTGTAAAGAGTTTTCCAGCGGGTACGTTTTTTTGAAATGGCTTTGAAAGCGCAGTATCAGTAGTCCCTGGGTGAAATAAAACGAGCTTGGTATTTTTAGCTCGGCGTGAAAGCTCAATCGCTGCGGTTTTAAATAGCATGTTAAGAGCAGCCTTAGAGGCGCGATACGTATACCAACCGCCTAATTTATTGTCATTAATACTGCCCACACGCGCACTGAGTGCTGTAATAGTACAGTGCGTTTTATGTGTTAAGAGCGGCAAAATACTCTGCAAGCAAAGTAGGGGAGTTAGGGTGTTTGAATTGAGAAGTTGGCTAAAATACTCAGCGTCTAAATCCTCCAGCTTTTTTTCGGGCATATGGGTTTCGTTGTGCAGTGTACCATTGAATATAATAACTTGTTGTATATCGGCATTTTGCTCTTTTAGGTAATTAGTAACGCGCGCTAAACTTTGTTTTGTGTAGTCAGTATGCAGGTGGACAACACTTGAGTCAGATTCAATACTTTTTAAACTAATACAAACTATCTGATGAGTAGGCGTGTTTATTTGTAAATGTTCTATATATGCATTTGCTATGGCACTGCTTGCGCCGAATAAAACAATGGTTTTCATTTATCACCTTTTGCTTTTAGTCCACATTGGCCGTTACTGCACTGAGTATTTGGCATTAAAAAGCGACTGATGGGGTGCCTATACTTAGCAAATAGCAGGTATCCGCAGTCAGCGAAAAAGCGAATTATTGGCAAGCGAAAAATTTTCAACCAGCTGTGTTTACCCACTATTTTCCATGCTTCGTACGTTACATCAAGCCCGTAAATCATTTCACCTGATTGCTTTTGGGCTTGCAGGTAGTTCATTGCTTTGTCTTTATCAATATACGAGTAGCGTTCACTAAAGTCGCTCGCGTTAAGATCTTCAAGCGTAATTAGATTTTTAGAGTCTGCGTGTTTTAGTTGCTGCATTTCGGTGCTGCAAAGAGGGCAGTTTCCATCGTAAAAAATGATCATGTAATTGCTTTGTGATTATTTTATATATACTTTTTTACGACAAGACATTGCAAATGGATCTATTAAATATCTCTTCATGATGATATTAATAGTGTCCTACGAAACAAAGGAGAATGAGAAATGAGTGAACAATATGCCGCCTTGCGAGGTAATGTAAATTTACTTGGGCAATTACTAGGACAAACTATTAAGGATGCTCAAGGCCAAGCTATTTTAGATAAAGTAGAAGAAATTCGAGCTTTATCTAAATCATCTCGCAGTGGTAATGAAGACGACAGACAAGCGCTAATAGACGTTTTACATGCGCTTAGTGATGAAGAGCTTTTGCCGGTTGCCCGTTCATTTAATCATTTTTTAAACCTTGCTAATGTAGCAGAACAATTTCATACCGTTTCGCGTTTTAATGACGTTGGCCTTGGTCAACAAAACCCTCTCACTCAAACATTAAAAACGTTAGTTACAAAAGCAGAACAAGGCCAGCTAGATAGTAATCATTTGGCCGAAACACTCTCAAAACTCCACATAAACTTAGTATTAACCGCCCACCCAACCGAGGTGACGCGCCGTACTATTATTAACAAACATGTTGAACTAAGTGATTGCTTAGCGTCATTAGAGCGAAAAGATAACTTACCGCTAGAGCGAGACGCTATTTTAAATCGTATTGAACAGCTTATTAGCCAGGCTTGGCATACCGACGACATTCGTCGCTCTCGCCCAACGCCAGTTGATGAAGCTAAATGGGGTTATGCGGTAATCGAAAACAGTCTTTGGCACGCTGTTCCGCGCTTTTTACGTGAATTTTCAGCCAATGTTAAAGAGCAATTAAGTTTAGAGCTACCAAAAGATTACAGCCCGATTGAGTTCACATCTTGGATGGGTGGAGACCGTGATGGAAATCCATTTGTAACATCGCAGGTTACAGCAGAGGTGCTTGACCACGGTCGTTGGATGGCGCTTAACTTATATATTCAAGATTTAAAAACGTTATGCGCTGAACTCTCTATGTCAGACGCCAGTGAAGAGCTTATTGAGTTGGCAGGTCAAGACTTTGAACCATACAGAGCGGTGATCAAAAAGCTTAAAAACCAAGTTGCAGAGACCGTGGCTCACCTGGGCGCTAAAATTAAAAACAAGCGTAGCGATTCACAAGATTTAATTACCGATATTAATCAGCTTAAGCACCCTGTAGAGGTCTGCTACCGCTCGTTATTAAAGTGTAATATGAAAGTAGTTGCTGATGGATTATTGCTTGATTTACTGTACCGTATTAATAGCTTTGGCTTGCGTTTAGCTAAACTCGATGTGCGCCAAGACTCGTCTCGTCACAGCGATGTTTTTTCTGAGCTGACTCGTTATTTAGGTTTAGGCGACTACAACCAATGGCAAGAGCAAGATAAACAAGCTTTTTTACTTACTGAACTTAACTCTCGCAGACCGCTTATTCCAAAACATTGGCAACCAAGCCCTGATGTTCAAGAAGTGCTAGATACCTTTGACGTTATTGCTAAGCAAGACGAACAAACATTTGGCTTGTATATTATTTCGATGGCGCGAACAGCATCAGACATTTTAGCAGTACAATTATTGCTAAAAGAAAGCGGCTGTAGCTTTGATTTACCAGTAGCACCCTTGTTTGAAACACTCGATGATTTAAACGCAGGCAGTGATGTAATTACTACATTACTTGATAATGTTTGGTATCGCGGGCACATTAAAAACACCCAAAATGTAATGATTGGTTACTCTGATTCTGCTAAAGATGCCGGCATGATGGCAGCAGGTTGGGCGCAGTACGAAGCAATGGATAAATTAGTACAACTTGCTGATGAGCGTGGTATTGAACTTATTTTATTCCACGGACGTGGTGGCACAGTAGGGCGTGGTGGCGCACCTGCTGCACAAGCGCTGCATTCACAACCGCCAGGCTCTTTAAAAGGTGGTTTGCGTGTAACCGAGCAAGGCGAGATGATTCGCTTTAAATTTGGTTTACCTGATGTAGCACTGCAAAGCTTAAATATTTACGCAGGTGCAGTACTACAAAGTAACTTATTACCGCCGCCGGAACCAAAACCGCAGTGGCGCGAAGTAATGAAGCTAATAAGTGAGGAGTCGTGTGAACACTACCGTAATGTAGTTCGCCACGATGAAAACTTTGTACCTTACTTTAGAATGGCAACGCCTGAGCTTGAGCTGTCTAAGTTGCCGCTTGGCTCGCGTCCAGCAAAACGTAATCCTAATGGTGGCGTTGAAAGCCTGCGTGCTATTCCATGGATTTTTGCGTGGAGCCAAAACCGTTTAATGCTTCCTGCATGGTTAGGTGCGTTAACTGGCTTAAAAGCTGCGCTTAATAAGTACGGCGCAGAAACACTCAACGAAATGAGCCTACAGTGGCCGTTCTTTAGATCGCGCCTAGAAATGCTAGAAATGGTATTTAGTAAAGCCGATTGCTGGTTGAGTGAGCATTACGATAATGCGCTGGTGGAAGATATGTACAAACCATTGGGTGTAACACTTCGTAAAGAGCTTCAAGAAGCCATTAGCTTGGTGCAATCACTTAGCCCACAAAAAAGCCTACTCGCCGAACAACCTTGGATTAAGGAGTCGATTAGTTTACGTAACCCGTACACCGATCCACTTAACCTATTACAGGTTGAGCTTTTACGCCGTGCTCGCTCAGAGGAAAAACGAAACGAAGGTGACATTGATAATGCGTTAATGATCACGATGACAGGTATAGCTGCAGGTATGCGTAATACCGGCTAACACTTTATTTTGTTAGGTATACCTATTGGTATTAAAAGGGAGCACGCGATGTGCTCCCTTTTTTTGCGTTAAATAGGCTGGTATTTAACACCCTAACCTTTTAAACTACTTAGCCATTGAATAATTAAAAAATATTATGGCTTCAGCAACTTTTACTGTACAGCAAGATATAGCACTTACAAATTCGCACTTCACATTAACCGTAGCGCAAACAGCGTCATTACGTAGTCAATTAAAATCACAACGTGGCATATTAAATTCTAATAATATTAAACAGTTATGTGCACAGCTAAATGTGTCTGATGATGTATTACTACAAGGTTTAGTGCCTTTAGCTTCTGAGTATGCCGTTGCGCCAGTGTCAGATTTTCATGTAGGCGCAATTGTTAAAGCGCTTGATGAAAAGGGTGAGGTAAACTTTTACTTTGGTGCGAATGTAGAGTTTGATCATCAAGCATTGAGTTTAGTGGTTCATGCAGAGCAATCGGCTATAAATAACGCATGGTTAAACGGCGCTAAAAAAATAGTTAAAATTGCGATTAGCGATGCGCCTTGTGGGTATTGTCGCCAGTTTATGAACGAACTAGCTGATGCGAAAGAGTTTGATATTTTACTTCCTGATCAGCAATTTAAACTTGCTGAATTACTGCCGCATTCATTTGGACCTACCGATTTAGGTAACGAATTTAGCTTATTTAACCCAAAACCACAGCAAGGTAATTTTAGCGCTGAAGACCTTGATGAAACCCTTGCGCGTTTTGCACTTAATGCGTATGTGCCTTACAGCCACAACTTTAGCGCCGTAAAAATAAGTACATTTAGTGATGGTGATTTTTACGGAAGTTACGCCGAAAATGCAGCTTACAGTCCAAGTTTATCGCCACTACAAAGTGCACTAAGTCAGTTCTTTTTAGCTGGGCTTAGCTTTAACGAAAGTACGGTGAAGGGAATAACATTGCTCGAAACAGCGGGTCGTGAAAACCAGTCGCAAGTGGCAAAAGCTGTACTTGCCAGTTTTACGCATTTACCAGCACTTAAAGTAATTAGCGCACCACTTAAATAGTGGCTTGCATACAATAAAGCACAGCCGGCGCTGTGCTTTGTTAAAGCGAGCCATTCTATCGAATTAAATAACTCACTCACTGACTACTATAACCTGTATTAATCAAGTAATACTTTAGCTGCTTCTAATACGACGGCTACAGATTTACGCTCAATTTCACCGTGGTCTACATTTGGTATTTCTTGGCGAGTACGGTTAACAAGTACGCCTGCTACACATGCTGCTTGTAATCCAAGGGCTGCACACATAGTAAATAATGTTGCCGATTCCATTTCGTAGTTCATCACGCCCAATTTTTGCCACTCTTCGCAGCTACCTTGTAGTGATTTAGGAACGTAACCAGAGTGCGTATCGTAACGCTCCTGCCCTGGGTAGAATGTATCGCTTGATGCAGTAATACCAATATGAAAATCGATATTTAGGTTTTTACATGCTTGTACCATAGCTTGTGTTGCATAAAAGTCAGATACAGCAGGGTAGCTAAGTGGTGCAAAGTGTTGGCTAGCTCCATCTAAACGTACAGACGCTTGGCTAATTAAAATTTCGCCTTCATTAATGTGTGGCTGAATTGCACCGGTTGTACCAATACGTAAAAATTTACGCACGCCGAGTTGTGCTAATTCTTCTACTGCAATCGACGTAGATGGACCACCAATACCTGTAGAACATATAACCACAGAGTGGCCGTTTAATTGACCTAAATAAACATGAAACTCGCGAGTTTGAGCAAGGCAGGTTGGGTTGTCTAGGAATTTTGAAATACGTGCTGCACGATCTGGATCGCCTGGTACAATCGCAAGTTTTGCACCTTTAAGATCGTCAATACATAGTCCTAAGTGAAATACCTTTTCCATAGCTAAGCCTTTTATAATAATTTGTTGTCAATCTAGCATGATTGCTAGAAACGTTTATCAAGTACAGGACGATTGTCCGTTTTATCTTAACTCTTCCAATAAAGCCTTAATAATTTTAAGGGCTAATTTGATTTATTCACCAACTATGAATATTCACTCAAGCACTTATATACGTAGCCTTGTTGCGCTGTTGACATGTTCAAGCAGACATAATAAGTATCACTCAAGCGCGTAACTACGATTAAATGAATGATTACAGATTTTCATTAATATCAAATAAATTCAATGATTTAAATTTGTAGTGAACACGTAAAAACTAACGTGTTTACTTATATTAAGCACTGACTTATTTAGCAAAGTGGCATTTATTTAAAGTTTAGGCATTTTTAGTGATTTTGCATAACTACTCAAAAGTAATCAAAACTAATTAGCTACGTACAGAATAAAAACCGAAGGAGTTTATTATGAGCACACAATTTGAAGCATTTAAAAACAAAGTTGAGCACTGTTTGTGCGCACCGGGTGATGGCGTATACACAGTAAATACTGCAAAAGAGCGCAAAGCCGCACTGCGTAATAAACTTTACGGACAAACTGAAAACGTTGATAACTTGTGGCGCGAGTCTTTAAACGAATTACCAAACTCACCACATAAAGCCGTTATGTTAGGTATTAGTTCAGACTGTGGCGGTGGGATATTACGCGGCGCAAACTGGGGGCCGTTGTTTGTGCGCTCAGCTTTAATTGATCAGCAACCGCAGTGTCATTCTTTTGATTTGGGTGATGTACGTGTGATCCCACATTTACTTCATGACAAATACCTAAATGATGCAACCATTTCTAATTGCCAAAAAGCCTTATATGGTGATGAAGATAACGATTATTACGTAAGCCCGTTATCAATCACTGAAGATGTGTGCGACAGTTTTTACGCAACGTTTAAAGATAAAGGATTATTTGGTATTGGTGGCGATCACTCAATTAGTTACCCACTTACTAAAGCGTACTTAAAAGCAAAACGTGAACAAGGTAAGCGCACGGCTATTATTCACTTTGACGCGCATACTGATTTACTTGTGGAGCGCTTAGGTATTGATTTATGTTTTGGCTCGTGGTGTACACATATATTAGAGTTTTTACCGGCGCCGCATCATTTAATACAATTTGGTATACGCTCAAGTGGCAAGCCTAAAGCGCATTGGGAAAATACTTTTGGTGTTAAACAGCACTGGGCACATGAAATCATTGAACGCGGCGCAGCAGCGGTTGCTGCCGACGCTATTGCACAGTTAAAAGCCGATAACGTTGATGAAATATACGTAAGCTTTGATATTGATGCACTTGATGCTGAATTTGCATCCGCCACAGGTACGCCAGAGCATCACGGTTTAACGCCTCAGCATGCGCTTGATATTTTATCAGCCATTGCGGATGAGTTTCCTATTACGGGTGCAGATATGATGGAGATAGCGCCATTTACCGACAGCTCTTTAGTTGGTCAATCAAGCTCTGAGACGACACTTAGAGAAGGCGCTAAAATTTCAGCCTTTTTAATTAGTGCAATGAACAAGTAAGCTGTAGAAGCTATAAATACTAGCACTATCAGCGTATAAGTGTGCATCACATGACTAAAAACTAGCAGTTCATAAAGCCTCAGCTATATTTATTAAATACATATAATGAGTTAGTTGAGGCCTCGCTAGATGAAATTGTTGATCTTTTTATTGTTCATTAGCTGTATTAAAGTTGATGCAGCTGAAATTACAATAGTAACGGAAGTATTTCCGGACTTTCAGTATATTAATGAAGATAACAAACTCGTTGGCCGCTCTGTCGAAAAAGTTCATAAAGCGCTAGAAGGTACAGGTATAAACTACACTATGTTGGCGCATAGTTGGGCCATATCCTACAATGCAGCGCTACGCGATAAAAACACCTGTATATTTTCGATTGTTCGATTACCTAATAGAGAAAGTAAGTTTAACTGGGTAGGCGAACTGGAAAGCTTTGACTCTGCCATTTATGGTCTAAAATCCAGAGGTATAAAGTTAAACACTCTCAATGATGCTAAAAAATACAAAATAGCAGTACTGCGTGATAACTTTAGTCATCATTATTTGCTTGAAAGGGGCTTTAGTGAAAGCAAGCATTTATTACTCATCGATAGCCTAGATAAAATAGATAAACTCATAAGCACTCGTCACCATATACTTGATTTTGTTATCCTCAACAAAAAGCAATTTAACTATCGAGTTAAAACAGAGCCTAAGCTTGAGTTACTAGAACCATTACTTGATTTAAATACAACTCAGTCTCCGTTATTTTTTGCCTGTAATATAAATATGGATCCGGCTTTAGTTTCTCAATTAAAAGTTGCCTTTAATAAAATTTAAGCACTTTAAACTCACTGTTTTACCCCTTAAATAATTGAAAATTAATAGCTTAAATATATTTCGTAAATATAAATTGCTGCGTTTAAAAAACCGATTATAATCCAGCTGCTTTTTGTTTAAAAAAGCGCTAACTTATTGGAGCGTTAAATGGGTGATTTAATCGGGATTAGCTTATTGATCTTGATCAGTGCGTTGTTTGCTATGTCAGAAATAGCAATTGCAGCGTCGCGTAAAATAAAACTGCGAGTAATGGCAGATGAAGGAAATATAAAAGCAGCAGCGGTATTAAAGCTACAAGAAAATCCAGGGGCTTTTTTTGCCATGATCCAAATAGCACTCAACGCGATTGCGATATTGGGTGGTATTGTGGGCGAGCAGGCTTTATCGCCTTATGTTGAAAGTGTTTTAGTGCTTTTTTATCAAGGTGCACACTTAGAAAAAATTAGCTTTTTATTCTCATTTTTTACTATTACATCTCTGTTTATCTTGTTCGCCGATTTAATGCCAAAGCGTTTAGCGATGATCATGCCAGAAGCTGTCGCTGTTAGAGTCGTTACAATAATGCGCTGGGTAACCTTTGCCTTAACTCCGCTAGTGATGTTTTTTAATGGGGTAACGAACTTTGTGCTGCGCTTATTTAAAGTGCCTGCTGAGCGAGAAGACAACGTTACAACTGAGGACATTGTTGCCATGATGGAAGCGGGTGCTGCATATGGTAGTTTGCAAAAGCAAGAGTATGAACTCATTGGTAATGTGTTTGACCTAGAAGCGCGGTTTTTATCAAGCGTAATGACGCCACGCGACCAAATTGTCTATTTTGATTTAAACGAATCTAGCCATGATATTGCGACCAAAATTATTGACCACCCTCATAATCACTTTTTAGTGGTGTCAGGAAATTTAGATAAATTGCATGGCTCTGTTGAATCTAAAGATATTTTACGACAAGTACTAAAAGGCGAAGCCGCCAATATAAACGATGAGCTGATTGATAAAGATGTTTTTTACTTACCGGAAACATTAAGCCTATCAGAAGCCTTAAATGCGTTTAAAAGCGCAGCAAAGCCATTTGCTGTTGTCGTAAACGAATACGCGCTTTCGGTAGGTATTGTAACGGTAAAAGATTTAATGAAAGGGTTTATGGGTGATTTAATTACTCATCAAGGTGATGAATTAATTATAGAGCGCGATAAAAATTCATGGCTTGTAGATGGGTTAACTCCAATTACCGATTTAGCAAAGGTACTTGATATAGAAGAATTTCCTGATCAGATGCACTATGAAACTGTCGCTGGATTTTTAATTTACAGTATGAAGCGAATCCCTAAACGTGCAGAGCATTTAACTTTTTCAGGCTTTAAGTTTGAAGTTGTTGATGTAGAGGGAATTAGGGTAGAGCAGTTGTTAGTTTCAAGGGTTATTAACCCACAGAGTGCTAATATCCTTTAAAAGATTAGATATGACGCGAGTCGTTTTTATAAATGGCCAAGCTATATTTGCTTGGCTTTTTTGTGCCCGTTAAAACTTCGTTTCTAAAATGAGATATTATTTCAATGTGTTTAATTGCTTTATTCTCAAACAGCTTTGATTCTATTTTCATCTAATTAACATTAAATGCTACCTAAGACATATATCGAACTTAATAGTGTAAGTTTGTGTAAATTTCTCCTAATTAAGATTCATTATCAGCGCATTTTAATTTAGAATGATCGTTCACTCTAAACTAAAAGGTATTTAACATGCAGCGTTCCCGCATCGCTTTATTTGTATTGTCAGCCCTCGTCGGTTCTGTTGCTTTAACTGGTTGTGATCAGGCTGCTGAGCAGTCACAAGCTTCAGCTCCTAAAGCTGTCCCAGTGGGTGTAATTACAGTAAAAAGCCAAGCGCTTACTCTCAAAAAAGAACTTCCTGGTCGCATTAGTGCATTTCAAATTGCTGAAATTCGTCCACAAGTAAGTGGTATTGTACAATCTCGTTTATTTGTTGAAGGTAATGAGGTTAAACAAGGCCAAGCACTGTATCAAATAGACCCTGCTACATTTGAAGCAGACTTAGCAGCAAGTGAAGCAAGCGTAGCGCGCGCAGAGGCAAGCATTGCCAGCTCTAAATCAAAAGCATCGCGTTATAAAGAACTTTTAAAAATTAAAGCCGTGAGCCAACAAGATTTTGATGAAGCAGATGCCGCATACAAGCAAGCTAATGCTGAATTATTAACAGCTAAAGCGCAGTTAAAATCAGCGCAAATTAATCTCGATTACAGCCACGTCTCTTCTCCTATTAGTGGTCAAATTAGTAAATCAAGCGTAACAGTGGGTGCACTTGTAAGTGCCAATCAAAGTACAGCACTTGCTACAGTAACTCAGTTAGATCCAATTTATATCGATTTAACACAATCAAGTAATGAGCTTACTCAACTTAAAAAAGCAATATCATCAGGTGCTCTAACTGTTGATTCGGCTAGTCAAACTGACGTTGAACTTATTATGGAAGATGGCTCTATTTATCCTCATAAAGGCACATTACAGTTTTCTGAAGTGACCGTTGATCCAAGTACTGGCTCAGTAACACTGCGTGCTAAATTTTCAAACCCAGAAAAATTATTACTGCCTGGCATGTATGCTCGAGCTTCTATTGTGGAAGGTGTTAAAGCGGGTGCTATTTTAGCTCCGCAACGTGGTGTTAGCCGTAATTCAAAAGGCGAACCAACAGCAATGGTTGTCAGTAAAGACAACACAGTAGAAAGCCGCGTATTAAAAGTAGATAGAACGATTGGTTCTGATTGGCTTGTTACTGATGGCCTAAGTGATGGCGATAAGTTAATAGTTGAAGGTTTACAAAAAATCCGCCCTGGTGCACCTGTGAACCCATCTGAAATTCAATCGTCTGCTAAAGCCGATCAAGCGCAATAACGGAGAGTTTTAATGTCACGATTTTTTATCGATAGACCGATATTTGCTTGGGTACTCGCTATTGTAGTGATGCTTGCAGGTATTTTGGCGATTAGGAGTTTACCTATTTCGCAGTATCCTTCAATTGCACCACCTGCAGTGAGTATTACTGCAACGTACCCTGGTGCATCTGCACGAACACTTGAAGATACGGTAACGCAAGTTATTGAGCAAAAAATGAAAGGGCTTGATGGCTTGCTTTATATGTCATCTACGTCTGAGTCGAGTGGTTCTGCTACGCTTACACTTTCGTTTAGCGCTGAAACTGACCCTGATATTGCACAAGTTCAAGTGCAAAATAAACTAGCGACAGCAACTCCACTATTACCAGAAGCCGTACAAAGGCAAGGTGTGGTAGTTGCAAAATCAGCGCGTAACTTTTTAATGGTTTATGCTTTTGTGTCTAAAGATGGCAGCATGACTAATATTGATATTGGCGATTATGTTTCATCAAACGTGCAAGACATTGTCTCGCGTGTTGAAGGCGTAGGTGAAGTACAGCTGTTTGGTTCTCAGTACGCGATGCGTATTTGGTTAGACCCTGCAAAGTTACAAAATTATAAGCTTACACCTGCTGATATTAGTGCATCAATTAGTGCGCAAAATGCACAAGTATCTGCCGGTCAACTTGGCGGTATGCCTGCCGTTGATGGTCAGCAACTTAATGCAACAGTAACGGCGCAAAGCCGATTACAAACGCCAGAGCAATTTAAACAAATATTAGTTAAAACCAATCCAGATGGCTCTTTTGTACGTCTAGAGGACGTTGCTAAAGTAGAGCTTGGCGGTGAAAGCTACCGCGTTGTTGCTCGTTACGATGGGCAACCTGCATCAGGTTTAGGTATTAAGTTAGCCAGTGGCGCTAACGCACTTGATACCGCAGAGGGCGTTAAAAAAGCAATTGAAGAGCTAAAACCGTTTTTCCCTGAAGGGTTAGATGCCGTAATACCTTACGATACAACACCGTTCGTATCGTTATCTATCGAAAAAGTTATTCATACATTAATTGAAGCTGTTGTACTTGTTTTTGTAGTTATGTATTTGTTCCTACAAAACTTTAGGGCAACACTTATTCCAACTATTGCCGTACCTGTGGTTTTACTAGGTACATTTGGTATTTTATACACCTTTGGTTATTCAATAAATACGCTGACAATGTTTGCGATGGTACTTGCCATAGGCTTATTGGTAGATGATGCAATTGTTGTTGTAGAAAATGTTGAGCGTTTAATGACCGAGGAAAAACTCTCGGCACTTGAAGCTACACGTAAATCTATGGATGAAATTAAAGGCGCGCTGGTAGGTATTGCTATGGTGCTTTCTGCGGTATTTATTCCAATGGCATTCTTTAGTGGCTCTACCGGTATAATTTATCGTCAGTTTTCTATAACACTCGTATCGGCGATGGGGTTATCTGTTTTGGTGGCTCTTATTTTAACGCCAGCATTGTGTGCAACGCTTTTAAAACCAAGCCATGTACATACCAATGACACGTTGTTTGGCCGATTTTTTACAGGCTTTAACCGTGGTTTTGATAAAACAAATTCAGGTGCACAAAGCTTTGTAGGTCGCATGCTTACTCACTCTAAACGTTACTTACTTATTTATGGCGTGATTGTGGGTGGTATGGTTTATGTATTTTCAAGCTTGCCAACGGCATTTTTGCCTGACGAAGACCAAGGTATTTTGTTTAACCAAGTGTCATTACCAGCGGGTTCTACAACACAACAAACACTTGAGGTTGTTAAAAAGGTAGAAAACCACTTTTTAAACGATCAATCTGAAGCAGTAAACGGTATTTTTACCGTGACTGGTTTTAGTTTTGCAGGTTCTGGCCAAAACTCAGCAATTGCCTTTGTAAATCTTAAACATTGGGATGAGCGTCAGCGTGACGAGTTATCTGTTCAAGGTGTTGCAGGTAAAGCGATGGGCTACTTTTCAACGATAAAAGAAGCATTTGTTTTTGCCTTTCCGCCACCTGCAATTGTTGAACTGGGGACTGCTAATGGCTTCAATATTTTCTTACAAGACCGTGTAGGCCTTGGCCATGACGCACTTTTAGCTGCACGAAATCAGTTATTAGGTTTAGCAAGCCAAAGTCCAATTTTAGCGGGCGTGCGTCCAAATGGACAAGAAGATATGCCAGAGCTACAACTTGATACAGACCTTGCAAAAGCCGAAGCGCTTGGCGTGTCGCAAAACGATATTAACAGTACACTTTCGACAGCATGGGGTAGTAGTTATGTGAATGACTTTATTGACCGTGGTCGAGTTAAAAAAGTGTATATGCAAGGTGATGCACAATCTCGCATGGTTCCTGAGGATCTAAATAAGTGGTATGTACGCAATGATAATGGCGATATGGTGCCGTTTTCAGCGTTTGCTAGTGCCTACTGGACGTATGGTTCGCCGCGTTTAGAGCGTTACAATGGTTTTTCAGCAATGGAAATTCAAGGTAGTGCAGCGCCAGGTTACAGTACAGGCCAAGCAATGGATGAAATGGAGCGTTTAGTTAAACAATTACCAAATGGTATTTCGTCTGAGTGGACCGGTATTTCATTCCAAGAGCGCTCTAGTAGCGGTCAAGCACCTCTACTATATGGCCTATCGCTGCTGTTTGTATTTTTATGTTTAGCCGCGCTTTATGAAAGTTGGTCGGTACCGTTTGCGGTAATGATGATTGTGCCACTGGGTATATTTGGTGCAATTATGGCAGCGCTTGGCGGTGGCTTATCTAACGATATCTACTTGCAGGTAGGCTTGTTGACCACCATTGGTTTGGCATCTAAAAATGCGATACTGATTGTAGAGTTTGCGATTCATAAAATGGAAGAAGGGCTTGGCTTAGTTGATGCGGCTATTGCAGCTGTTCGCCTTCGTTTGCGTCCAATACTTATGACTTCGATGGCCTTTATTTGTGGTGTTTTACCACTTGCTATTGCCTCAAGCGCGGGTTCTGGTGCGCAAAATGCGTTAGGTATTTCGATTATTGGCGGCACACTTGCATCATCAATATTAGTTGTTGTTTTTGTACCGTTATTCTTTGTGTTAGTGCGCCGTGTATTTCCTGGCAAAGCTAAAGAGACAACGAAGGAGAGCGCAGAATGAGCATTAAAACATTCAGCCTAAGTGCAATTGCTTTATTGGTGCTAAGTGGTTGCCAACTAGCGCCAGAGCAAAAAGATCTTGCTCTACCAGTATCTGATGCTTATGCATCAGATACTGGGCAAAGCGCTGCGCAGCAATTAAATTGGCAGCAGTTTTTTAATGACGAAAAACTACAAACGTTAATTAGTCAAAGCCTTGAGCATAACAAAGACATGCAAATTGCAGTGCTTAATGTGCAGCGTGTGCGTGGTTTATATCAAATTGAAGACTCTGCTTTGTATCCATCCCTTGATTTAAATGCCTCAGGTACGCGCCAACGTTTACCGGCTGACTTATCAGGTACTGGCGATGCAGCTATTAGCTCGCAATACAGTGCAACAGTGGGTATTACCTCTTACGAGTTAGATATTTGGGGCAAAGTACGCAATCAATCAGCGCAAGCACTGCAAAACTTATACTCTACAGAGCTTAGCCAATACAGCACGCAGGTGTCTTTAATTTCAGAGTTGGCAAATGCGTGGCTAAATTATGCAACTGATTTGCAACTGCTAGAGCTTGCAAAAGAAACGCTTACCTCTCAGCAAGAGTCATTATCGCTTACGCAAAAAAGCTTTGATTTAGGTGCGACGTCTTCAATTACCCTTGAGCAGCTTAAAAGCACAGTTGCTACGGCAAAAGTAGACATAGCAACGTACAAACGTTTGCTAAAGCGTGATAAAAGTGCCTTAGATTTATTAGTAGGTAAATCTGTTTCAGCTGATTTACTGCCTAATAAAGACCTGACTAACTTGATCAGTATGCCAGAAGTACCCGTTGGTTTACCGTCTGATCTGCTATCGCAGCGCCCTGATATTAAAGCCGCTGAGCATTTAATGCTTGCTGCAAATGCCAATATTGGTATTGCTCGTGCGGCGTTTTATCCAAGCATTAGCTTAACAGCCAATGCGGGGTCTGCTTCAAGTGACTTAAGTGGCTTGTTTGATTCAGGCTCCGGTACATGGAGTTTTGTGCCGACAATTAGCTTACCTATTTTTAATATGGGACGTAACCAAGCAAATCTTGATGTAGCAAAAGCAGATCAAGAAATTGCAGTGGCAACGTATCAGCAAAAAATTCAAAATGCGTTTCGCGAAGTTGCCGATGCACTTGCTGATAGAGAAGGTTACCAAGAGCAATTAAGTGCCCTTGATATGCTTATAAGTAGTCGACAAATCACGTTTGATTTATCAAAAATGCGTTACGAAAAAGGCGCAGATAGCTACTTGCAAGTACTTGATGCTCAGCGTACATGGTACGGCGCACAACAGCAGTTAATTGCGGGTCAGCAAGCGTATCTTGCGAGTCAAATTAACTTGTACAAAGCGCTTGGTGGCGGATGGAATGTAGCCAGTGAAACAACTCAGGAAGAGAAATAATATTTGCGGCTTTTAAAGCCGCATTACATATTTATATGGCGAGACTATTTATAGCTCTTGCTTTACTGAGTTTATGACTTGGTAGTGGAGTTGAACATGAAGCCTAAAGCAAAAAGGCAAACAGATCCCGCGATAGCACTTGCTAGGCGTGAGCAAATTTTAACAGCTGCTGCAGAGTGTTTTCGCCGTAAAGGTTACCACGGTGCAGGTATGGCAGAAATATCTAAAACGGCAGGGATGAGTGCAGGCCATATTTATAATTACTTTGAAAGCAAAGAAGCGATTATAGAAAGCATTATTGAAAAAGACATGGAAGAAATGTTCTCTATCTTTCAAAAGTTTGAAGATCACCCTGGTGATGTTTTGGCGGCTCTTTTAGATGGTTTAAATATTGGCGTGCAAAGACATATGGATACAGGCTCGTGTGTTATCGATTTAGATATGATGGCAGAAGCGGGTCGTAATATTAAAGTCGCTACTCTTTTGCGTGAAACCGATATTCAAGCAAGAGGGCGCATGAGGCAGCTTTTAACAAGCGAGCGAAGTGCGCTCAAAGACATTGATGAGCGTGAACTTGAAAGCCGAATTAATGTTATTTTTTCGATGATGGCAGGGTTATTACTTAGAAAGTTACTCTACCCTGAGCTAACCGAAGAAACGGTACTCATAGCGCTTCGCCCTGCGATGAAAACATTACTGATGCCATTTGATAAAGCGCAGTAACGCTCAAAATAGATAACTAAAAAGTAAGCTAGCCAATATTTTGGCTAGCTTTTTTATTTATACTATTTAAAAACGCTCGATTGACCACTGAAGTGCAACAATTGCGATAGCAACGGAGCCCATTGGCATTACCCACTTTTTATACCAAGTGTAGTGTCGTACATAAATGAGTATTGGTAAGGCTATCAGTAATATACTAAGTTGACCGATTTCGACGCCTAAATTAAACGCCAATATACTGAGCAGTTGATAGTCGCTCGACAGGCCAAGCTCGCCAAGTACGCTCGCAAATCCCATCCCATGTAGTAAACCAAAAGCAAAAGTAAGCCAACCTAAACGAAGTATCAGCGGCCACACATTATTTAATGCTGCAAATAAAACCGATATAGCAATTCCAAGCTCTACCCAGCGACTATTTGGTGAGACTAAGTTCATAGCGGTGGCGGTAAGCGTAATAGAGTGCGCAAGCGTAAACGCGGTTACTATCCATGCTGTGTGTTTAATAATGTGTTTTTTAGAGCTAATACCTTGCCATGCTTTATCACTGCGTTTTAAAACACAGGTAAGTAACAAAGCGATTAAAAATAAAATATGATCAACACCAATCCAAATATGTAAAACACCCTGGTACACGTATTGATTAAAGGTACTTAAATAACTTGTTTGCTCAAAGCTGAACGTCTGTTGTGCCTCAATGATATTAAATACACGAGATACACCGTTAATATTTACGATGGATTTATGGTTAGCATCAGTTTTGAAAAAAGCGGAATAGGAAAGGGTGATTGCTTCATTATCATCACAGCTAAACTGCAGCGGAATTACCAAATAAGGTTGGTTAAAATGGTTATCTAGCTGATAGATACCTTCACTTTTTAAAGGGCATATTTGCGCGCTTTGCGTGATATTTAAGTTTTCTTTAATGAAGTTATTTATTGAGCTGCGTTTTGCTTTTATTTCTGTCCACGAAATTTGGCCGTTTTTATCTAAATCCAGAGGCACTGCGTGCTCTAAGTCGGCAATATTTATTTGCCAGGTACCCGTGTATAGATTTTTGCTGGTGTCGTTATTGTTCTCGCTATTTAAGGTTATATAACTTGTACTTAGTTGATGGGCAAAGCTGTAAGTTGAAAAAATGCACAGCATTAAAGTGAGTATAAATAGATAAGGCGTTTTCATAGTGTATCTCGTTGCATCGCTTTTGCTTGAATAAGTAATTGCTCATCGGTGCTCATTTTAGCCTGCTGCCAATTAATATGAGCCCAGTAAAGTGCTTTTTCGCGATTTGGTTGTACATCAAGGTAATATTTAGCTAAGTCACTTGCATGAAAAGAATCTTTACGAAGCTCTCGTAGCGTAACTCTTTGCGCCATTGTATTTTGCCATTTTTTATCGCGTTTATTCAGTTTTTTTTCTGCGATTGAAAGTCTTAGCAAAATAGCATCTTCTAAATTGCCTTTATCAGGAAGCAGTACGCTTAATGTATTTAATACTTGTTGTGGTTGGTTTAGAGCAATTTGAATATCGGCCCATAAAACAATTAGGCTCACAGGGGCTTGAACTAAATCTACACTTTGTAAGTGAGACAATGCTTGTTTGTAGTTATTTAAACGATAGCTCATTTCACTTAAAACATGGTTTGTAGCTAGGCTAGTTTGATTATTATTTATAATTTTTACTAATGCTTGGTAGCTGTCTAAAACGCTTTCATGTTGGCTTTGTACATCAAGTACACAGGTGCTAGCAGTAATAGTGCTTACGTGCCCAATTAAAGCGACGCAGTGCTTTTTTGCTTGTGCAAACTTACCTTGAGTCATAAATATATTGGCTAGCAATAAATGGCTATTACTATGCTGTGGCTCTTTAATCAAAACGTTGTTAGCAATATCAATAGCTTCGTTGAAAAGGTGCTCTTTTTGTAAAGCGCGAGCATATAAGTAACCAATTTGAGATGAGGGTGTGTGTTTATATAGCTGGGCTAAACGGGTTTTAAGTAGCCCCTGTAAACGCTCTGTTTGGCCTACATATTGGCTGTTAGTGACTAATGTATTTATTTCCTCAACAGACAGAGAAGCACTAAGCGTTGAATTACTGTTAGCAATAACTGCATCATCTTTTGGGGTAAAAGGCGCAGCGCTTAATGCAAAGGTCGTTAGGCATAAAGTAATAAATGCGACGGACTTAAAAATTGATAAATGCATTATAAATATCCTTTGAAAAAAGCCATCCATGGCCTGTCAGCTTAATTACTTGGTTAGTTACCGTTTGTTGAAATTAATCCATCAACATCGGTATCGGTGTTTGTAAACACCCGACCGTTAACAGTTAACGGCTCTGCATTTGGCGCTTGATTAAATGCATCGGTTGCAAATTGAGCAAAGTCGACTTGTAGTGCGTCAATTGTAATGTTTACTATTGCAGTTACTTGCGAATTAACGCCATCACTTACACCAAACATAAAACTATCTGAACCTGTCACTTCTTTATTTGGTGTATAGGTAAAGTTACCGTCGCTATTAACGGTAACAGTTCCAAGAGTTGGCTCATTTGTTAACGAATAAGTAAGCGAATCGCCATCATTGTCGGTTGCGCTAAGCATATCGGTAATGCTTACCTCAGTTTGTGTAGTTAGCATTGCATCACTTGCGGTAGGCGCTGTGTTTACAACCGGTGTAGGCTGTTTTTTATCGTCATCGCTACTACATGCTCCCAATGTTAATGCACTGAGGAGAACACAAATATGGGTAGTTTTTAAATTACGCATTATTTTACTCCTTATTTAGAGCCAGCAAGCGGTGTTGCAAGGTATGGGAATGATGAGTCCATCATTGTTGCATCAATAGGTGCGCCGTCTGTAAATGGCACTGTGCCTGTATTAGCATCCTCTGGTGCACAAAGTCCTAAATCAGTGTCTTCACCATTTACAGGAATCGGATGACATAAACGACCCATCACAACACGAAGTGCAATATCAACCACATCATCACCCGGGCGACGACCATTTGGGAAGCCGGCTAAATCATTACCCGCTACACCAAATGCAGATTGATCAGCTTGCGCTGTTGCTGCAATGCCTGTATTTAAACGTAGCATTTCTGAAGGTGTTACAGTTGCTTGTTGATTAACGCCTGCAAAACCTGTTAAAAATGCAGTGATTAAATCAGTACGCGGGAAGTTTGTGGGTGCCAGTGTTTCTAAGTTTGCGCCTAGGGTCGTATTAACAGCATCTTTAAATAAAATGTTTAATAACTCTGGTAGTGCTGGGTGAGATACATAATCTAAAAATTGTGCATCATCTTTAGGGTGAGCAGTGGAGAATGTGTCTTTGTCTTTAATGCCAATTACAAGCTCGTTTACAAGCGGGCTACCCAAGCGTGAAACTTGTGTTAAAGCACCACCATTAACGCCATTACTAGCAAATTTAGCATTAGGATTTAATACGCGAGCTTGAGGTAGGCTTGCTGTTGTCCATGAACCTATTACGCCGTTACCTTCACCAACAATACAGCTTTTAGGTATTTCGATAGCAATTGATGTTACGTTTTTATCTGCAAGGTCGTCGTTATCAGCTGATTGTGTTATGCCACCAGGAAAACCACCGCCGTCACCAGCACCTGGGGCGCTATCACCCTCTACAGGTACATAGTTTACTAAATCAAATGTTTTACCTAGGTTAACTACAAATGGGTCTTTACGTTGTCCTACAAAAACTTGTGCCATGCTTTCACAGTTAGGAATTGAAACCTGATACACAAATTGGTCAGCATAAGTTTGATAATCGCTCATTGAACCAAATGTTTTATTGCCCACATAATCAAGCGGTTTAGAAAATGTGCTGGAGTTTGATGCAGTGTTATTTAGTAGCGTTGTTTCGCCAGTACGCTGCGCGCCGCTTATCATGCTTACTGTGTATGATTCGCTAAAATTTACAGCGCTGTTATCTCCGGCAGATACACCGCCTACATTTTTAAGCGGTACAGACACGGTGCGTTGATTACCTTCTGGTCCAACAGTTAATTGCACACCTTGGTTATCATTAGGAAGCATGCTTTTAAAGTTAAACGCAAATGTAATATCTTCAACAGCATCGCCGTCGTTATCTATATGAATGCTGTAGGTTGCATCTGGGTCCATTGAAAAGTAATTAGGACCGCCGTAGGCATCTTGCAGCGGGATGTAATTAGCAATTAATGTTACGTAATCATCACGACCTTGCTCGTAACTATTAAATACATAAAAATCGGTTGAATCTAAAGTCGGGAAACGGCTTATATTTGGCGCTTCTCTGTGGCTAGATGCTTCACTTGGTGCACTTACAAACGTACTACATATTACTACTGCGAGTATTGATGGAGTTAAAGCTTTCATGACTTTGTCCTTTAGTTTTGATTGAAGTCATAGCTAATAACGGGGCGGGATTTAAATTGGATGCAAAAAAGTTAAATTATTTTATTTTTTGTTAAAAAGTTTAAAAGTAGGTTGGCTGCTTTGTGTAAGCAGCCAACTTTGGTCATAATAGTCGGGTTATAAAAGTACCAGCTCTGTGGTGTAAAGCACTTCAGTGGGAGAGCCATTTGGTGAGCCTCCAATAGGCTCTAAGCTTACTGCTAACAATGCGATATCACTTGCGTTAAAGCGGTTATCTTTAAATAATATTTTACTGCCTTGCTTGGGCAGTAAACCCAATGAAATAGGTGCATCTTGACCTTTTAAAATCATCCACAGCTCATAATCTTTATTAGTTTGAGCAACCAATTGGCTGCTAGCTTTAATTGAGAGCCCTTGCTCGCTTACATCAATAAACCACAATGATTGTTTATCTTGATTTTGAACCAAAGCAATTTGCTGAGTTTGCATAACATTGGTACTAGGCTGAATAACCAAAAAGGCTAAAACAATGCATGCGGCAGTTGCCACAAAAGACCATGTACGCCAAATTGAAGGCTTGGTATGTATGACTGTTTTACTTGTTTGTGGTCTGTGTTCAATACGCTGTAGTATATTTACCCATACATCGTCACGTGGCGTTTGCGGTGTAATAGCACTCGCTAAGTTGTTTAGGTTTTGCTCCCACATATTTTTTGCTTCACGTGCTTGATTTGAGCTAAGTAACAGACGCTGAAAACGCTTACGGGCAAGCCCTCTAAGTGTGCCAAGCACGTACTGCCCAGCAAGCGCGTCTAATAGTTCGGGTTTATTATAATTCATAATGTTAAACACCTTTGTAGCTGCATAAGCCCACGCCTGATCCAGCTTTTAACTGTACCTAAAGGCGTTTCTATATGATCCACTAACTCGCTATGACTCAGCCCCTTATAATAAGCTAAGTGAATAGCTTGTTTTTGTTGCGGCTCAAGCTGTTCGATACAATTGACCAGTTTCGTTTCTTCATCGTAATTAACGTCGATACTTTCATTTTCATTTTCATATTCGTCATCGCCTAACGACTGCTCTTTTCGTACTTTGTGATAGCGCAATGAGTCAAGACTTCTGTATCTGACTATACTTATCATCCAACTAAAAACGGTGCCTTTAGAGGCGTTATATTCAGATGCGTTATGCCAAATTTTTATAAAAGCGTCTTGTAGTGCCTCTTCCGCATAAGCTCTGTTAGTGAGCATATTTAAGCTAATAGCAAAAAGTTTGCCGCTAGTTTGTTGATATAAACTTGAGAAAGCATTTTTGTCTCCTTGTGCTGTTGCGCACAAAAGAGGGAGTAAATCATCGTTATCCATAGGGGTCCTGTTTTTCTTATTATCATTGAGTAAACGGTTGAGGGTGTGATTTGGATGCAAAAAATTTAATTGCCTTTTAGATTAGCTGCTTTATACGTTAGTACAAGTAATAACCGATCAGTGTTTAAGATTTAGACGTGTAAGTATAATTTATTCACATGTTTGTAAAAAATGCACAAAGAGCGGTCTGTAGTAGATTTTAGTTTATTAATTACTATAGATATCAATGGCCTATTGTTCGCGTTTGAATTTTAAATGGCATTTATATGGCGTGATATTTGCAAAAGACTACTTAAAGCCGTTTAAATTAAGATTATAAATCGGCATTATTTTCACAAAGGAGAGACTATGTGGGCTGCAATTAGTTATTTACTATTGGCACTACTGCTTATTTTTATTGGTTGGGAAGTGAACTCTGTCTATTTTGCTATTGTTTTTTATTGGACTGCGCTGTCACTTTTATTAGTGAGTACCGCGTATATTTTTAATACAGCAAAAATATTTAGAAAGCGTGAAAATGGGGTGATCCCATTTTATATACGGTGGGCGTTTGTGCCATTTTTATTCGGTGTGCAAATTTATAATGCCTGGTCACGTAAGCGCGATAAAGTGCCGCCCATTCAACAAATAAACGAAAACCTATTTTTAGCTTGCCGATTATTTCCCTCAGATATAGACACATTAAAAGATAACGGGATTACGGCGATTTTAGATGTTACGTGTGAATTCGACGGACTCGAGTGGAGTTCAACACAAGAGAATATTAATTATTTAAACATTCCGGTGCTCGATCATAGTATTCCTACCCATTCTCAGTTAAATCAGGCTATTAATTGGATACATCACCATGTTAAAGAAAACCATCGCGTAGTCGTTCATTGCGCTTTAGGGCGTGGGCGTTCAGTTTTTGTTATGGCGGCTTATTTATTGAGTCAAAATAAAAATGCAGATGTACATGAAGTGCTTGCACAAATAAAAGAAACCCGCGAAACCGCAAATTTAAATAAGCATCAACTTCGCCATTTAGCTAAGCGACATAAAAAAGGCGAATTACTGATTAAAAACAAAGCCGTTTTAATTGCAAACCCTGTATCTGGTACACGATTATGGGAAGAAAAAGAGCACTTAATTGTTGCGCGGCTATCGGACTATTACGATCTGAAAGTACTCACTACTACAAAAGAAGTTAACGGTATTGAGCTGGCTAAACAGGAAATTGCGCAAAAGCCGGATATTATTATCGCATGCGGGGGAGATGGTACGGTGGCCGAAGTTGCAAGCGTACTTGTAAATACACAATGTAAGCTAGGAATCATCCCAATGGGGACTGCAAACGCACTTGCGCATGTATTAATGGGTATAAGCTCTAAGTTTATTCCAGTAGAACAAGCCTGTGACCTAATTATAGATGGTCAAACAAGCACAATAGATACGGCTTATTGTAATAATGAATTAGTACTTTTATTAGCAGGTATTGGTTTTGAGCAATCAATGATTGAAAAAGCAGATAGAGAGTCAAAAAATAAATCGGGACAACTTGCCTATTTAAATGGTTTTTTTGAAGCTTTTGGCGAGCAAAAATCACAGCTACTTAATGTAAAACTCGACGATAATGAGCCCAAAGAAATATGCACAAATAGCTTTATTGTGGCTAACGCTGCGCCTTTTACAACGTTATTGGCTCAAGGTGGTGGGCAGCCAGATCATAGTGACGGGCTTCTTGATGTAAATTGGCTAACACCAAATGACGAAAACTCAACCACAGTATTGAGTATTGCAGAGCTAATGTTTAGCAGCTTAACGCAAACACATTTAGCTATAAACTCACACCATACAAATGCTAAAAGAGTCGAGGTTACAGGCGAAGGTGAGCTTAAATACGTACTTGATGGTGAAATTAAAACTGCTCACAAACTCGTTATTACTATTGAGCCGGCCTCATTAAAAGTGATTTGCAAAGAGCAATAAATCGCGCTAATTACAATCAAAAAAGGAGCTAAATTAGCTCCTTTTTTACATCATTTTTTAATTGATGGCCAAACAAACCCTGTTGTATCCGGCGCTTGAGAAGATGTTTCTCTCGGTGCACTTTTTGGTCTACGAATAGGTTTGTTATTAATAGTGTGAATGTAAAGTGCTTCCACTTTATCGCGAGCCCAAGGCGTTTTACGCAAAAACTTTAAACTCGATTTAATGCTAGGTTGATCAGTAAAACATTTAATTTTTACTTGTTCGCCAAGTGTTCTCCAGCCAAGTCGCTGTTCTAACTCAACAAGTATTTGTTCTAACGTGACCCCATGTAAAGGGTTTTTAGGTTGATTATTCATAGCCATACTACTTATTTAAACTGCGTGCATTGTAGCTCAAATCAGCTTTTAGCGCTAATTCACAGTGATTGTTTTAGGAGCTGTTGGGTAAATAGCGTTACCTTGTTTATCTATTTTAAGCCAAATGAGTTGGCTGTTACTGTGCTGGGGTGTTTTAGCACCGCACAAAAGTGTAAATGAGTGAATTTGTATTAATGCCCCTTCGCTATAGCGTTTGTTGTCGTACCAGCAACTAGACCCTTCGCTTACAAGCTGGTTTGCATCAATAATTGAATGGGTTTTAAGAGTTGTTGCTTCACTGAGTATTGAATACGATAAGCTGCTAAAACAAAAGCATATAACTAAAAAATTACGCATTAGAGGCCTTTAAATAGGGTGGGTTAAAAATAATACATTAAGCTAAAAAACGTGCTAGTGTAAAGTACACAAAGTGATTTTAATTATAAACTTAGTTACACACAGAACAACTTAGATTCAAATAAAAAGGTGCACACAATGCAATTTAATCAAACAATGATCGAAGAATTCACACTATTAGCAAAATTTCCTCGCGACAGTAAAATGCAGGGTATTAAATTACACTCAGACGCAGAACCAAGCTTACTTAGTGCAGCGCAACGTTTATTTGAAAAAGGGATTATAGATAGCCCAGATGGCGGATATTTAACTGATCTGGGCTTAGATTTAATTGAGCATATTACGGTTATTCATAGCGCGCTACAAAGTTAATTACTAAACTAGCTTAATTTGCATCGGGTTGATTTTGCGGTGCAGCATCATTAAATGCAGCTAATTTATTACAATGTTCGTAAGTGGCTGCAATTTTTGGATAAACGTTCATATTTACGTTAAAACGAAGTGCATTAAATACTTGCGGCACTAAACAAATGTCAGCAAGTGTTGGTTGGTTACCAAAACAGTAGTCATCATTTTTGTTTAGCATCAGTTCTATTTTTTCAAAACCAACTTCTATCCAATGTCGATACCACTTATTTTTAGCCTCGTCATTAACACCTAATTCGCTTGATAAATACTTCAGCACGCGTAAATTATTAACAGGATGAATATCACAGGCAATGGCAAAGCTTAAATTTCTTATTTGCGACTTTTGCCACGCAGTCCCTGTAATTAATGGCGATTGCGGATAAGTTTCATCAAGCCATTCCAGTATTGCAAGCGATTGCGCTAAAACACCATCATCGGTTTCAAGTGCAGGTAGTAACCCTTGGGGATTAGTTGCTAAGTATTCCTCCCCAAGCTGCTCCGATTTTAAAAGGTTAACAATAGCAAGTTCATGATCGATTACTTTTAAGTTAAGCGCTATACGCACTCTATAAGCCGCTGATGAGCGAAAGTAGCTGTATAATTTCATAACTAATCCTCTGCACCTGTAAATTGTTTTTTTATAGTACGCCAGCAATCGGTGTAATTTGGTTGGCGTTCTTTACCTTCTAGTGCATATTTTGTCGGTGAAATTATATAGCGCGACTCAAACATAAAGGCCAATGTGTTTTCGTATTTTTGTGGTGTAAGCTCAGCGTTTGAGGCTTTTTCAAATACGTCGGCTTCAGGTCCATGTGGCGACATACAATTGTGTAAACTTGCGCCACCAGGTACAAAACCATGCTCTTTTGCATCATATACACCCTCAATCAAGCCCATAAATTCGCTCATAATGTTACGGTGGTAGTACGGCGGGCGGAATGTATTTTCGGCTACCATCCAACGCGGTGGAAATATCACAAAATCGACATTTGCCATACCCTCAGTAGCCGAAGGAGAGGTTAGCACAGTGAATATAGATGGGTCGGGGTGATCAAAGCTCACTGTATTCATTACATTAAAACGCGATAAGTCGTATTTATAGGGGGAGCTATTACCCGTCCATGCAACAACATCAAAAGGTGAGTGTGTTATTTCACAACTAAATAAATTACCGTTAAATTTAGAAACAAGCTCTAAGTCGCCTTCTTTATCTTCAAAGGCAGCAACGGGATATTGAAAGTCTCTGTCGTTGGCATAACCATTGGCACCAACAGGTCCTCGCTCTGGAAGCTCTAACGCATGGCCGTAATTTTCACAAATATAACCACGGGCTGTATCGTCAATTAAATCAACAGAGAACTTAATTCCTCTGGGAATTACAGCAATTTCACCTGGTTTAATGCTTAACTTACCGCACTCGGTGTGAATTAATAGCTCACCTTGCTGAGGGACAAACAGCATTTCGCCATCGGCATTGCAAAAATAACGACCTTGCATTGACTGATTAGCGACATATACATGAATACCAATACCCGATTGCCCATTAGCACTGCCATTAGCTGCCATAGTTACTAACCCATCAATAAAATCAGTAGGTTGTAAAGGTATATCAATAGGGTTCCAACGTAGCATTGTTGGTGGTGTTATGGCTTCAGTAATTGGGGCTGTTCTTATTAAGCCGTTATCAATTGCTTGATAATCACCTTGCACTACCGATGGACGAAGGCGGTAAAACCAAGTGCGACGATTTGAAGCACGCGGAGCCGTAAATGCAGTCGAACTAAATTGTTCGGTGTATAAATCGTATTTAACCTTTTGCGGGCTAAATTGTCCTATTGGTAATGCACCAGGTAGCGCTTGTGTTTCAAATTCATTACAAAAACCGGTCATATAACTTAATTGTGTCGCCATTACTGACTCCTGTGAGAGGGGTTGGTTTAATATTATTTTTATTTCAGTTAAGATACTCTCAAGTGAGACTAATATCAAATGTGCAACTATGCACCTGCGTAAATATTAATGAACACCAAAGTAAACCTTACAAAACTGGGATAACCAAAAATGAAAATGGATTTAGCAACGTTTTTACCTTATCAATTAACGAATATAGCAACACATGTAAGTAAGGACTTTGCGGAGGTTTATCAAACTAAGTACGGTTTAAATATTCCCCAGTGGCGAATACTTGCTAATTTAGCGCAGTATGGGCAAAGCAACGCAAAGGATTTATGCACACAAGCAAATATGGATAAATCGACAGTGTCGCGCGCGGTAAAAGTACTAATAGATAGAGGCTTAGTGAGAAGTGAATTAAATAAGCAAGACAAACGCGCAGCATTACTTGTGCTGAGCCAAGCAGGTCAAAGCTTATATGAGCAAATAACACCCGATGCACTAAATTGGGAAAAACAATTACTGAGCACTTTAACCAACGAAGAATACGAGGTGCTAGTGAGTATACTTGAAAAGTTAAATAACAAATTAAAGGCATAAAAAAGCCCACCAAAGTGGGCTTTTAAAAGATGTTTTAGGTTACAGTTCTAAATTAGAAAGTGTAACGAAGACCTACACGCATTTGCCATACAGATGCATCTGATTGTACAGATGTATTTGCATTATTTCCGTTAAAGCCTGAGTAAACGTAACGACCTTGATCATCAATTGATGTTTCGATCATGCTAGCACCTACGAAAGGACCTTTCTTAAGTACGCCCCAATCATCGTTTAACAGGTTAGTAAGGTTATCAATTACGAAGAATGCTTCACCTTTGTGACCTTCCATAAAACCAGGAAGCTCTTGAGTTAACTTAAAGTTAAACTTAACAAACCAATCAGAGTTTTCTGCGTTACGACTAGTCGTTTGACCACGTTCTAAGCCATTTGATGCGATAAAATCATTGAATTCATTGATATCAGCAGCACTCATGTCGTAAACAACGTTAGGATCGTTTTCAAGTGGAACATACAGTAATTGGCGGCTGCCATTCCAGTTTTTGTCACCAAAAGCACCATCACTTCCATCAAACGTGTAGCTGTATGGTAAGCCTTTATATGCTTCACCAAATAAGTTAAAGCGAGTAGCAAAACCATCAACAAACTCATGAGTATAACCAAGAGTCATAGTAAAGCGATGTGGAATTTCGTAATCAGATGAAGCAACACCTGGGTTACCTGGATCAGTTAGGGCAATGTTACCGTAGTTTGAACCAGCTACAGAGCTAGTCATTGGGTTAACATCATCAGAATCTGTGTATGCATAACCAAAGTTAACGCTTACACCATTATCAAACATCTTGCTAACCGCTAATGAGATAACAGATGAATCACCGCTATCACCACTTACATTTGTTAGTAAGTATTCGCTTTCACGACCTTCAATTGATTCGTAAATAGGACGACCATCAAACGTAGTTGTACCTGTATCTTGAAGTGCGATGTCACGCATTAATGCAGCGTCTTTCTTCTTCGAATATAAGTAATCAAGAGAGATTACGTACTCGTTTTCAGTTGTGTACGTTGCACCAAGTGAGTATTTCCACTCTGATGGGATTTCAAAGTCTGGGTCAACAGCGTTTGTTTGTGAATCACCTGAGCCGATTACGGTGTTAGCAACTTCATCAAACATGTCTTGTGGTACTTCAAAACCAGGCGTACCGCCATTTACGTTTGGCGTATTGAATAAATCAACCGAGCTACGGTAAGTACCGATGTTTGTAATACCATCGTTAGAGTACGAGTTAGATAACCAAACATTTGGGTTACCACCAGAGAATAAACCAACACCTGCGCGTACTTCTAGCTCGTCTGTTGCATACCACTGGAAGCCAACACGTGGTTGAATTAAATCGATACCGTCAAACGTGCTTTGGTTACTGTAGCCATAACGGTCAGTAAAGTTTTGGTTGAAGTTAGGTACGTCATCACTTGTATATTTGTCATAACGTAGACCAAACGTGATGTTTGCATCTAAATCAGTGAATGAATACTCGTCTTGCACGTAAAATGTATGCTGAGCGTACGAAAAGCTTGCAGCTGCATCGTTAGGATCATTAGTACCGGCAGCATTATTGTAGTAAACAGCGTTTGCGATACCTTGTTCAAATAAATCTACACCAGTTATGCCTGCATCTCGATCGTTGTAAAAACGGTATTCGCCTTCAGTTTGTTGTACGAATAAGTTAAATACATCTAGTTCTTCAAACTCATAACCAGCAGTAATAGTATGTTGGTCAAGGTAATAAGTACCAGCTACTTTAAACGTAGTAGTATCGTAATCTAAATCATTTGATTGGCGTGAGTCATCTGGGCCAATGTAAACTGTACCACCGTTATCAGTACTAATTTGCATTTCACCAAAACTGCTTGCTGCATCTAGTGATTGTACTGTTGCATCTAGCTCAGACTTACCAATACGAACTTCAGTAGAGAAGTCATCTGACCAATCAGAGTAAACAGATGCAATGATTGAAGTGAATTCTGCACTTTGGTCATAAAAGTGGTTAGATAGTGATACACGGCTAGAGCCAGTATCAGACTGTGAAACAGTATTACCATCGTTGTAGTTATAGATTAAGTTTGCACGGTGATCTTCGTTGATGTTCCAATCTAGTTTAACTAAGATTTTTTCATCTTCAACAGGCATACTTGAAGGCATGCCGCCTACATCGTAACCATATACAGTTTGAGCAATGCTTGTGATACGCGAGATATCATCAGCAGTTACACTGCCACTGCTTAAACCATCGTAGTTAAACTGTTGAACGCCTTCAAGTTTTTCATACGAAGTGAATAAAAATAGTTTATCTTCAATTAGTGGAAGACCTACATTGAAGCCGTAACGTTTTTCAGTATAGTTACCGTTATCAACGTCATCACCTTCAATTTTATCACCCTTGAACGAGTCGCTTGTGTAATCGTAGAAAACAGCGCCATGAACATCGTTGCCACCAGATTTGGTTACAGCGTTGATGTTACACGATGTAAAACCACCGTATTGAACGTCAAAAGGTGCAAGTTCAGCTGAAACTTGTTCAATTGAATCAAAAGAGAAAGGGGCGCGAATAGTAGGGTAACCATTTGAGCTTAAGCCGAAGTTATCGTTCATGCGAACGCCGTCTAGCGTTAAGCTGTTATAACGAGGGTTACCACCACCACAGTTAATTGAACCACGGCTGTCATCAATTGTGATACGCGGGTCGATACGAATAATATCTTTTAAATCACGGTTAATAGCTGGAGTATTTTCAAGATCTGTTAGCGTAAATGTAGAAGCTGGACCAGTACCACCAGACATAGAGCTAATTGGTGCGCCAGAAACTACAATTTGTTCCATGCTTGATTGTGACTCAAGAGAAACGTTTACTGGGTAGTCGTTACCAATGTTAAGAATAATGTTATTAAATTCTTGGTCTGCGTATACATCTGAATCTACAACTACTTTATAAGGACCGCCAACACGAAGACCTTTAGCTGTAAAGTAACCAGCGTCATTTACTTCAGTTGTTTTTACTGATCCAGAAGGCACGTGTAAAATTGTTACTTTAGTGCCGGCTGCTGGGTTACCGTTAGGCCCCATTACTTGACCTTTAATTGCAGAGGTCGTTTCGTTAGCCATTGCAGCGCCACTTACACCAACACATGCTGCAATAGCAAGTGAAAGAGCTGTTTTGCGTAATTGAGTTTTCATTTAATTTTCCCGTGTAGTTATTAATTAAATTTTTATATTTTTATTTTAAAATTTTGTAAAATAAACAGTTGAAGTTCATTTATTCAAAATCCGTTACTAGTGTACCTTATTTATTCGTTACAAATAAAATACAACTGCAATATATTTTTAATAAATAGTAATATATTTGTCTATTTGAGTGTTTTTTTGAGCAATAACTCTATATCGGGGTATATATTACGTGGGCTTTATGACAAACATGTGAAATTGTAGGGGTAAAATAAAAAAACCCATTACAAATTTGCAATGGGTCTATTGTAACTTACAAATAACTTAACAAGTCATTTGTATTGTTTTTAAGACTTAAGACTTAAAACTTGTAACTAATACCAACTTTAGCTTGCCAAGCCGATGACGATGAACTGATTTGCGAGTAATTACGCACATCCGCACCGCCAAAGCTGTTGTCTATTTTATATCTGCCTTGATCATCAAGACCACCAAAGTCATAAATAGTTTGGTTAGAGTAACCTAAACGTTTTTCTACACCCCAATCGCTGTTTAGAAGGTTTGCGAAATTATCAATCATTAGATAAACCTCACCAGTGTGACCTTCCGCAAAGCCAGGTATTTCTTGCTTAATGCTAACGTCCATTGTAGTAACCCAAGGTTGAGTTCCTGAGTTACGGCCTAAAATTTCACCACGTTCTGAGATACCAGCACGATTTAGAAGCGTTTCTAATTCATTCCAAGATAAACCAGACTCATCCCAATTTACATTTGGATCATTAGCGCCAGTTGGAATGTAAGCTAGGTAAGCAGAGCTTGAGTAAAAGTCGCGTGTGTCACCTAAGTCACTATCTTGATACATGCCCATAGTGTAGCTAAATGGACGGCCAGAGCGGCGTTCAAAATACACGTTAAACTTAGTAGCATAGCCACTGAAAAATTCAGTGTTATACGCTAGGTTTATTTTAAAGCTGTGCTCTACTTCGTATGAACCACGATCTGCAAAGTCTTCATTGCGGTTACGTGTAATATTGTATTGGTAGTTACTTTGAGCACGAGAAGATGAACCCGATGAGGCCTCAGTTACGTCTTGGTGTGCATAACTTGCAGAAACATACAGGCCATTTTCAAATTCTTTTGCAATGCCGGTAGAGATAATGATTGAACGTCCATCGTCAGATGAATTAGTCATTGCAATGTCAAAGTTATCAGCAAGGTCGCCAGTATAAATACTTTCGTTAATTACACGCTCACCATCAGCAGCAACACCAATTGGGTTTAAAGCAGTGTTATGCCATACAGCTTCGTTTTCTTTTTTATGGTAAGCAATTTCAGCCTGCCATTTGAAGCCTTCTCCAAGTAGTTCTGAGTCAAACTCGTATTCAAAACCAACTTGAGCTCTAATGCTTGATGGAAGCTCAAAATCAGGGTCAACATAGTTTGTGCTACCGGCACCTTGGACTAACGTGTTTTTAATAGCGTCAGGTACTTGCGTAATATCGGCTTGGTTATTGGCGTAATAATCATTAATAGCGCTTTGAGGTGCTTCAACAAATGTAATACCGTCATTTTGGAAAGAGTTATTGTACCAAACGTTTGGAATACCACCTTGGAATCGACCTATACCACCATTAATGGTTAATGCTTCAGTTGCATAATATTTAAAGCCAATACGCGGTAAAATTATATCTAAACCATCAAGATTCTCTTGATTGCTAAAGCCGTAAGTGTTTAAAAAGTTTTCGTTTAAAGTTGGTTTATCGTCTGATGATAAACGCTCATAACGAACGCCAGCTGTTACTTCTAAATCATCACCAACATAAAAAGTGTCTTCGATATAAAGTGCTAATTGGTTACGTGTCGCATCGTATGCAGTGTCATTTGGGTTATTTGTGTACGCGTTACTGTAAGAAAAGTCGTATGTACCTCTAAAGTTACCCACTTCACGGTTTGCAAAACCTTCGAAGTCATCAAATTCCCAAGAACCTAATGAGTTAGATGCAAATAAGTTATATAAATTTAGCGATTCATACTGCATACCAAAGTTAATTTCGTGCTCATCCATTAAGTAAGTGGCATCGAAAGTAAGCGTTAAGTTTTCAGTCGATGAGCTATTTGCATGGCGGAATTCATCTGTACCAAACTCATAAGCTGGACCACGGAAGTACTCTTCAACTTTCACAAAGCCAATATCAGAGTTAGTTAAGCTTCTTGATGATACATCTTTGTAAGCGATACCAATTTCAGTTGAGAAGTTTTCATTCCAGTCTGAATATAATTTTGTCGCAAAATTATTGAATTTAGTAGCGTAAGTATAACGGCTTGACGCTAAGCTTACTGTACTACCGCCAGTGCCGACATTTGTTTCGTCTTTATCGTCTTGCCATTGGTAAGTGAAATCTAAACGATGATCATCATTAATATTCCAACTTAATTTAACAAGCAATGATTCGTTTGTATCTTTAGGGTCACCACCTAGAGAATCGGTTAAGCCGTATTCATTATTTAAAATATTAATAAATTGGTTGTAGCTTTCTTCTGTTACATCATATTCATTCGTTGCACCAGAGCCTTCAAAACCGTAATCTAAATCAAGTTCACTTGTCCATTTGTTGTAGTTAACAAAGTAAAACAAAGTATCGTCGATTAATGGGCCGCCAACATTAAAGCCATAACGTTTCTCAGTTTGAATTGGTTCTACCTGATCAATAACGTATGTACGGTGTCCATCTTCATCTAAAACCGGGCTACCATCAGCATATACTTGAGAAATACTATCTACATCACCTGCAATATCTGGCGTAGATATTTCATAAAAGCCAGAAAATTTAAACTCATTAGTACCTGATTTTGTTACTGCATTAATGGTACCTCCCCCAAAGTTACCTTTAGAAGCTGAGAACGGAGATACATCAACAGAAATTTGCTCAATTGCATCAAGTGCTACAGGTGGTTGCGAAGTAGGGTAGCCACCGTAACTTAAACCAAAGTCATCATTTTGACCAATACCGTCAACAGTTAAGCCGTTGGTACGCGGGTTACTACCTGCAAACGTTAGCTCACCACTACCATTAATGCTGGCGAGTGGATTTAAACGCGCAATATCTTTAATGTCGCGGTTAAAGCTTGGCATGTTCTCAATAGTATCAGAGCCAAATGTACTGCTAGAGCCACCTGATTGTTGAACGATTTTATAACCAGACACTTCAATCTTTTCGATGTTTAGCGGAGCAAGCTGCGAGCTTAAACGATAAGTTTCACCCAGATTTAGATAGATATTTTCAACAGTTGTATCATTAAACTTATCAGAATCGATGATAACCATGTAAGGACCACCTACACGTAAGCCATTAGCGATAAACGTACCACTTTCGTTTGTAGTTAGTTCGCTAATAGTTCCCGTTGGTTGGTGAACTACTTTGATTTTAACGTTTGCAGCACTGCCACCTGAAGGCGTCGTAATTTTACCACGCATTGCAGATGAAGTATCAGCAGCCATTGCGCTTGTAGAAACACCTAGAGCTAAAATTACCGCTCCAGTTAATTTCGAAAGGCGAAGCTTAGTCATAATGTTGATTTCCCGTGTGTAGGTTATATAAATTTAATACTGTTTATTTATCAGTCGTCATTTTTAGTGCCGTATCTAACTCTTTTGCAGAAGGGTCAAATAAGGCGTTTAATAGTCCAGCTAGTCGAATACCCGCTTGTTGTAGGCGTGTTTTTACAATTGGAGTGTTGTTATAAATGTAGCTGTACCCAACTTCGTCGTTGGTGTACTTATAAATTTTTGTTGCTAAATTGTGTGATTCTTCAACCCAAGTTTTAGGTGAGCTTTGTAAATACTCAGCAATTAATTCGCTGTTATTTGTATCAATAAATTGAGCGTATTCAGTAAACGACAAGTTCTCGTTCTCAACTAACTTTGTATCCCAAAGGCTGTGAAGATTTGTTTCTTCGTTAAAAAATGAAACCTTAATACGGTTACCACCTCTGTCTTCACCTCGACCGGCATGAAATGGCTGATGACTGTCGCCTACTAAATGCACTAAAAAACGCAAACTGAACTGTTTAGCATCTAAGGTGCTATTTTTATCAGTGAGTGTTTGCATTGAATAGTGAATGCCTTCTAGGATATTACTTACAGATTCTTTGTTTTTAGTATGATCGTGATTGAAGCTGAAAGATTTTCCTGGGGCTGCGTTAATGTAATGCCAACGAGATGATTTCTTTTGCCAAAAGTCGCCAGGAGCAGAGCGCATTTCATCAGGCCAGGTTGATATTTGCGCAAGTGACTCACCATCTAAATAAGGTTTAATTGCTGCTTTAGTTGTTTCGCTTATATGAGATTGTGCAATCTGCCCTACAATACGGTGGCCATTTTGACCCCAAGCGTGTGAGTTAGTGCTTGTGAATATCGCACTAATCAAAAGCGCAGAAGATATCGAGTACTTTATATTGTTATGCATTAAAACTTCCTAAATGAATATTTCATGGGGTTGCTATAAGCTAATGCGGTCAATTGTCCTCATTTTTAACGTTGATAGAAAGGACTTATTAAAATTCATAGTTTCTTATTCAATTGCGTTAAAAATCAGTATCTTATATTTAACAGGTAAAATTACTTGTTGTAATAGGTAAGCGAAATTGTTCAAATACACTATATCGTCTATTTTTGGGTGGCATTGCTTTGAATTATAAAAATATTGTGTTGCACAAAATGTTAATTGTTACATTTTTGTTTCTATTATTGGTTGTTACGTGGGTTTGCGGTCAAGTTAGTGTATACAATGATGATTTACATTTTCCGGTTATGATCGAAACCTCAACAGAGTGTCAAACAACTGCTACAAGTAATAAAGGCCAATTAATTGTTTTTACACAATCAAAAAAAATAGCCAAGTTATTAACACAAAAGTTATGCTCTGATAACGTAGTAGCTAAGCAATATGGCTCGGTAAAAGGGTATTGGGGATATAGAACGGCAGATAGCTTTGAGTTTGTTGGTAAAGGAATTGCTGACCTAATCTTGGCTAAAAGTAATATTATGGCTGCATTTAAAGCGGAGTCGACCTATAACTACCAACCCGTAGTTGGTTTTTCTGACTACACGGCTTTTTTTATATCTTCTAAAGAAAAACCTCGAATTACTAAACAATATTTTTTAGATAAACGCATAGGTTTGCTTGATTATCCTACCAGCCGATCAGGGCATATTTTACCAAAGCAAATGTTTAAAGAACTGGATATAAATTTAGCTAATTTGAAAATCACTTATGCTAGTTCTCATAACGAATTACGCGATTTACTCGCCGACGGAAAAGTAGATATTATTGCTTCGTTTTGGAAAGAGAGTGACGAAAAACGTTTTTCAAAAAACTATATTACGCCTTTGAGTAATAATATTACTGGAACAAGATGGTATTTAAAAATGCAGCAAAACAATACTGATTTATTATGTGCAGTACAGGCAAATTTGCTTGATATGTCTAAAGATCAAAGTTTGCATTATTATCAAAATGCACAATCGTTTTGGAGTTGTGGTACTAGCTCAGTAAACTTAAAAGAGGAAGTTAGTGATGAGTAAATATAAACAACTACTTGTTTTACTATGCTTATTTTTAACTTTATCTTCTGTGTTTTACATTTCTGTAATTCAAAAAAGCCAGCAAGTAACTAAACAAAAAATAACGCAGATAGAAAGGCAAATTGCACTCGACTTACCATTACTTGATTTATCAAATGAACTGCTAAAGCATTCGGGGAATAAAGATGCGGTTAATAGCTACATTAAAACCTTAAATAGCTACATTAATATGAGTGGGCTTAAAGTTGTTGCTATTGCACCAAAAGGCGAAATGCTAGCACCTGTAAACTTACACCAAATAACACGTAGTTTGAGCACTAATAACGGACCTGTATTAGTTGTATTTAACGTTCAGCAAACCCACTTTACATTAAGCCATTTTATTTACTATTTTATATTTTTAGTATTAAGTGTGTTGATTAGTTTTTGGGTAAAGTTTGCGTTTATTAAACAAAGTAATAAGCAGTTTAATAATGCACAGCATCAGTCAATTACAGAGTCTACGCCGCTGATGCTTATAGTTGATCTTAACGATAAAACACTATCAAGTAGTTGTAATGCAGAGCAAAAATTGGGTTTAGCCAATAAGCCATTATGCTTTTATTTAGCACTTGTAGAGTATTGTACAAATAACGATGATGTAGCGCTTAGTCATAATAAAGATGTACCAGAGGAGCTTCTAGAGCTCGCTAACAAGTATTTTTATAGGTTGGTAGAGCTTGGTCATACGGTTAGAAAAAGGCCTAATTTTAATAATAGCCTAGAAAAAACCTTGAGTGAGATACGTGCGGCATTAGATGAAGTACTTAGTGAGTGTCCTGAAGAAAAAGAGTTATATTACCCACCTAAAGCCTATGGAGAAGGCTCTCGTTCTCGTTTGCATAGTTATGGGCTGGTAAATATTAAAAAAGGTAACATTGAAATAAGAGGAAAGTAACTAGATTACTTTCCTCTTATTCTTAGAGGTTATTTAGGGGTAAATTCAGCCGCTTTGAGAGGGCTATTTTTTGATATAAAATCTTGAAGTGCTTTAGCATCTGTTTCGTCTGTACTTACAAAGCCTTTTTTATTTGTAAGCGTAGGATAACCATCACCGCCTGATGCGTTATAGCTATTTAGACTCATTCTGTATGTTTTATTTTTATTAAGCGGTTCGCCATTGATCAAAACATTAACCAACTGGTTATTTTTACGCTCAAACGATATTTTATGGTATTGCAAATAAGCACCAGCATCCGGTGGGAAGCTCGTTACTGTATTTAAGTAATCCCATAAATCACTGCCTTGCCAATCCATATAAGTAATGCGGTTTTTAAAAGGATGTACTTTTAAAATATCTTTATAGCTTACTTTACCAGCCTCTATTGAGCTGCGAATACCACCGCCACTTATTAATCCAAAGTCTGCATTTACTACATCCATTTGAGCTTGAATAATTACACGTGCAAGGTTTGTTTGTTGGTAACGAACTTTGTTTCTGTCACCTTCTAAGCGAGCATCTACTTCACCAATGGTACCTTCAATTTGTTTAGCGCCTTTAGCTTGGTATACCGCTAAATAAGATTCAAGTTTAGGGTCTGGTTTAATGTACTCGTTTGCTAATACTGCTTTAGTAGAGCCATCAGCTTGAACTTTATCTACATACAAATTAACAGGCATGAGTTTGTAGTCTAGTAACGTTAATTTTCCGTTTTCAAGCTTAAACTCAGCTTTACCAACATACTTACCCCATTCATGGGCTTGCATAATGTAAGTACCGTTTTGCTGGTCTGGTTTACAGGCAAGGCCAGGTTGAAAGTTATCGTCATTTACATTTGTATCACTCATACACACAGGCTCTTGTGAGTGACCGCCAATGATCATATCAAGTGTGTTTGCTGGAAGTGAGCGAGCAAGTGTTACATCACCTGGTGCATTAATGCCAAAGCTAGCATCAACATAATGACCCATATGAGTCAGCGCAATGGTAATGTCAGGGTTGTACTTAGCTTTTATTTCTTTAGCTAGTTTTGCGGTAACATCAACAGGGTCTTTAAACTCTAAGTGGCCAATATACTGAGGATTACCAATTTTAGCTGTGTCTGTTGTTGTTAATCCAATAACAGCAATAGTTAAGCCATTTTTTTTGAATATTTTATAGCTATCAAACGCATGTTCGCCTGATTCTTTTTCAAATATATTGGCTGATAGAAAAGGAAAGTTCACCCATTTTTGCTGTTGCTTCAAAACATCAATAGGGTTATCGAATTCGTGATTACCTAATGCCATTGCATCATAACCAATCAGCGACATACCTTTAAAGTCAGGTTCTGCTTTTTGTAAATCTGACTCAGGAATACCGGTATTAATGTCACCACCAGAGAGAAGTAAAACGGCATGACCTTGCTTTTGGGCGTCATTACGTAAAGAGTCAATTAACGTTTTGCGAGCGGCCATACCGTATTCGCCTTTTTCGTTTTGCCAAAAACGGCCGTGATTATCATTAGTATGAAGAACAGTTAAATATTCAGTAGGAGTACTGTTAGAGGTTGATTCAGGAGCAGGAGATGTGCATCCAAGTACACTAAAAATAATCGAAAATAAAATAATTATACGCATAAAATACCTATGGATTAAGGTCTACTTAATTTATCAAGCGGGTAGTTTAAACTAGTTTTATGCTAAAAAAACGTACTTATTGACATTTTATTTAGAAGGTACAGTTAATCGATTCGTGGCGGCACTTTCGCGACGCTTTAACTCTGCATCCGCATATTCCCGCTTAGTATGGTTTATACCTACCATCCAAGTTAAAAAGCTCGCCGGTAGTTTTGTGTATGGTTCACCTTTGTGTAAACCAAAGTCGCAAATTGTTTGTTTAGTGTGTGGCATTGTTAGATCCTGTTGTTTGTGTTTTTTTAAGGTAACAAATAAGTGACCACACTTTTAAGATGATTTAATTTTAAATAGTTAGATTTATATAGCAAAGAAGAATATAAATAATGGCATATGTAATTAATTTGTTATCAACACGGTCTTAATTGTATCAACTCACACTTTAGAATCGATTTTAGTCGCCGATGGCATTAATGTGTTAACGCATTAACTAATTATTTAAAAAATATAACAACAGGAATAAAACATGAAAAAACTTTTACTTGGCTCAGCACTTGCTGCAGCAAGTTTTACAAGCACCGCTACTATAGTTGAAATGAACACGAGCCAAGGTGTCATAGAGATTAACCTATTTGATCAACAAACCCCCAAAACAGTCGCAAATTTTTTAAGTTACGTTCAAGACGATTCATATAACGAAACAGTAATTCACCGCTCTGTTAGTAACTTTGTTATTCAAGGTGGTGGATTTACATTCTCTGATTCGCTAGATGCGATTACTACAAAGCCTGCTGTAGAAAATGAGCCCGTTTTTTCTAATGTTAAGGGCACCATTGCGATGGCTAAATTATCGGGTGATGCTAATAGCGCAACAAGTCAGTGGTTTTTTAATATTACAGACAATAGTGCAGCACTTGATACGCAAAATGGTGGCTTTACTGTGTTTGGACAAATTACTGCAGCAAGCCAATCAACGTTAGATAAAATTGCAGCGTTAGTACACTGTGGTGAAACACCCGTGGTTGATATTACTGCCGAGCAATGTGCAAGTACTGATGTAACAATTAGTAGTGCTAACTTAGTGACTATTCAAAATGTGGCGGTAATGGATGATGATCCTAATTCAGCAGCAGGCCTTACTGTTACTGAAAATACGTTAATTGATTCTGACACATCAATAGATTCTAGTAGCAGTTCTGGCGGCGGGTTAATTTGGCTTTTAGGTGCTTTTTTACTTGCGGTACCTCGTTTAAAACGTGCTAAATAATTAAAATTAACGGTAATGTGGACGGCGTAAACCAGCCGTCCACATTACTATTATTAAACTTTGCTATTTAAAATAGTACTCGCCAAACCATTGCTAGCCAAATTGAAAACACACAAACACAACCCAGTAAAAACACGTTAAAACGTGCGCGTACGTTGTTTTCACCTAAATGAATAACGCTATGCACAATACGTGTTGCTACAAATAAACAGGCCAGTATTGCCACAAGTGTACTGGCGCTATTTAGTTGCAGTGCAAGTAAACATCCCGCGTAAAAAAGCACAGGTATTTCAAACTGATTTGAAAAGTTTCTATCTGCCACCCTAATAGTGTCGCCAGCCTTATCTAATTGCATTGTTTTAAAATCACTTAAATCTAGTTGTTTGTTTTTAGCTGCGGCAAAGCGCCTTTTACCCATAATGAGCATGACAACCAGTGAAAGCGTAACTTGTGCAAACATGGCAAGTATGATGATTTTTTCCATTGTTTTTCCTTATTATTATTTAGAATTTGCGTATTTTTTGATATTGAATGATTTTTAATCTCGCAAGGTTGGCAGACTCCCAACTAATATCCGATTATGAAGACATTTTTCACAATGTGTTACACAAAATAGCGTTATTTTGTAGAAAGTTATTAATTGAAAATGTTAGTTTAGCTTAACTATATTGCTTTGAATTGGCGCACGCTATTTTGCGCAATACTTTTTAATGGAAAACAAAAATGAAAAAGATTATTGGTTTTAGTGCTATCGCACTTGCAGTTTTAAGTGGTTGTTCAAATACGGCTTCGGTTTCAGTGGCGCCTCAGGCCTCTTTACTATCAGATACGTTAGTCGTTAGTCCTAACGATAACCGTGAATATAAAACACTTAAGCTGGCAAACGACATTGAAGTAATTTTAGTGTCTGATCCTGGTGCTGAAAAATCTGCAGCGGCACTAAGCGTTGGTGTTGGTTTACTGCACGACCCAATGTCGCAACAAGGTATGGCGCATTATTTAGAGCACATGCTGTTTTTAGGCACAGATCGCTACCCAGATACAAAAGGGTATTCTGATTTTATGACCAAAAATGGTGGCGCGCACAATGCTTACACGTGGCTCGATATTACTAATTACATGTTTAAAATTAATAACGACGCGTTTGATGAAGGGCTAGATCGTTTTGCCGATTTTTTCAAAGCGCCAAAGCTATACCCAGAATACACAGACAAAGAAAAAAATGCAGTGAACGCAGAGTGGTCAATGCGCCGCGAAATGGACTTTTTTGGACAATTTAAACTCGCGCGTAAAATGATGGGCGATCACCCAGCTAATCGCTTTTTAATTGGTAACCTAGAAACGCTTGGCGATAAAGAAAACAGTTCACTTCATAAAGAAACGGTTGATTTTTATAATAAATACTACTCTTCAAATATTATGAAAGTTGCGCTTATTTCTAATTTACCTATTGCTGAAATGGAGCAAAAAGCGCAAAAATACTTTGCTGACATAAAAAATAAAAATATCGAAAAACCAACAGTGACTGCAAAACTTGATTTTGATAACGCTGGCGGAAAACGCGTGTTTTATGCACCAAATGAAGATGTAAAACAGCTGCAACTTGATTTCACCATTGCTAATAATAATAGCGAATTTGCACTTAAACCAAACCGATTTGTAGCGTATTTACTAAGTAATGAAATGCCGGGCAGCCCAGCGCAACTTCTTCGTGATAAAGGATGGGTGTCTCAGCTTTCAGCTTCAGCTGCACCAAATCAATATGGCAACTACGGTTCGTTAAATGTAAATGTAGAACTTACTGATGAAGGCATGAAAAATCGTGACGAAATAGTTGCGACTATTATGCAGTACATCGATTTAATTAAAAAAGAAGGCGTTGATAGCAAGTACTTCAACGAAATTCGTACTTCCCTTAATAACCAGTTTAAGTTTTTAGAAAAAGGTGATGAGTTTAATTATGTAAGCTCGCTTACGCAAAGCATGCAAGATTATCCGTTAAATCACGCTATTAATGCACCTTATTATTATGCAAAGTTTGACGCTGACGCTGTAAACAATGTACTTGAGCAGTTAAATGCCGACACCCTTCGTATTTGGTATGTATCGCAGCAAGAAGAGACAGACTCGCAACTACACTTTTACGACGGCAAATACCGCATTAGTGATATTAGCGATGATGAAATTGCCAGCTGGAAAAAACCAAGCGAATTTAAGTTAGCACTACCAACTGTAAACAATTTATTGCCTGAAAATTTTGCAATAAAAACGCAAGCATTTAAAGAGCAAAAACACCCTGAACTTGCTTACGATAAAAATGGTGTAAAAGTATGGCGCCAAGCAAGTCAAAAATTTGCAGAGCAGCCAAAAGGGCTTGTTGAAGTTTATATAAATACTCAACCCGGTTTGAACGATATTAAAGCAGAAGTCCTTTATTCTGTCTGGGCTGATTTATATAATATTCAACAAAGTCAGTTAAGTACCGAAGCAGCAATCGCCGGTATGAGCGTAAGCTTAGCACCGAGTAATGGTCTTGTTTTATCTATGAGTGGTTTTACAGATAAGCAAGATGTATTGCTTAAACAAGCTTTAACCGGGTTAAAAGCCGATGAAACAGCACAAGCATTTAGCCAAGCTGTAGATCGTTTTAAACGTAATTTACTAAACCAACAAAAGCAGTTTCCGTATGCACAAGCATTTGGCGAGTATTCAAAACTAACGCGTACTGGTGGGTTTGATACAGATGCCCTTATTAAAGCCGCTGACTCACTGAGTGTTGCCGACTTAGCACAATTAAAAACAGCTACGTTTGCACAAAACGATTTACGTGTATTTAGTTACGGTAACTACGATCAGCAAGATATTGACGCGATAGCACAAGAGTTAAGTGCAACATTACCAAGTAATCATAAGCGCAGTGAATTTGCACGAAGCAAAGCGTGGTTGCCACAACCTGGTGAAACGCTGGTATTGCAAAAAGATATTGATGTAGCCGATGTAGCGGTGGTTGATATGACCGTTCATCCTGTTGCGGGTTACAAACAAAAAGCAGAAGCAGCTGTATTACAAAGCCACTTTAGAACAGTTGCGTTTGATAAAATGCGTACTGAGGAGCAACTTGCATACGCAGTAGGTGCGTTAGCTCGCCCAATTGAAGATTACTCAGCAATTGGTTTATATATTCAAACACCGGTTAAAGGACCAAAAGAAATACAAGCTCGTTTTGATAAGTTTAAAAAAGAATACGCAGTTGAACTCGATAACATGAGCGAAGAGACTTTTGAGCAGCTTAAAAACTCTACCCTTGTATCACTTAAAGAGCAGCCTAAAAATTTAAGTGACGAAATGAGCCCACTTATAAACGATTGGTACCGTGAAAACTTTACCTTTGATTCTAAGCAAAAGCTGATTGATGAAGTTGAAAAAGTAACGCTTGTAGATATAAAAGACTACTACAAGCAAACAATGCTTAACCCTAATGCTGCACGTTTAAATGTGCAATTACGCGGGACTAAGTTTATAGAAAGTGACTTTGCCGATTTACCTAATCAAACTAAAATCACAACGCTTGATGCCTATTACAATGGTATTAAACTACAAAAATAAGCTTTATTTATGTAGCTAAAAATAAACCCCAATGTATTACTACATTGGGGTTTATTATTTATCTCACTATATTTACTAATAATACCAATTCGCTTAATTAAGTGATCTATTTTGAGGATGGAAAAACGTGTTGATAGCTAGGCAAAAAATTCGCTATTTAGTTGTTCTAAATGAAAATTTTTTAACGCAGGTAGCGACTCGTTTAGCCCCGCAAAATGATTAAGTATTATTGCGGATTGGTATAATATTTAAGCCATTATCAAAAAGCCTATAACAGCTAATGCCGCAGCAATTAGCGTGTAAGGCAATTGTGTAACGGCATGGCTCATTAAATTACAACCAGATCCTTGCGCTGCGAGCACCGTTGAATCTGAGTAAAAACACGCTTGGCTACCAAAAGAAGAAGCCGATAATAGCGCACCAATGACCAATGGTATGTTTGCATCAACCGCATTTGCCAGTGGCATAACAATCGGAATTGATACCGCAAAAATACCCCAACTCGACCCTGTTGCAAACGCTAAAATAGCCATTGAAATAAATACCACGGCTGGTAAATATGCAGCGGTCATATAAGGGCTTAAGCTGCCAATAACAAACTGAGGCAAACCAATTAAGTCGCATACGTCTTTGAATATAAACGCCGCTATAACAGTACCAATCGCGGGGATCATACTTTTAAAGCCATCAAGCATGCGTTCAATCATTTCACTTACGCTCATTAATTTTTGTAGAGCATAAAACGGGAGAGTGACCGCCATTGTTGCTAATAAGCCTTTGTATACGTCTATTTCAAAGTAAACAGTAAATGCAACCAGTAAAATAATCGGCACCAAAAAGTTACGTAATTTACCTTTAGGATCAGCATCTTCAAAGTTCTCTTCTACGGCTTTTACTGCATATTCATCCGCTGTTTGAACGTCATTGTACTGGGCAGGGTCGACTTGAGCTTGCTCAATTTGTGCCATTTGCTCTGCTTTTTTCATTGGACCAATCGCAGGAATAATACCCAGCACAACAAGTAAAACAACAAGCACTGCAAACCACGCATAAAACATATACGGTATGGCTTGGATATAAACTGCAATCCCTTTGCCTTCTTCAGCAATACCGTTATCTACGAGTAAGCCACCAAAAAAAACCGCCCAGGTAGATAAAGGGACAAGTACACAAATTGGTGCAGCAGTAGAGTCTACAACATAGGCAAGCATCTCACGGCTCACTTTAAATTTATCGGTAATGCGTTTCATGGTTTCACCCACGGTAAGCGCATTTAAGTAGTCATCAATAAAAATAACTACACCCAAACAAAAGGTCATAAACAAAGATGAACGCTTACCTTTAGTGTATTTAAGGGCTAACTTGCCAAAAGCCGATGCGCCACCTGTGCGCACTAATAGCGCGATTAAAGCGCCGAAGCCACCACATACAAGTATTAGCCAGCCGATGGTTTCGTCTGTCATCACTTTTAGCGATGTACTCGCAAAGTTAGTAAGTACTTGTGCAGGATCGGCGATAACTAAACCAACTAAAGCACCAATAAGTAAAGATAAAATAGGGCGGCGTAATACAACAGCCAATACAACCACCACCAACGGTGGCAGTAAACTTAACGCAGAAGGTTCAAGCATTTTAGTATTCACAAAATTAAAAGCATGTATAAAAATTACAATAATATTAATTTTTAAACTGCTTATACAAAAACAAAGAAGATGATAAGTTTGTTGTTAAATCATCTTCCAAGTCACTGCTTTTGTACGCGAGGGAGGGACACATAAACAGTTATGTTAAATAGCGGCTTAAGTGAATTGGCGCCAGACGGTGCAAGGAGTGCAAACCGCTATTGTTGTGCCTGTAAAAACATCGGCGCAAAAATAATCCGCTTTTTAATTTCAGTCAACAAAAAAATACATGTTTGATAAAATTTTATTAGAGGTGGTTTAATAGAGTGCTTTGTAGCGTTAATTCCTTGATGTAAAGAGATGCCATTCATCAACTTAAAAAATTATTGAAGAAGCAGCAAAAAGTAAGATTCGACGGTAATTGATGACAAAACCGCCGTGATTATATTGTCACTTAACGATTAAAGTCTTGCTTGTTCTATTTGTTTTGCAACATTTAGGTTTATATTTAGCCATGTTGCTTCAAGTGTCGAAACCAGGCCGTCATAGCCATCATCATCAATAGGGACCAATTGCGAAAAATTATTAATACTTATAAGGCGTCGGCCTGTTTCAGGGTGTGTGTAATATAAACGCCAAAGCCCAGAAATATCAGCGTTACCTTGCATATCGCCATTAAAGTGGTGAATTTCGTATTCAAGCTCATAAAACGTTTGTTGATCAAGTTCAGTAATGACCGGTAAGCCCTTTATTACCATCCAATTTGGCATAGCATTAAAAAGTGTTTGCTGGGCTGTTGCAGTAAGCATTACATCCGGCGATTCGCCCCATAGGTTGTAATTTGCAGCATGAATTTGGTTGCTATCTATTTTCATCGCAATGCCCAAATTATTTAAAGCGCCTCTAAGTACAACAGTTTGTATTCTTAGTTGCGCATCTGTATCTGCAACGTTTCGAGACGAAGCACCTATAGGCTGCTCAAACTGGTAATACTGTGTCGCAGTTTGTATTGATGAACTACAACCTGCCAATAGTAATAATAAACTTGCAGTTAAAAATAACGATTTCATTATTGCTTCCTTGGTTTTGGATCTGCTGGTAATGATTTATCAAAAATTAGCATATTAGGTTGCTCGTTTAATCCGCGAGTTAGAGGCTGTAGGCCCTCACTTAAACGTTTAAACTCTTTTAATGTTTGCTGTATTTGATGATGAAGTTCAGAACCGGCTTGGTAACTGGCCATGGTTTTATCAAATTGGCGCATAGTGACTTCAAACTGCTCCATGCTTTTTGTCATCTTTTCGAAATTACGGTTAAAGTCGCCAGGTAAGTTTTGTGTATCTTTTTGGCTTAGCAGCTCTCGCATTTCATTAGCAAGCGCTCGGTAATCGGTAAATGTAGCTTGCATTTGTGCCAAGCTATCTTCAACTTTTAAGTTATTTACCTTATTAAGTACGTCAGAGACTTGGTCTGCTAATACAGTTATACCGCTAGAAATACTCGGAAAAACATCATACTGCACAAGTTTACCTAGGTGTGCTTCTGGCGCGTCGGGGTATATATCAAAATCTACATACACAGCACCCGTTAATAAATTACCAGGCTTTAACGAGGCGCGCATACCACTTTCAATCCAGCCTTTTAAACTACCTTGCCAATACTCTTTTGCTGAAGCACTGTCATGATACAAGCGTCCGTATTCCACTTTTATAAGCACTGGAACCGCCGTATTATGGTTTCTAAAGTGGGCAGGTTTACCGTCAATAATTACATTGGCAGGGGTTTCAACAACAGTACCTACACGCATACCTCTGTATTCGACAGGTGCACCTGTGCGTAGTCCTCGAACTGATTGTTCAAATTCAATTAGGTAGTAATCAAAATCATAAAAGCGCTCTTCTAACGCCTCTTTATAGCTTTGGCTTAATGAAAAGCTATGCCCATCTTGTGCTATTTCACCCGGGGCCTGTTGTTCAGGTAAACCAACCGAAATACCGCCTTTTAATAGTTTACTCAAAGAGCCCGTATTAATATTGATGCCATCGGCAGATAGGTCAATTTCAATTCCTGCGTTCACCCAAAAAATAGAGTTCATGGTGATCAGATTTTGATAAGGGGCTTTAATAAATACGCCGTACTTCATTGCTTGGTTTTCCCAATCAAAAGTGGCGGTTTCTATTTGCCCTATTTTATAATTTTTGAAGAATATACCGGTGCTTACATCAAGTACTTCAGCGTTGTAACTCATTAATTTAAAACGGCCACCTTTCACATCTTTACCAATGAGGGCGGGTTCATCTTGTAACTTAAAACGCTCTTTTAGTTCTTTACTTTCACCGGGTGAAAACTCTAAATATACACCAGACAATAACGTACTCATCCCGCTAATACCTGTTTCATCAATGCGTGGTTTCACGACCCAAATTTTAGCATCGTCAGTCAGTAGCTCGTTGTAATTTTTATCTATTTGCGCGCGAGCAATTACGCTGTCTTGCGTGTCGGATAGCCTAACATGATCAATTTGGCCTATTTTTACACTGCGCACTTTTATTTCAGTCTTACCTGCAATAATACCTTCGGCTTGTGGCATTTCGATAAAAATAGTAGGGCCTTTATTAGCTTGGTATTGGTATAACATCCACATGCCCACTAACAGCGCAATTGCCGGAATGATCCAGATAGCGGAAATTTTCGGTTCTTTTGTTATTTCAGCGGTTTCGGTCATGCTTTGTTCTCTGATTTTTTGTTTTTAGGGGAATCCCACAATAAGCGTGGGTCAAAGGCATGGGCAGCCATCATTTGGCATATTACCATAACTGTAAAAAATACAATGCCTAATCCTGGCGTTACTGACATTAAATTACCCAGTTGAACTAAGGCCACTAAAATAGCAACCACGAATACATCTATCATCGACCATTTACCAATAAACTCGGTCAGTTGATAAATTCGGGTGTAACTTTTTGTATGTTTATTGGCAGGCCTTGTAACCATAAAGCATAAAAAGCTCAATACAAATGCCTTAGCAAGCGGTACAACCACACTGGCTAAAAATATAATAGCGGCAATAGGGTAGGAGCCACTGTTCCAAAGAGTAATAACACCACCAATTAAAGTTGAAGGGGATTCATCCCCAAGGCTAGTGGTGTGCATAATAGGTAAAACATTAGCCGGAATATAACAAACAACAGAAGTAATTAGCCAAGCTGCTGCTTTTTGTACGCTATAAGGGTTTCTTACGTGTGTTTTTGTATGGCAACGCTGGCAAATATTACCGGTACATAGTTGATGGCACACATGGCAGGCTTTAATATTTTCATCTATTGCACGTTTAGCATGCTCTGCGCCTTCGAGTACTTTTACAGGCTTTATTTGAGCCCATAAGCGTGGGCGATTTAAGTGAACAAGCGCAGCTATGTATAAAATAACAAACCCCACATAAGCCCAAAAACTCGTGCCGAAGCTAATATCAGCCAGCGACATGATTTTTACCATACTAACAAGTACGCCAATTAAAAATATTTCCGACATAATCCAAGGCTCTAACGCCAAAGTGAACTTTAGTAGTCGCCTTGCAATGCTCTCTGGTAATGCTTTTAAAAGCCCAAGATGCAAAGGAATTAAAATAAGAAGCAAACCCATGGGCAGGGCAATAATGCTCAAATCAATAAATAAGCCAAGTAGCTCACTATCATAATTAAACAAAATTCGAGCCGCGTCGGGCAGTGTAATAGTTTGAGTTATACCGCTACTACTAAATGAAATAAAAGGGTAAAACATACTGCTGAGCAGCATTAATAGTGCGCTAAAGCTTAGTGCAACTATGCGACTGTCGTGATTAACATCGGCTTCGCAAAGTTTATGGTGACAATGTGGGCATATCGCCATTTGTTTTGCGATTATGCGAGGTATATCTATGATCAGATCACAACAGGGGCAGACAGTTTGCAATTTAATACCAAGCAAGAAGAATATTTCTTCAATTTTGCTATATTTAATACATTAATACAACGCGTTCTGCTATCAAGCTGCTCGTTATATAAAGGAAGCGTGTGAAATATTATTTATACTGCATATTAATGTGGCTCTTTATTTGTTCGCAAAATGCTGTGGCTATTAATAAAGAACGAGAAGTAATTATCGCCGCGAGCGCATCAATTCCGCCCTATGTTTTTGCAAAAACAGACTCGGGTATACACCTAGGTTTAATCAAAGCCGCGTTAAATGCTAATGGATTTGCCAATATTAATGTGCAATATATGTCGAATAAACGCGCTGAGCATCAATTGCATAATAAAGGAGTAGATATACTTTTAAATTATGCAGGAAGAAGTAGTCCTGGTATTTACCCAAGTAAACCGGTACTTAGTTATGAAAATGTAGCCATTACACTCAAGCGGAATAAATATAATATTGATGAAATAGAAGGCATGTTTAATAAAAACGTTCTTGCTTTTCAAAATGCAACTGCATATCTGCCTTCTATATTTAAAAGTAATGTTAAACACTTTAGCTCATATCAAGAGGTTATTAATCAAAAAGCGCAAGTAGATAAGCTGTTAAAAGGTTGGGTGGATGTAATTGTGTTAGATAAGCGCATTTTTTACTATTACTACAATCAACATAAATCACCCGAAGCTGTGCAAATTTACACTTTATTTCCAAAAGCAGAGCGACCTGCTTATTTTAATAACTTCTCTTTAGCTACTGAGTTTGATATTGGTTTGGCGCTCATCAAGCAAAACGGTACTTATAAAAGAATTGTTGATGAAGGCCAAACCCATTCATTAATCAAATAACGCCACTGTTTGACGTGTAAGCGCTATTAGCTCACCGGATTGTGACCATATACAGCCATCTTCTAAACCGTAACCATCTTTTGAATGATGAGTGATTGCTTCAAAGCCAAGCCATTCGCCAGGTGATAAGTTTGGCTCTTGTACAAACTCTAAATACCACGACATGCTACTAGCTGGAGCGGGTTGTTTAAACATTTGTAATAACGTAGGTGGCCATGCATCTGTTAATGCAATTACATGCGCTTCTGTTATTTGCTCTGGGGTGTGCTTAAAGCGCATCCAGCCCCCTAAGTGAGAAGTTTCTGCGCTGCTAAATGGCATGGCACCTTGTTGAGGGCATAAATCAACATGTTGAAAAAATTCAGGCATCTGGCCTTTAATAAAAGGTAGAGTTTGGCGCTCGTCTACCGGAATTAACCCTAAAGACTTTGAAACAGGCACATTTACACCCGACTCTCTACTTTTAGCAAAACACGCTTGTACAATTACACACACTTGTTCATTTTGAATCGCTTTGGCGAGTACCTGTGTGCTGCTTTTACCTTGTCGTAATATTTCTACCGATAACGAAAAAGGAGTATCAGCTAGTAATGGCCCTACAAAATTTGTACTGAGTGAGAGTAGGCGACGATCATTAGATACTTTTCCTCTGATAGCTTGATACAACAGTGCGGCTGAGAGCCCACCAAAAGCAGTTCTGCCTTGGCACCAGTTTTCTGGAAATTGCATTGTGCTAGTTAATTGTTCGGTATTGTCTGAACTTCCAATTTTTGCAGCTTGGAGAAGTAATTGTTCAAAATGCATGAAGATGTCCTTTTATAGTGCGATTTAATAAATTTATAACACAACCAAACTAGTCAGACCAGTAATTAAAAACGTCTCTGGCGGTGTAAAAATCACCATTCCTTACAATTATTAGGGTTATTTTGTAAATAAATCACAAAAAATGGATTTTTTTTCATTTTTACAGTTGAAATAAGTTTGGCGCATCCCTATTTACTATGTCATCGAACGTATTAACGAATATTGAAGTTGGAGAAGTTTCATGGGTAAAATTATTGGAATCGATTTAGGTACTACAAACTCTTGTGTTGCAGTACTTGATGGTGGCAAAGCACGTGTTATTGAAAACGCGGAAGGCGATCGCACAACCCCGTCTATTATTGCTTACACGCAAGACGGCGAAACATTAGTAGGTCAATCTGCTAAGCGTCAAGCGGTTACTAACCCGACAAACACATTATTTGCAATCAAGCGTTTAATTGGTCGTCGTTTTGAAGACGAAGAAGTACAACGCGATATCGGCATCATGCCGTTTAAAATCATCAAAGCTGATAACGGCGATGCATGGGTAGAAGCGGGTGGCGAAAAACGCGCTGCACCACAAATTTCTGCTGAAGTACTGAAAAAAATGAAGAAAACGGCAGAGGACTTCTTAGGTGAAGAAGTAACTGAAGCTGTAATCACAGTACCTGCATACTTTAACGATTCACAACGTCAAGCAACGAAAGATGCTGGTCGTATTGCGGGTCTTGAAGTTAAACGTATTATCAATGAGCCAACTGCTGCGGCACTTGCTTACGGTATGGATAAAAACCGTGGCGAAAACATCGTTGCAGTATATGACTTAGGTGGCGGTACTTTCGATTTATCAATCATTGAAATTGATGAAGTTGAAGGCGAGCACACTTTTGAAGTACTTGCTACAAACGGTGATACTCACTTAGGTGGTGAAGATTTCGATAACCGTGTAATCAACTACTTAGTAGCTGAATTCAAGAAAGATCAAGGTTTAGACTTAAAAACTGATCCTCTTGCAATGCAACGTGTTAAAGAAGCTGCTGAAAAAGCAAAAATTGAACTGTCATCTGCACAATCAACAGAAGTAAACCTTCCGTATGTAACTGCTGATGCATCTGGTCCTAAGCACATGAACGTGAAACTAACACGTGCTAAGCTTGAATCACTAGTTGAAGATTTAGTAACTAAATCTCTAGAGCCACTTAAACGTGCACTTGCTGATGCTGATTTATCAGTAAGCGACATCAACGATATTATTCTTGTTGGTGGCCAAACACGTATGCCTTTAGTACAAAAAACAGTTGCTGATTTCTTCGGTAAAGAACCACGTAAAGACGTAAACCCTGATGAAGCCGTTGCAGTAGGCGCAGCGATTCAAGGTGGTGTACTTGCTGGTGACGTTAAAGATGTACTATTACTAGATGTTTCTCCATTATCTCTAGGTATTGAGACAATGGGCTCAGTAATGACTGCATTAATTGAGAAAAACACGACGATTCCTACTAAGAAATCGCAAACATTCTCAACAGCTGAAGATAACCAATCTGCTGTAACAATTCACGTGTTACAAGGTGAGCGTAAACGTTCAAGCGACAATAAATCTCTAGGTCAATTTAACCTAGAAGGTATTCGCCCAGCACAACGTGGTACACCGCAAATCGAAGTAACATTCGATGTTGATGCCGATGGTATCTTACATGTATCTGCGAAAGATAAAGATACAGGTAAAGAGCAAAAAATCACAATTCAAGCATCTTCAGGCTTAAGCGATGAAGAAGTTGAAAAAATGGTTCGTGATGCAGAAGCACATGCTGAAGACGATAAAAAGTTTGAAGAACTTGTAGCTGCTCGTAACCAAGCTGATGCTCTAGTACACGGTACTCGTAAGCAAATTGAAGAAGCTGGCGATGCATTACCAAGCGAAGACAAAGAAGCGATTGAAGCGGCTGTTGTAGATTTAGAAGCTGCTATTAAGAGCGACAACAAAGAAGAGATTGAAGCTAAAACTCAAGCTCTTGCTGAAAAGTCTCAAAAACTAATGGAAATTGCACAAGCGAAAGCACAGCAAGGTTCAGCAGATGCAGGCGAGCAACAGCAATCAGCTAAGCAAGACGACGACGTTGTTGATGCAGAGTTCGAAGAAGTGAAAGACGACAAGTAATTGTTGCTAACGCTTCTCGCTAGCCAAAAACACTTAACTCAATCGAGTGTTTAGGTTAGGATGAACAATTGAGGCGCGCGAGCAATAGCTTGTCGCGCCTTTTGCATGTATTTAAGGTTTAAAAATTCAATGATAAATCGATGCGATTTATCGGTTTATCCAGCAGCTCACGCTGCAAACAGAAAAGAGTAGTGTGATAGATATGTCAAAACGCGATTATTACGAAGCCCTCGGCGTAAGCAAAGATGCGAGTGAGCGAGACATAAAAAAAGCGTATAAACGCTTAGCGATGAAATATCATCCAGATCGTACCGCAGGCGATAAAGAGCTTGAAACTAAATTTAAAGAAGTTAAAGAAGCTTACGAGATTTTAACTGATCCTCAAAAACGCCAAATGTATGACCAGCATGGTCACGCGGCATTTGAGCAAGGCGGTGGCGGTGGTCATGGCGGCTTTGGTGGCGGTCATGGAGATTTTGGTGATGTATTTGGTGACGTATTTGGCGATATTTTTGGTGGCGGCGGTGGTCGACGTCAATCTCGTCAACAACGTGGTTCTGACTTACGTTACAACATGGACTTGAGCTTAGAAGAAGCGGTTCGTGGTAAAGAAGTTGAAATTAAAGTACCAACATGGGTGGGTTGTGAGCCGTGTGATGGTAGTGGTGCTAAAGCAGGTTCTAAGCCTAAAACATGTACTACGTGTCATGGTGCTGGCCAAGTACAAATGCGCCAAGGTTTCTTTGCTGTTCAGCAAACGTGTCCAACGTGTCAGGGACAAGGTCAGATTATTTCAGACCCTTGTAACAAATGTCATGGTCAGGGCCGCGTAGAAAAAACTAAAACGCTTTCAGTTAAAATTCCAGCTGGCGTTGATACAGGAGACCGTATCCGCTTAACTGGTGAAGGTGAAGCCGGAATGCACGGCGCGCCATCTGGCGACTTGTACGTGCAAGTATCTGTTCGCGAACATGAAATATTTGTACGTGAAGCAAATAATTTATACTGTGAAGTACCAATTAGCTTTACAACAGCAGGTCTTGGTGGCGAAATTCAGGTGCCAACACTTGATGGTCGTGCAAAACTTAAAATACCTTCTGAAACGCAAACGGGCAAAATGTTCCGTATGCGTGGCAAAGGCGTTAAGTCTGTTCGAAGTGGTGCCCAAGGCGATCTAATTTGTAAGGTAGTAATCGAAACGCCAGTTAATCTTAACGAGCGCCAACGTGAACTACTGCAAGAGTTAGATGAAAGTATGGGTACAGACAGCTCGAAAAATCGTCCTAAAGAGCAAGGCTTTTTTGACGGTGTTAAAAAGTTTTTTGATGATTTAACCAAGTAAATTTAAATTATTATTAATAATGAAACGGCGCTTTTTAGCGTCGTTTTTTTTGCTTTAAATTTTATTTTTGTTACTGTTAAAAAAAACACGATTAAATAGTATGACCCCAGCAATCGAATTACTTAAAAAACAAAAAATCCCCTTTGAAGTACTCAGTTACGATCACGATGCAGGTAATAGTCAATATGGGCTTGAAGCTGTTGAAAAGTTAAATTTAGATAGCGCCCAAGTATATAAAACCCTCGTTCTGGAAACGCATGAAAGGCAGCTAATTGTTGCTGTTACTCCAGTGTCGCAACAAGTTAACTTAAAACAGTTAGCAAAATTATGTGGTGCCAAAAAAGTAGCCATGGCTGCCCCGCAAAAAGTTCAAGCTAGCACTGGTTATATTTTAGGTGGAGTAAGTCCACTTGGGCAAAAAAAACGCTTAGCTACGTTTATTCATAGTAGTGCTTCACTTTTTGATACTATTTATGTGAGCGCCGGAAAGCGAGGTTTAGAAATCGCACTCTCCCCAACTAATTTAGCGGCGTTAACTAGCGCTAAATTTGGCGATTTATAGCCTTTATTTTTAAAATTACTCTCTATAAAGGCAATTAACTCAAGTTAAGCAATTTGCTCAATACCTTATTTGTAACTACATTGAGAGTATCTTTATACCGTTAATATTTAATACCAAACGGTATTACACATTTTGTATACGGCTGTTTGTATGAACCTTTTAGATGTAGATTATTTTGCAATACTGGTGGCTGCACTGTCTTCTTTTATGCTTGGCGGCATATGGTACTCAAAAGCACTCTTTAAAAACGCTTGGCTAGAAAGTATTGGCTTAACTGACCTTGATTTACAATCAGCCAATCCTAAGTTGATATTTGGCGGCAGCTTCTTTTTAGTATTTATAGCGGCTTTAATGTTGTCTCTATTTTTAGGTAAAGACGCAAGCTTAGTTGAGTGTATAGGAACAGGCTTTGTGATCGGCTTTTTTTGGATCAGTAGTTCACTAGGGTTAAGTTATATATTTGAGCAACGCCCTTTAAAGCTATTTTTAATTAACGGGAGTTACTGTATTTTACAGTTTTCGTTAATGGGGCTTATTTTAGGTATTTGGCCGTAAGGGTTGAGTAGCCGTTAATACCCGGTTTGATTCTTACCTGAGAGTAGAGTAGGTTTATATAATCGTATTTACATGATTTGGTAGCGGTATTAATGAAAATATTAGTAGTTGATGATATGCCGCTCATGCGTCATGTTTTAATTAATATGCTAAGAAAGTTGGAGTATTGCAATATCGTTGAAGCTACTGATGGATTACAAGCTTTGGCTTTATTACGTGACCAGCATTTCGATTTGGTTATTACAGATCTTCATATGCCAAAAATGGATGGCGTTGATTTACTCACAAACATTCGAAAAGACAGAGCCCTTGCTGATATTCCTGTGTTGATGGTTACCTGTGAGGATAGTACAGATAAAGTTAAGCAAGTTATTGCAGCTAAAGTATCGGGATTTATAATCAAACCTTTTAATATGAATGTACTATCATCTCAATTAAACCGCTTCTTTTTCAAAGATTAGGTTATATTTTTCATCATCATTAAATTATTATGAGCTCACTTTAATAATCATACCGCGTAAAAATTTTACAACCCAGTGGTCACCTTTATCTACCTAATACCAATAAGCAATAATACCTAATCATTTTGCGAGGCTAAATGTGTCGCTCCCTGTGTTAAAAAATTCTCATTTAGAACAGTTAAATAGCGAACTTTCGCCTAGCTATCAACACGTTTTTCTACCCTCTAAATAGATCACTTAATTAAACGAATTGCTATAAACTGGTATCATAAAGAATAATTTTTTATATAGTACAGCAGGACTTAATGGCAAAACCCAATAAAAAAGGCCCTACTAAAACGGTCGATATTTTTTGCTCTGCTTGTAAAGCTTCCTTATTTAAGTATCGAAAAGGAGGCAAAGGAGCATTAGTTAAGTGTTTTAAAGAGCGTATTAGTCAAGACTTTACACAAGAGCCCTGTATTTGCCCTAACTGTAGTCGGCCTTTTGCCCGAGAAGCGATTATTCGTGGTGCGCCTGCCTATAAAATAATTGGTGGCAAAGTAACTTTTAAATAATTCAGATACAGTAAAATTTCTTCATACGGACATATGGCCTTGTTAGAATTTACCATATTGATAGAATCGCTCGGTTTGCTGTTTCAATGAATGAAAAAATACCCTCCCCACGGATCGGGCCAGTTTATTGGGTTATTTAAAAATGGATAAAGGATAGTTTCGTGATAGCACTCTTATTTGACATCATAGGTATGACAGGTACTTTTTTAGTAGTTGGTTCATTTTTCTTACTGCAGCTAGGAAAAACGTCTCCATCTAGCCTAACGTATAATATGATGAATTTAACAGGGGCGATTTTGTTGTTAATTAGCCTTTGCTATAACTTTAATTTAGCGAGCTTTGTGATAGAAATATTTTGGATAGCGGCTTCATTAATTGGTTTATACAAATACCTAAAAAACAGATCAGCTTTAGCTACAAATTAATAACGTATTAATTTTGTTCTAAACCTTAAACACTGCAAGCACAACTGTTTGCGGTGTTTTTTGTTTTTAGGACTAAATTTAATTAACAAGTATAATTAAATTCATTTGTTAACAAAAAGTTTATATCCCTGCCTCATATAAGTCGTTACACTAGCGACCTTAAATTTTTAGGCTATTTCTCGGGTAGGCCATGTTTACGTTTTCTAAAAAAATAATTACAGTATGTATATTATTAGTATTAATTTTGGTTGTTACATTTTGGGTAGGCCGCGCTCACGATATTGAAAAAGCAACAGCTCAAGCGCAGCGTCAGGTTACTCAATTAAATAATTACATTGATACTGAACTCGCTCGTTTTTCGGCTATTCCCCAGCTACTTACTTATAATCAGTTAATGATTGAATTTGCAAACGGCGACCAAGCCCATTACAACGCTATAAATAACTACTTAGCTGATATACAACAAGCCAGTGGTGCATCAGATATATTTGTACTGAATGCCCAAGGAGCAGTAACGGCAAGTAGTAACTGGCAAGCCGACTACACATTTTTAGGCAGTAACTTTGCCTTTAGACCTTACTTTAAGCGTGCATTTGCAGGTGAAAAAGTGGCCTACTTTGCACTAGGTATGCGTTCAAAAGAGCGTGGCATTTATTTTTCGCAGGCTGTTTATCACGACAACAAAGCGGTTGGTGTTGTTGTATTAAAAGTGAATGTAAGCAAATTTGAAAACGACAGAGAGCTTTTAAATACATCTAAAGGTAGCCATTTTTATTTAGAGCTTAGTGATAATGTAATTGCGATGTCTGATATGCAAACATGGCGTTTAAATAGCTTCAGCGAGTTTGATATAACAAAGCGACGTAATATAAAATTACGCCGTGCTTATTTAGATCATCAACCTGTATATATTAAGCAATTTCAATATAAGAGCCAGGGTATTTCGCATTTTAAAATTAATAAAAACCTCTATGTGAGTGCGACAAAACCACTGCGTTACTTTAGTGCACATATGAACGTACTTGTTGATATTACAAAAGTAAATTCAGCTCAATTAATACGCTTGTTTTGGGCATTTAGTATTTATGCTTTAGTTATGATTGTTGGTTATAGCTTACTTGCTCGTTTTGCGGGTTATAAAAAGCTCGTTTACTCTAGGCATAGTCTTGAGCAAAAAGTGATTGAGCGCACACAAGAGCTTGAGAAAACGCAAGTTGCATTAGTTCAATCAGCAAAACTTGCAACAATTGGGCAGTTAAGCGCAGGTATTAATCACGAAATAAACCAGCCCCTTAGCGCTATGAATACATACCTAGCAAGCGCCAAACGTTTACTCGCTAAGCAAAATTACACCGCACTTGGCGAAAGCATAACGGTAATTGAGGGGCTTGTAGGTCGCGTACACAAAATAGTGGGGCAGCTAAAACATTTTAGCAAACCATCACAAACTCAATTAAGGCCTTATCCGTTAGCTGGTTTATTAAATAACGCCTTGATGATTGCCAGCTCACAACTAAAGCAAGATAACGTACACGTAGAGCAGCCTAATTTAGATAGTGGGTTAATAGTGTGGGTTGATTCACTTAAATTTGAGCAAGTGTTGGTTAACTTAATAACTAACGCGAGCCAAGCTATGAATGGCGCAATAATACGTAAATTAAGTTTTAATGTTGAGTGCTTTGATAACCGAGTAAAACTCTCAATTTTAGATACAGGGCCTGGAATAGAGCAACATGCTTTTGGTAATATTTTCGAACCTTTTTATAGTACTAAAGAGAGTAACGGCTTAGGCCTTGGGTTATCTATTTCAAAACAAATCATTGACTCGTTTAATGGCTCTTTAAGTGCGCACAATCGACTGCAAGGCGGGGCTGAGTTTATAATCAGTCTATCAAGCACGCAGGATAAAACCGATGATTGAAAACTCACCGTGTAAGCACATCATTGTAGTTGATGATGAAGCGATGATCAGAGATTCATTAAAACAATTACTTACTCTCGAAGGCTATACAGTTGAGTGCTTTAATGATGCAAGTACGGCTCTAACAAAGCTTAATCGACGTTTTATGGGCGTTGTACTGAGTGACATAAATATGCCTGCAATGGATGGGCTTACTTTACTTGAGCAAGTCACGGCATTTGATAGTGAACTGCCGGTTATATTTTTAACAGGGTACGCCGATGTAACTATTGCTGTTAAAGCTATGCAATTAGGCGCGTATGACTTATTTGAAAAACCAGTAAACGAAACATTACTTGATTGCATAGCAAGAGCATGCGACAAGCGTAGCTTAGTGATTCAAAATCGTGCACTAAAACTTGCTGTACAAAAAACCTCAGCGCCGGGTGTACGAATACTGGGTGATACTCCTAAAATGCAAGATATGATGCATTTACTCAATACGGTTATTGATACCCCTGCTGATGTAATGATTGAAGGTGAAACTGGCACGGGTAAAGAGCTTGTAGCGCGTTACTTACACGATCAAAGTATTCGCTCAGCAAGTAATTTTGTGGCTATAAATTGCGGCGCGGTGCCTGAGCAGTTGATAGAAAGTGAGTTATTTGGTGCTGCAAGTGGTGCCTATACCGGAGCAACTCACACTCGTAAGGGAAAGTTTGAATTTGCACAAGGTGGTACAGTTTTTTTAGATGAAATAGAAAGTACCCCAATGTCGTTGCAGGTTAAATTATTACGCGTATTAGAGGAGCGAAAAGTAACTCCAGTAGGTGATAATAAAGCAATTGAATTAGATATACGCATTGTAGCTGCCACTAAAGTAGATTTACTTTCACTTGTTGAAAAAGGTGAATTTAGAGCAGATTTATATTATCGGCTAAGTTTGGTAAAAGTAGATATACCCCCACTTAGAGCTCGAAAAGCAGATATAGTATTACTGTTTAAGCACTTTAGCTCTATTGCAGCAACACGCTATCACAAGCCGCCAGCACCTCTTAATAGCGAAATACAACAGCGACTCTTAGCGTACGACTGGCCTGGTAATGTAAGGGAGCTTAGAAACCAAGCTGAGCGCGCGGTTTTATTAGGAGTAGAACTTGCTTTTAGTGTTAGCAAAACGCAGGCTAAAGGTGAGCTTTCTCCCGATTTAAGCTTATCTGAAAAAGTTGCTTTTTATGAGCAGTCATTAATAGAAGAAGCCCTAGAGCGTAACCATGGCAGTATTAAAAATACGATGGATACACTGCAAATCGCTCGTAAAACCCTTTACGATAAAATGAGTAAATACAATTTAAACCGTGATATGTTTATTGACTAAATTGTGTGGTTTATGTGACAACTTCGTTTTTATGGTGTGTGGGAAACCGCACATTTATTCTATTTTTTATACGCAATACCCATTAACCATCTGAAATATAGAAGTATTTTACCATTGGCAGTAAAGTTGCCTTATTAGGTCTGACAACAAGTAGATTCTAATAATTAGGACACATAATGATAAAGTTTACACACTCTACTATTTTACTCACCTCAATAAGTAGCTTAGCTTTTTACTCGTACACGGCTTGTGCTACTGAATATGATGTTTATGGTAAAGCCGAAGTGCAAATTGCTAATACAGATACGGGTATTATGCGTTACGCAGAAGAAGGCACGCAGATTGAAGCGCCATTTTCGCGTATAGGCATTCAAGGGCAACACAAATTAAATGAATATTTAAACGTTGTTTTTAAATACGAAGTGCAAGTAAAAGGCTTTGAGCAAGATGACACCGAAGAGCCATTTAGTGCAAGGAATACTTATCTTGGTTTAAAAGGTCAATTTGGCGAGCTTGTAGTGGGAAGAAATGATACTCGCTTTAAATACTCTGAGGGCAAAGTTGATAACTTTAATGAAACCCAAGGTGACATATCCCAAGCTATTGCAGGACAAGATAGACTTGGTGATACGCTAACATACACTTCTAATTATTGGCATAATACGCAATTTTCGTTTACTTATGCTCCAAAAGACGACAATAAAGATAACGAAGCTGGATTTGCAGCAACCTTTATTTATGGTGATCGTAGCTTAAAAAACACCTCATATTACTTATCATTAAGCCATGTTGATTCTCTCAATAATATTAATGCGAGCCGAATAGCAGCAGCCTATAAATTTGAACAATTACAGCTTGGTGCACTGTATCAGCATTCTGAATCAACAGATGGTATAAAATCAGGTAACGGTTATGTGTTAAGTGCAAGCTATACGCTTGATAAATGGGTACCTAAATTACAGTTTGCTAAAGATGACTCTTTACTTCGTCAAACTTCTGAGGCAACACAATGGACTACGGGCCTTGACTATGTATTTGATAAGCAAACAACTGCTTACCTTTTATACACCGACCTTAATTTAGAAGAACAAGACGACAGCAGTGTTGCGCTTGGTCTTAAATACAAATTTTAGAGGCCTGCCATGACAGATAATATACTCACGCAAAAACCAGATAAGAAAAGACATTTCCAATGGCTTTTTTTGATACTAGGCCCTGTAGTAATGCTATTGACATGTTTACTCGATCCACCAACGGGTATGTCTGTAGCGGCATTTAAAACCGCAGGTTTAGCATTTTGGATGGCATCGTGGTGGGTGAGCGAAGTAGTACCAATTCCAGCAACTGCTTTGTTACCTTTGGTAATTTCACCCCTGGCTGATATAGCAGCAATTAAAAGCGTCGCTGCCCCGTACGCACATCCATTGATATTTTTATTTTTAGGTGGTTTTTTAATTTCTATTGCTATGGAGCGTTGGGGGTTACATAAACGTATTGCACTAAGCACCATGTTATATGCGGGTAAAAAGCCAAGCTTGCAAATTTTAGCAATGATGCTGGTAACCGCATTTTTGTCGATGTGGATGTCTAATACCGCAACAGCTGTAATGATGCTGCCTATTGCGCTTTCAATTACTAATTTAGTTAAGCAATCAGACCCGAGTAATGAAGGTTTTGGTAAGGCTTTACTGTTATCAATCGCTTATGGTGCAAGTATTGGTGGTATTGCTACCTTAATCGGTACTCCGCCTAATGCTTTAATGGCTGCTTACTTGTCAGATAGTTACCAAATAGAAATTGGCTTTGCGCAATGGATGATTGTAGGCGTACCACTGTCTTTAAGTATGCTAATTATTAGCTGGGTTTGGCTTACTAAATTTGCGTATAAAGTAGATGCTAATGTTAAAAACGATCAAAAAATTGATACAAAAGCGGTGTTTTCAACACAGTTAAAAAACCTAGGTATAATGCAGCGCGCCGAAAAAGGCGTATTGTTTGTATTTGTGCTTGCTGCACTGTGTTGGATGTTTAGACCTTTATTAGGTGACATAACAGGTCTTAATATTTCAGATACTACTATTGCAATTGCAGCGGCATTGCTGTTGTTTGTAATGCCAGCGAATAAAGGCAAAGATGAGCGTATCCTTGATTGGGAAAGCGCAGCTAAAGTGCCGTGGGGCGTTTTATTATTATTTGGTGGCGGGCTTACACTTGCATCTCAAATTAAATCGTCAGGTCTTGCCGAGTTTATTGCTCACCTAATTGAAGGCGCTAGCACTATTCCACTTGTTATGAGTGTACTTGTTGTTGTGGCATTAATTACGTTTTTAACTGAGATCACAAGCAATACAGCAACTGCAGCTGGCTTTCTTCCTTTGTTAGGGCCCGTTGCAGAGTCTATAACAGGCTCACCATTGGTTTGGGTTATTCCTGCAGCTATAGCGTGTAGTTGTGCGTTTATGATGCCGGTAGCGACACCACCAAATGCTATTGTGTTTGGCTCAGGGCAAATTCAAATGCGCGACATGATAAGAGCGGGTTTTGTGCTAAACATTGTGGCTATTGTATTAATTACGCTGGTTACAATGACGATTGCAGCCCAAGTATTTGGTTTTTAAAGCTGTACTAAATTAGTTCCAACCAACCTATGCCAGAGTAGTTTTGTTTATACTTACAATTTTAAACAAAGCTACTCTTTATGCTTATATATATTGCTTAAGAAGCTCTTTTTTAGATAATTAGTGTTATTGCTCGAAAAACAGAACAAGGTTATAGTCGTTAATAACTTTAAAAATTGAGTAACCTATTTTGAGCACTGAGACATCACAGGCAATGCCTTTAATTCCCCAGTTTGATGAATTGCAAAAAAGCTTTCTCGAAACGCCTTACTTGCCAATTGATAAACGTCTCGTTTTATTGAAAAAACTCCGTGTACGTATTGTTGAACTTGAGCAAGAGCTAGTAGATGCAGCTTCAAAAGACTTTGGTTACAGAACCGCTTTCGATACATTACTAGGCGATATATTACCTACAGTGCAAACACTCGCGCACATTATTAAAAAATTGCCAAAATGGGCAAAGCCAAGTAATCGCTCTGTGGGTTTAAGCTTGTGGCCTTCAAAAGTAAGTGTTAATTATCAGCCCAAAGGTGTGGTAGGTATTATTGCACCGTGGAATTACCCCATTCAGTTAGCGTTAGTACCTGTGCTTACCGCCATAGCTGCCGGTAATAGAGTGATGCTTAAATTAAGCGAATTCACACCTCATACAAACGCCGTTATCGAAAAAATCTTTAAAGATGATCTGCAAGCTCATTGTAAAATAATACTAGGGGCGAGTGATGTTGCGGCACAGTTTTCATCACTGCCATTTGCTCATTTATTATTTACGGGTTCTACGAACGTAGGTAAATTAGTAATGGCGTCAGCGAGTCGTAACTTAACGCCGGTAACGCTTGAACTCGGTGGTAAATCGCCAGTTATTATTACGCAAAATGCCGATATTAAAAAAGCGGCACAAGCCTTACTGTTTGGCAAAATGGCCAATGCCGGGCAAATATGCGTTGCACCCGACTACGTATTTGTACCCAAAGAGCTTGAGCATCAGCTTATTCAGCAATTATGCGAGTTGTATAAAAAGCATTTTAAAGACGGTGTTGAAGGTAAAAACTTAACTTCTATCATTAGCGATGCGCATTATAAACGTTTGGCAACCTACTTAGAGCAAGCCCAAGAACTGGGTGCCAACATTATTAAGCCACTTGAGCAAAACCAGCAAGACGAAGAAAAGCACCGTATGGGGCTGCATTTAGTAACTCAAGTAACTGACGAAATGCAGCTTATGCAAGATGAGTTATTTGGTCCAATACTACCAATAATGAGTTATGAAAAGCTCGACAGCGCAATTGACTATATTAAAGCTCATCACCACCCATTAGCGCTTTATATTTTAGGCCAAGATAAGCACGCTCAAGAATACATTATGAAGCAAACAATCAGTGGCACTGTGGCAATAAACGACACATTAGTGCAAGTAACTGCTGATGATGCTCCTTTTGGTGGTGTAGGGCATTCAGGAATGGGGCATTATCATGGCATAGAAGGGTTTTTAACGTTTAGCCATGCTAAAAATACGTTAGTATCGGGCTCGTTTAACCCTCGCATTGTTTTGCTACTAAAACAAAGCAAACTTATTATTAAGCTTCTAAAGTGGCTTTACATAAAATAATAGGGTGCTGATTTGGTAAAGTTGAATAGGTTTTAACTTGCTAATCAAGATATATTAAAAAGGCTGAATTACATAACGTAATTCAGCCTTTTTTAGATTAGTTTAAAGCTACGGTCTTAGACTTTAAAATAAGACTTTAAAATAAGCGACCTTCGCCAGCATAGGTACCCACTTGTATTTTTGCATAAATGGCATCGGCTTTTTCTTTAGCTTCTTCAATTTCTTTAGGCAGCATTTTACGCTCATCAAGTTTACGGCTATGACTCGCTTGCATATTGCCGTTGTACTCAGCGATAGTATTCCAAATATATGACTTTTCTAAATCTTTTGGCATACCTAGTCCTTCAAAATACATGAGGGCTAAATTAAATTGCGCTAAAGAGTAATTGTTTGCAGCTGCTTTTTCGTACCAGTTACGTGCCGCTTCATAGTCTCGTGTAACACCCACGCCATTAGCGTACATTACGCCCAAATTAAATTGAGCTGCAGGTAAATTCTTCTTAGCTGCTTTTTCAAATAAGGTAACTGCCATTTGATGATCAAGTTTAACGCCTTTACCTTCATCGTATAAAACAGCTAGAGCAAACATCGAATCAGCATGGTTCTTTTTAACGCCTTGTTGATAAAGTGCAGCTGCTTTGCGGTAATCGCGTGTTACACCGTATCCACCTTCGTATAATTTGGCTAGTTCGTAAATTCCTGGCGCAAAACCTTTATCTGCTAGGTATTGGAATTCTTTTAGGGCGACTGCAAATTCACCTTCGTTAGCTGCTCTTATGCCATCTTCTAATGTTGCATGAGCGAAAGGGCTGGCAAGTAAAACGCCAGCAAGAATGAGTGCTTTTAAATTAAACTGTGACATATTAATGTCTCCAATTAGTAATAGTTTCGATAGATTTTAGGGCCAGTACATTTTTTAGATTAAACATCCACTGCTATTTAGGCTCGCGCTTGAGGCGGTTTGCTCTTTGCTGCTCGGTTTTTTAATGAGCTTACTAAGTTACAAACTTCGCGCGGCGATTAAATAGCGCCTAGATAGAACAAATTTTAATCCTAAAAGGTCAACAGGCCATAGTTAAATGCTAATTTATTAAATTTTTGCACTATTTGCACATTATAAACGTTTAATACCCAATACATTTATGTAAAGACTAAATCGGTTACTATAAATAGATGCAAAAAAGGGTGTCTACTGTTATGTTTTACGCCAGCTTTAGTGTAAACGCAAGGCGGTACCTTATAAGATCGTGCGTATAAAATGTAAATAACAGCGCGGTGGACTTTCAAGGTAAGTAAATGAGTTTAAGAAGTGTAAGATACAGATTTTATAGAAAATTTAAAGATATAAAAAAAGCCCGTTAGGGCTTTTTTGAGTCATATTAACCGTCACTAATATGAGCAATGTAGCAAGTAAATGTGATATTTGGTGTTATTACTTGGGTCGAGTAAGTAATACCACGAAGCGGCACGTTCTTCTTTTAATGTGTCAGCATCCTTGCTGAATATCCTTCCATAGGCACTGAGGTCGGTACACTTTGTTTCTGATAATGATTATTAGTTAGATTAGTGCGCAAGTCAATATTTAAATGATAATTATTATCAAATAAGATTTTCATGATTATAAAATTTAAAATAAGGAAAGTGATGCTTAATAATCTTAAAGCTAAAAAAGTGATAAATGCATGCTTTGCTATCAGCATGGTATTTTTGTGTAGCTGTTCAGCCTCATTCACTTATAACAACTTGAGCTGGCTTTCGTCATTTTGGGTAGATGATTATATTGATTTAAATAAAACACAAAATAAGCAGCTCAAACAGATTATTAACACGACCCAAGCCTGGCACAGAAGTACGCAGCTGCCTGCCTACAAACAAGATATTCAAAACATTAAGTCACTTTTTAACAGCACGCTAAGCACCGAGCAGTTAAAAAAACAGGTGGTTTTTGCTAAAAAGCATTGGCAAAACCTACTTGAATACGCGCACATGCCTTTAGCTGAGCTTGGGGCAACCTTATCAAGTGAGCAAAGAGAAGAGCTTTTAAACAATATTCAAATAAAAATTAACGACGAACGTGAAGAGTTTGACGAACAAACCCCGCTTGAGCGAAAAAGTGAGCGTTTGGAAGAGCAATTTGAATACTACGAGCAGTGGATCGGCAAGCTTAATAAACAACAAAAAGCGCTGATTAAATCAACTAATGAGCAACATCAAGACTCTGGAATGTTGTGGTTGGAATACAAACAAACCCGTTTGAATGCAGCCAAACAGGTATTTACAAATGCTGAAATAACAAAAAAAGAATTTATAAATCAGTTGAGTACAGTTATTAAAGAGCGCGAACTATATATGAGCGACGCACTATTGAAAAGCAATGAAGCAAACTTAGATTTATATATAAATTTACTCTACGAATTAAACTCAACCTTAAATGATAAACAACGCCAAAGCGTTAATGATCAATTTGATGAGTTAATTGAGACCTTAAACGATATAATAGAAAACTAAATTGTGCGTGAATTATTAAGTTTTAAATTAGCTGTTTAGGCTGATTTGTTTTTAAACGCAAAAATGCTTTTTAAAGGGCAATATATGGTTACAGATTTGAAAAGTATCTTAAACACTTGGTATCCCAACAGGGACAACCAAGAATGGGTTTTAGCTACTTTGTACAAAATTGAAGGCTCTAGCTACAGAAAGCTAGGTGCTATGATGCTTATTTCGAGCCTAGGCGAGCGCTTAGGGATGCTTTCGGGTGGCTGTTTAGAAGCTGACATACAGCGCCATGCTAAACAAGTAATGAGTACTTTAAGCAGTAAAACCATTAGTTATGATGCCACCGATGAAGACGATTTAACATTTCAACTTGGCATTGGTTGTGGAGGTATAGTACATATTTTACTGCAGCCTATTCATAAGGCTAATGACTATTTACAGTTAGAGCTTGTATCTAAAGCACTTAATGAGAATAAACCAGGGCGATATCTTCAACAAGTAAGCCCCATTTTGCCAGCCGGTAGTGGTGTATTTACGCAAAATGATGAGTTGCATGGTTTATCAATGAACCGCAAAGCGCAGTTGGTAGAATTACAAGGCGCTACGTGTTTGCAAACCTCTACTTATCCACCGCCCCATCTATTAATAGTAGGTGGTGGCGCAGATGCAGTTCCGGTTTATACATTTGCCAAACAACTTGGTTGGAGTGTAACGGTATGGGATACACGCGCGGCTAATGCAAAAAGACAATATTTTAAAAATGCAGATGCTATTTTGCGCATCACACCGAATGAGTTAAAAGAATATTGTATAACCCATAAAGTTGATGCGGCTATTCTAATGGCTCACAGCGTTGAACTTGACGCCAGTACGTTGGCTCAATTTAAAGATGTTCCGTTTAAATATATAGGATTATTGGGTCCGAAGCACAGACGTGAACAAGTTTTAGAGCACGCAAATACGCGTGTTTCACAAATTAAGTCTCCTGTTTTTGGGCCTGTCGGTTTAAATTTAGGGGGCGACTCGCCAGAGAGTATTGCACTATCGCTGATCAGCGAAATACATGCAGTGCTGTGTGATAAAGATGCCCAATCACTAAGTCATTGGGGGCAAGAGCCGTGCTAATTGCAAAAGTTGTTTTAGCCGCAGGGCAATCATCTCGCTTTAACGGCTGTAAATTAACAGCTGATATTGGCTTTGGCAAAACAATGATTGAGCATGCTGTAAATACACTTCAAGAACTTGATGACACGCCGGTGTATGTAGTTACCGGGGCATGGCATAAAGAAGTAGTACAAGCACTGGCAGGTTATAAAAACATAGAGCTCATTGAGAACAAGCAATGGAGCCAAGGCTTAGGTCATTCAATCGCGACAGCTTCTCAAACTGTGTTTAAAAATAAGTCCTTTGATGGGATTTTATTTATGCTTGCGGATCAGGTTGAGCTAAAAGTAGCGCACTTTAGTGAGCTAGTTACTGGTTTTACACGTAATCCATCGCGCTGGTGCGCAAACTATGGCGAGCGTTTAGGTGTACCCGCTATATTCCCAGCGGTTGATTTATCTCAGCTTGCAAGCTTAACTTCAGATAGAGGTGCGCAGCAATTACTGCGTTCCAACAGTGAGGTCGTCAATACAATTAGTTTAAGTAGTGCGAGTGTAGATATAGATACTCAAAAGCAGCTAAGTAATTTTATAGCTAAAAATGAGTGAAAAAGTATTAGTAGGGCAAAATAAGTTTTAGCTGCGCTAACGCTTTAGTGCAGTGGTTATGGTATTTAGCTGTTAATGTAGCTGATGCGGTAACTATATGTGTTATGGATTAGTAGTTACAACAATCTTAACTGTTATAACCTGCGTTTAAATTAAACAATTTAAACGCAGGTTATAAAGCTTAATCAAGGGGCAAGCTATGGTGACGTTTACAATTAATGGCAAGGTGGTTGAATCACACGCAAGTGAAGATACACCATTGTTATGGGTTATTCGTGATGAAATTGGATTAAAAGGTACGAAGTTTGGTTGCGGTATTGCAATGTGTGGTGCGTGTACGGTGCATTTAGATGGGCAAGCAACTCGCTCATGTGTTTTACCAATTGGCGCAATTGCAGGAAAAAACATTACCACAATTGAAGGACTTAATAACGAACACCCACTTCAAAAAGCATGGGTTGAAGAGCAAGTACCACAGTGCGGTTACTGTCAGTCGGGGCAAATAATGCAAGCTGCTACATTACTGGCAGCTAATCCAAGTCCTTCAGATGAAGAAATAGTAAGCCATATGAATGGTAACTACTGTCGCTGTATGGCTTATAAACGTATTAAAACTGCTATTCAACGCGCTGCAGATGAGTCACAAAGTGTAGTAAATATATTTGATCCAAATGCACAAGACGCTTAACTGGAGCCGATAATGAAAAAATTATTTCAAAAAAATAGCGAAACCGTTAATTTAAATCGTCGCTCGTTTATGATCGGCACTGCTAGCGCAGGCTTAGTCATGGCGTTTGCCCCAGCGTTATTTTCGGGTTCGGTCAGTGCAAAAGAATCAATTGCGCAACAGGCTTTCTCACCCACTATTTGGTGGACTATGAGCACCGACGGCGCCGTAGAAGTAAGTATTGCAAAAGCTGAAATGGGTCAACATATTGGTACTGCTCTTGCGCGCATTGTGGCTGATGAGCTTGAATGTGATTGGGATAAAGTATCAATTACCTACGTAGATACCCATGAAAAATGGGGCTTTATGGTAACGGGTGGTTCGTGGTCTGTATTTCAAAGCTTCAAGCCATTATCTCAAGCCGGCGCTGCGGGTCGAATTGCATTAATAGAAGCCGGAGCTAAAATGCTCGGCGTGCCTGCAGACAAATGTCGTGCTGAAAAGGGCTATATTATTGCAGGCGAAAAATCGGTTAGTTATGCTGACATAGTTAAAAAAGGCGAGTTTAATCGTACATTTACCAGTGATGAAGTTGCAAACCTTCCACTAAAACCTGCTAATAAACGTCATTTAACTGGGCTTAAACAAGACTTTAAAGCGCTTGATATACCAGCCAAAACAAATGGTACAGCAGTATATGGGATAGATGTAGAAGTTGAAGGCATGCTGTACGCGCGTCCAGTTATTCCACCAACTCGTTATGGCAGCACAGTAACAAACGTTGACGATAGTGCAGCAAAAGCAATTAAAGGTTACAAAGGCTATGAAATTTTAAATGACCCTAGTAACACAGTGCAAGGCTGGGTTGTTGTATTAGCTGATAGTTACCCAAGTGCCATTAAAGCAGTAGATGCTTTAAACGTGAGTTACAAAAAGGGTGAGTCGGCAAATATATCTGAAGCTGATATTCAAAAAGAAGGTAAGCGATTATGCGAGCAACGCGACTCGGGTACTTTGTTTGTTGATGAAGGCGATATAAAGAAAACCCAAGCAGACGCTAGTGAGTCGTTAGAATCAATGTATACCACAGCGACAGCGAGTCATTATCAGCTAGAGCCATTAAATGCGGTTGCAGAGTTTAAAGACGGAAATTGGATTATTCATACCGGTAACCAGTGGCAGTCACTTACGTTACCAGCGCTTGCTAAAGCACTCGATATAGAACAAAACAAAGTAATTATCCGTCCTTACTATTTAGGTGGTGGTTTTGGTCGTCGATTATTTGGTGATTGGACTGTACCTGCGGCTCTAACTGCAAAAGCAGTAGGTAAACCAGTAAAACTGGTATTTACACGAGCAGACGATAGTTTATTCGATCAGTCTCGCTCTGCATCTGCTGCAAAAATGACGGCGTCGTTTGATAAAAATGGTACCTTCACAGGAATGGAACATGCATTTGCCGCTGGTTGGCCTACTAAAGCTATGGCACCAGGGTTTTTATCACCGGGTGTTGATGGCAAAGGTAAATTTGATGCATTTTCGGCATCAGGCGCTGATCATTGGTACAGCATGAGCAGTCATCGTGCTCGCGCTATTAATAACGAAGTTGCACAAAGCACCTTTAATCCAGGTTGGTTACGTTCAGTAGGGCCAGGTTGGATTGCATGGAGTCTTGAGTCGTTTATTGATGAAATTGCCCATAAGCAAGGCAAAGATCCTGTTCAATTTAGAATTGAAATGTTAGATGGTAAAGGCAAGCAAGCGGGTAAAGCACCTGAGAGCGTTGGCGGAGCACTGCGCTTACGTAATGTGCTTAAAACGGTGTCTGACAAAGTAGCTTCTGTAAAATTAGCGAAAGACGAAGGCATTGGTTTTTCTGTAAGCTCAGGGCAAGAACGTACCATGCCAGCATGGCTTGCAACCGCAGCGCATGTTCACGTTAACCGTGATAGTGGTAAAATAACTCTTAAAAAGCTTTATGTTGTTGTAGATGCGGGCTTAATAGTTCACCCAGATGGCGCACTGGCGCAAATTGAAGGGTCGTTACTATGGGGCAGCAGCCTTGCATTGCATGAATCAAATACGTATAAAGATGGGCAAGTATCTGCGACTAACTTTAATACTTATTTACCGCTAAGAATGCAAGATGTGCCAGATATGGACATCGAGTTTTTACAAAGCGATGAGTTTCCAGTTGGTTTAGGTGAGCCTGGGGTGATCGGAGTTGCTCCTGCTATTGGTAATGCAGTGTTTAATGCTGTAGGCGTGCGTTTACGTGACCTACCAATGAAGCCAAGCGAACTTAAAAAAGGCTTAGAAGCGTAAAACAAAATAATTAAAGGGGTATGCTTTAGGCTGCCCCTTTAAGTTATTAAATGTATTTATGTAATTATTATTTATGTATCAATAGGTAGCGTTGTTTATACCAGTTTGCTTAATTAAACGATTAAGTATTAGTGCAAATTGGTATTAGGTTGTTATTACGTGTTGATATTAGTTAAGGTTTATTTATGCTAATCGACCCAACAGGGCGAGAGTTTAGTTACTTACGTTTGTCTATTACGGATGTTTGTAATTTTAAGTGTGTTTATTGTTTACCAGATGGTTATCAGGGCGGTCATGACCGTGGCTTTCTCACAATTGATGAAATTAGCAATACGCTTAAAGCGTTTGCACACCATGGTATTGAAAAAGTAAGGATCACTGGCGGAGAGCCAACCCTTAGAAAAGACTTTATAGATGTTGTTCGCGCGGCAAAAGATGTTGCGGGCATAAAAAAAATTGCAATGACTACCAATGGTTTTTCTCTTCATAAGAATATTCATGACTGGGTAGATGCAGGCTTAAACGCCATTAATGTAAGCATTGATAGCTTAGATTCGCGCATGTTTAACACCATTACTGGGCATGACAAATTTACCTCAGTAATGAAAGGTATTGATACTGCGCTTGAAACGGGTATTGATTCGGTAAAAATAAACAGCGTGCTGATGAAGCAATACAACGCAAAAGAGTTTGATACATTTTTAAATTGGGTTAAACACCGTCCCGTTACCATCCGCTTTATAGAATTGATGCAAACAAACGACAACAAAGCCTTTTTTGATGCGAACCATGTTTCTGGGCAAGTTTTAAAAACTCAGCTATTACAAACGGGTTGGCAGCAACTTGCGCGTAGTGCATCAGCAGGTCCTGCTCAAGAGTTTGCGCACCCCGATTATCAAGGCAGAATTGGTTTAATAATGCCTTACAGTAACGACTTTTGTAGTACCTGTAATCGACTAAGGGTTACAGCAAAAGGGAATCTGCACTTGTGTTTGTTTTCTGAAGAGGGTATTTCGCTAAGAGAATATATGAACGACAGTTCGCATAGTGAATTGATGGCATTGTTATCTCGCTATATTAAAACTAAGAAGCCAACTCATCTTTTGCATCAAGGTAATACGGGCATCACCACTAATTTATCTATGTTAGGTGGTTAATTTTTAGAGCTAATTTGTAAACAAAAACATCAAACGTGTCCCTAAATCACCAATAAAAGGGTGTGTTTACATGGTTTTAGAGCAACAAAGCTTGTTAAATTGTATTTTCACGTTAAACTTACTTTTTATTTTTATTAAGTGATTAGAATGGATATCGCAGCCCTTAATAGCACTAAATCATTAAGAAAGGACGTTCTAAGAGGAATGTGCCTTTGCTTTGGTGTTTTATCGGTTGGATTTGCGGGATTTAATTTAACCGTAAATAACTTTCCATTGCTTGGCTATATCGAAATCTGTTTTTCCATTTATTGTATATTTACTTATATTACACTTATACGCCGCCCATTACAGTTTTGGCAATCCGTTGTAATGTGCGCACTTATCACATTCATCGTTATTTTGGGTACATCTTTGGCGTCGCCTCGTAACGGTGTGTATGTATGGTCGTTTGCATTACCTATTTTGTACTACCTACTATTAGGTCATAGGTAGGTACTTAAGAAAAATATTAAGTACAGCCTTAAAAATTTGGCTCTACCCCATACTGAAATACTCCTGTTTTTCGATCGCGTTTGGGGTGCGCCCTAGCTGCATTTTTCCTCAGAAAGTCAAATGCTTCATTAACTGCATTTAACAATCCTTTCCTATGCTTCCTAATAATCGCTGTTAATATGCCAATCCACCAAACACCCGTTGTTTTTGCTACTGTCATTGTAGACATTTCAGTTTTGAATATCTTTTCAATACAGCCAGTTAAAAACCTTTTAAGCGTGGTTACTATTAAACTTACATAAATTAGCGCCTCTTGTAAGGTTGCGTTTGATGTTTGAAAACCGCGTAAATTATTATAAGACTTACACTCCTTAAAAAGTAATTCAACCTGCCAGCGTAACCTATATAATTTGCCTATTTCAGTCGCTGTAAATTCATCAATAGATAAATTAGTGACTAAAAATGTATATTGTTTTTCTTTTTTTGACCAATACCCAACGACTCTTGTTAGCTTGTTTTTTATGCTAACATTCATATCAATAAGATCATTTTTAGGTAATTCGGGGAGCAATTCACATAACTTTGGGGAATGACTTCCTGTTAATTCCTGTCCATTTTGCTTAAAAGCATTATGTACTCTGACTGCTTTTAACCCCTTCGCTCTTAATACGTAAAATCCTCCTGCTTTGTCTAATTCATGAATATAACTACCTGAATAATACCCTCTATCAGCAAGTAACAACTGTCCTTTCAACTCTTTAAATGTTGGAAGTTCTTCACGTTCAGAGTAACTGTCTGGTGTTATACCTGCTTTTTCAAAGCAACCTTGCGTTAAATTTAAAGTAGCATGCAATTCAATCGCTGCTGGACACGTATTTGAAAATCGCCCAGGAAAAACATCTTTTAAAGAACGATGAAGCATAATAGAGCTACCGTCCTGAATTAAAATATTCTCAAACTTGAACAAATCTTTTTTCGTGTACTTAAGAGCATCATTTATCCAACAATTAAAAACTCTATTTGTTACCTCTCGCATTAGTTCAGCTAGTTCAGGTTTAACTAACTGGTTATGAAAAGGCTTATACTTAATAGACTGCCCTGTTAGCTGATTATAAACTCTTAATATTTCGGATAAATAGATCGTTTTTTTATCCCCAAGCGCAGCAACAAGACTAACAACCATATGAAATGCGGTAATATTTCTTTCTCTTTTAGTAAATGCTACTTGTTTACCAAGTCGGTTCAGTTTTTTTTCACTTAGGATACTTTTTAACTTATTAATAAAAATGTTAGCATTCATTTGAAGCTCTTTTCTTGATTCTGTGGTTTGTGTGGTAACAACCATTTGATCATGAATTGAGCTTCAACTCAATTTCTTAAGATCTTACCTATGACTATTAGGTAAGCAATATGGTGTAATTTTCTCTGCAAATTTATTAGTGATCCAAGTGTTTATTTTAGGTAGTCAGTCTACACTTGCCCCCTTTGAGACTTTTAACTTATCTCTTAATCTACTCTGTGCTTATTTAAGTATTTGGGCAATTTCTCACGTTTTTGAAGGGAGTCGTTCACACTTTTCAAGGCGACTTAAAAATTTAGCGTTACTTGACCCACTAACGGGGGCAGGCAATCGCCTTTCAATGAACCACTACTTTGAAGTAGAACTACAAGATAAGTCACAGTTATATTTATTCTTACTTGATTTAGATTTTTTTAAACAAGTAAATGATGAGTATGGCCATGGTGTGGGTGACCAAGTGCTTATTGAAGTAGCAACTTTACTAAGAGTTATACTCGCTAGAGGGTATGTATTTAGAGTCGGCGGTGAGGAGTTTGCTTTATTTAGCTCTTTTGAAAATGATGAGGCCGCGCTGAAAACCGCCGAACAAATAAGGGCACGTTTTGAAAGTACCACATTTGACATTGACGGCCTTGCAATCAATGTTACAACCAGTATTGGTGTCGCAAAATTTAAAAGTACCAATACATTGGAAAGCTTTGTAAACCAAGCTGATAAACAGTTATACAAAGCAAAGCAATTTGGTCGCAATAAAGTGTATTGTAAGTTTAAAAAAGAAAATGATTACCAGGCAGTCGTTGCGTAAGTCGTGCTACTTAGTACATTTGTTCAAAGTTAGGGATCCCGTTTTCCCAAATCGGTTTATCTTTTCCTAAATGCTCGCGTACAGCATCAAAAAATAATCGGGTTCTTACTGGTAAATCTCGATGCGGATATACGGCATACATCGCGCTAAACTCCATCAGTTTTACATCGGTCAATAAAGGCACTAACTTACCTTGTATTATTTCATCACCAATAATAAATGCAGGGGCGACAAAGTAAGTTGTGCCCGACAATGTTTTCATTAACAATGACTCGGCATCATTAGCACGAAACACACTTTTTATTTTTTGCTCGCAGCGCTCACCTTTACTATCGTAATAATCAATTGCTTCTACTCGAATAGAATTACTGGCATAGCTTGCTGCTGGTAATTTCGCTAACTCTTCCATTGTTTTTGGCATACCATAAGTTTCAATAAACTGTGGCGCAGCTAAAATTAATAATCGATTACGCGCTATTTTACGTGCAATAAGTGACGAGTCTTTAGGCTCTCCTACACGAAAAGCCAAATCAAATCCTTCAGAGACTATATCTACTAATCTATCGTCTAAACGCAGTTCAACTTCTACTTGCGGAAAGCGTTTTTGAAAATCATTAAGTACAGGTTGTAAATAACGACGACCAATAAGTGTTGATGAAGTGATTTTTAAAACGCCGCGCGGCTCTAAATGGTAGTTTTCAGCCATGCGCACGGTTTCGCCGAGCAGCTCTCTAAGCTCTGCGGCTTTTTTGATCATTTCGGCGCCTGCCGCAGTGAGCGAAAATGAACGGGTAGTACGGTTAAGTAACCTAACGCCTAACTCATCCTCTAAACGGCTAATTTGTTTAGATATAACAGAGCGATCTATGTTGCGTATTTCTGCAGCTTTAGCAAAAGAGCCTTGCTCAACTACTTCAAGTAACATTAAAAGTCGACTTGTTGTATCCATTATTACACCTTAACTAATCTATTGATGCCATTTTGGCATTAATGAATTTAAAAATCTATGGTTTTTACACACGGGTTTAATCCGTATTATGCGAGGCTAATCAACAATGGAGCGTCTTCATGAACAAACATCTAATTGCTGCTGCACTTACTGCGGCATCTTTAACACTTGCGGGTTGTGCTGATGAGAGCACAGCTCAATCAGCACCTGCACAGCAACTTCAACCAATTGATGTAGCACAGGTGCTTGTTAAGCCGGTACAGAGCTGGCACACATATACAACTCGTTTAGAGTCTCCACAAGAAGTTGCTTTAATGCCGCGTGTATCAGGAATCATCGATAGCATTGAATTTAAAGAAGGCGACGTGGTTAAAGAAGGCGATGTTTTATTTCAATTAGATGCTCGCCCATTTGCAGCGGTTGTTGCAAGCTTGAAAGCGCAAATTAAAAGTGCAGAAGCCGCTCTTGAACAAGCTAAAAGTGAAGACAAACGTGCGGTACGCTTATTAGACCGTAAGGCAATCTCTACAGAGCAAGCACAAGCGCGTACTTCAACACTGCGCCAACGCGAAGCACAGCTTTCTGCACTGCAAGCACAACTTACCTCAGCAGAACTTGATTTAGAGTTTACGTCAGTAGTATCACCAATTGATGGCATTATTTCTCGTGCAAATATTACTAAAGGTAATAACGTACTTGCGGGTCAAAGCGTATTAACATCGATTGTTTCGAACCAAGCTATGTACGCTTATTTTGATGTTGATGAGCGCACATGGAATAGCTCTTTTAATGATGTTACTGCTGCGAGCCATCAAACTGTTGTAATGCAAAAAGTCGGTCAAAGTGATTTTGCATACAAAGGCTACATTAACTTTATTGATAACCAAATTAATTCATCAACGGGCACATTACGTGTACGTGCGGTATTTAATGAAGACAACAACCAATTACGCGCAGGCTCGTTTGCACGTATCAAGCTTGCAGCCAATTCTATTAGCGACGCTATTATTATCCCAGAACGTGCAATTGGTACTGACTTAAAAAATCGTTTTGTATTAACCGTTGGCGAAAACAACGTACTTGAATACAAACTAATTACTATTGGTGAACGTTACGGTGCATTACGTGCGGTTACTTCAGGCCTTAACGAAGGTGATGTAATTGCTGTAAATGGTCCTGCTCGCGTAGGTCCTGGTATGCCAATCTCTCCGCAAACAGTAACAATTGATACAAGCGGTGTGGCATTTACATTGTCAAACGACAACGCACAACTTGTGGCTAAGCAATAAGGTTTATTGATGAAATTTTCGCATTTCTTTATACAGCGCCCAATATTTGCGGCTATGCTTTCGTTGGTTATTTTAATTGCTGGTGGCATATCACTATTCCAATTACCAGTAAGTGAATACCCAGAAGTAGTTCCTCCAACAGTTGTTGTTACCGCCAACTACCCAGGTGCTAACCCTACCGTTATTGCGCAAACAGTGGCAACACCGCTGGAGCAAGAAATTAACGGTACTGAAAACATGTTGTATATGTTTTCGCAAGGTACTAGTGATGGCCGTATGACTCTAACGGTAACATTTGCGTTAGGTACCGATTTAGACCGTGCTCAAGTACAAGTACAAAACCGTGTAAACAGTGCACTTCCGCGTTTGCCAGAAGAAGTACAACGTTTAGGTGTTGTGGCTGAAAAGTCATCACCCGATTTAACCATGGTAGTGCATTTATACTCACCTGAAAAAACGCACGACACAGCTTACTTATCTAACTATGCTGATTTAAACATTAAAGATGAAATTGCGCGCTTACCAGGCGTAGGTGATATTCGCATGTTTGGTGCTGGCAAATACTCAATGCGAGTATGGCTAAACCCAGATGCACTTGCTGCACGCGAATTAACAGCAACAGATGTAGTGACAGCACTTCGCTCGCAAAACCAGCAAGTTGCTGCAGGTAGCTTAGGTGCGCAACCAATTTCAAACGACAGTCAATTTCAAATACTGTTAAACGTTAAAGGTCGTTTAAACAGTATTGAAGAATTTGAACAAGTTATTATTAAAGTAGGCGACGAAGGTCAGTTAACGCGCTTATCTGATATAGCCCGTGTTGATTTAGGTCAAGACACTTACGCACTGCGTGCAGAGCTTGACAACCAACCAGCTCTTGCAATGCCAATATTTCAACGCCCAGGTTCAAACGCTATTGAGCTTTCTGATCAAGTACGCGAAACAATGGCGCGCTTATCAAAAGATTTCCCTACTGGTGTTGAATACGACATTGTGTACGACCCTACGGTATTCGTTCGCGGCTCAATTGACGCGGTAATTGCCACGTTGCTTGAAGCAATTGTACTGGTAGTTATTGTTGTTATTGTATTTTTACAAACGTGGCGAGCATCTATTATTCCGCTAATTGCTGTGCCTATTTCACTTATTGGTACATTTGCCGTAATGCAGTGGTTAGGTGTATCAATTAATACCTTGTCGTTGTTTGGCTTAGTATTGGCCATAGGTATAGTTGTAGATGATGCGATTGTAGTTGTTGAAAACGTAGAGCGTAATATTGAAAAAGGCTTATCGCCACTTGAAGCAACCCGCGTTGCAATGAGCGAAGTAACAGGCCCTATTATTGCCATTGCGCTAGTACTAAGTGCCGTATTTATTCCTACTGCGTTTATTACCGGTTTATCAGGTCAATTTTATAAGCAATTTGCACTTACAATTACAATTTCGACGATTATCTCAGCGTTTAACTCATTAACGTTATCGCCTGCGCTTGCTGCATTGTTATTAAAATCGCACGATGCAAAACCAGATGCGTTCACGCGTTTACTTAATAAATTGTTTGGACGTTGGTTGTTTAAACCGTTTAACCGCGTATTTAATCGTGGTGCTAAAGGTTACGAAAAACTGGTACAAAAACTAATCCGTATGACCGTTGTTGTAATGGTGGCTTATATTGCACTTGTTGGCGGCACAATTAAGTTATTTGATACCGTACCAGGTGGCTTTATTCCACAGCAAGATAAACAGTATTTAGTGGCTATTGCGCAGTTACCTGACGCATCAAGCCTTGATCGTACTGAAGACGTACTTGCTCAAATGCAGCAAATTGCATTAGAAGTCCCAGGCGTTGCACATACTGTTGCTTTTCCTGGCTTATCAGTGAACGGTTTTACAAACAGCCCTAACAGCGGCATTGTATTTACACCACTTGAGAGCTTTGACAAACGTACCGATCCGAGCCAATCAGCGATGGCGATAGCAGCGCAGTTGAATAAACGTTTTGCTGCCATTGATGAGGCATTTGTAGCGGTATTTCCACCGCCGCCAATTCAAGGTTTGGGCACTACAGGTGGTTTTAAACTGCAAATAGAAGACAGAGCTAATAAAGGGTTTGAAGCACTATTTAATAGCCTGCAAGCCGTTATTGGTAAAGCGCAACAAGACCCTGCATTAATGGGTCTGTACTCAAGTTTCCGTATCCAAGTTCCACAAATGGATATTGATATTGACCGCGAACAAGCGCTTATTCAAGGTATTCCACTTGATGAAGTATTTAATGCACTGCAAATTTACTTAGGCTCTGTGTACGTAAATGACTTTAATATGTTTGGTCGTACGTACCAAGTAAATGCACAGGCTGATGCTGACTACCGCTTAGACCCTGATCAAATACTTAATTTAAAAGTACGTAATCGCTCAGGTAATATGGTGCCATTAGGCTCTGTATTAACAGTAACACCAACAATTGGTCCTGACCGTGTTATGCATTACAACGGATACCCAAGTGCAGAACTAAATGGTAGCCCAGCGCCAGGTTATAGCTCTGATCAAGCACAAGTTGCTATTGAAAACGTACTCGCAGACACACTACCAACAGGTATTGAATATGAGTGGACTGAAGTAACGTACCAACAAGTACTTGCCGGTAACACCATGGTTTATGTATTCCCGTTAGTTGTATTACTTGTATTTATGGTACTTGCAGCGCAGTACGAGAGCTTACGTTTACCACTGGCAATTATATTAATTGTTCCTATGACTATCTTCTCAGCCTTGTTAGGTGTGTGGTTTGTTGGCTCTGACAACAACATATTCACCCAAATAGCGCTCATAGTTCTGGTCGCGTTGGCCTCTAAAAATGCGATATTGATGGTTGAGTTTGCAAAAGATAGACACGACTCAGGCTTATCGCACTTAGAGGCAATACTTGAGGCATGTCGTATGCGATTGCGTCCAATATTAATGACGTCGATTGCATTTACAGCAGGTGTTGTACCGTTAGTACTTGCCACCGGTGCGGGCGCCGAAATGCGACACGCAATGGGTAACGCCGTATTCTCAGGCATGATAGGTGTAACCGTGTTTGGTCTATTATTCACGCCGGTATTTTATATGTTAGTGACTAACAAAAAAGAGAAAGCGCAGGAGAATACTCATGACTAAATTAATGCAAAAAAGACTTAAAACAAGTCTGACTGCCAGTGCGGTATTAGTCGCTGCGTTTTTAGCCGGGTGTGCGAGTAAAATAGACACCATGAGCGAGCAAAAAGCCGTTAACGAATTTGTTGCCAAAGCTAATATTGCGAGTAACGTTAGCGTTGCTGATGAAACAAACTGGTGGAAAAAGCTTAATTCTGATCAACTAAATGAGCTTGTTACTGGTGCGCTTGCAAATAACTATAATTTGCAAACAAGCCAGCTAACACTTAAAAGCGTATTAGCGCGATTAGGAGAGCAAAAAGCCCAGTACCTTCCGCAAGGTGGCGTAAATGTTGGCGCAGCTCGAAGCGATGCACCAAGCGTTTATGACCGTCAATCAAGTGCAAACGTTGCACTTGATTGGCAGCTAGATTTATTTGGTCGCATAACAGCGTTGGTTGATGCTGCAAATGCATCAGCTATGAGCCAAGCAGAGCAAGTACGCTTATTACAAATTGAAGTTGTTTCGTCAGTCGTTAAAGGCTTTGTAAGTTATCAAGGTAATGTTGAAAAACAACACATTGTAGCACTTCAAATTGAAGCGCTTGAGCAAAGTATTGACGTTCTTCAAGCCCGAGTTGACGAAGGCGTCGCAAACGAGCTTGATTTAAACCGTACGATGGCGCAGCTTAGGCAGCAACAAGCACTAATGCCTGCCATTGAGTATGCAAAATACAGCGATCTATCTGCTCTTGCAGTACTAAGCGGTAAGCTAGCGCAAAATATTGCTATTGAAAACGAGCAAAGCGTGCTTGAACGTGACTTTAGCGTTGCACTAAAAAACGCTAATAATGCCATTGCCTTACGTCCTGATATTAGCCGTGCACTGTTTGACTTTAGCCAAGCAAATAGTTTAAGTGTTGCAGCTAGCAAAGCGTTATTACCAGATATTAGCTTATCTGCATTTGCAGGGGTTGTGAGTATAGACAGCACAGGCTTAAAAAATACCGATCAGCAGTGGCAAGTAGCACCGCAGTTACAATGGTCGTTATTAAGCTACCCAGCATTATTAGCACAGCGCGACGCGCAGCAGTTTTTAAGTGAAGCCGCTTACAGCGATTATCAACAAGTGGTATTAACTGCACTAAGTGAAAGTGAACTTTCACTGCAATTGTTGGTCAATCAAGCACAGCAAAAACGCTTTGCCGATGAACGCTATGACTTTGCTAATAAAGCATTTTTACAAGCACAAGCAATGTATGAAGAAGGCCAAATTCCTTACCTTGAGTTGTTAGATGCGCGTCAGGATGTTTTAATAGCACAAGAAAATGCTGTTGAAACAACAATTTCTTCACTGCTTGCCAAAGTAAATGCTTACCAGTCATTTAATGGCCAATGGAGTTATGCGTTAAACGACACTAATAAGTAGAGTTATATTGATGCCAAATACTGAAAATTTACATGAATACATTATCCCGCATACAATGCGCGCTATTGTACTGCCAGAACCAAATGAAGCAATTAACTTAGCGGATGCTGAGCTGCCTGTTCCAGACTGTGCAGATAACGAGCTGCTTGTAAAAGTAGAGTACGTTGGTTTAAATCCAGTTGATGGTCAATTTGCTAAAACAGGCTTTTGTAAATGGCAGTATCCACACATTTTAGGCTTAGATGCTGTAGGTGTTGTGGTTAAAGCTAATAAAGGTGTGTTTCCAAATGTTGGCGAGCGGGTTATGTGGCATGCCAACATTGGTGAGCAAGGTGCTTTGAGCGAATACACCAAAGTACCTAACTTTGCAGTGTCGGTTGTGCCAAGCGGTTTAAATCCGGCCATTGCAGCTACACTTCCATGCTCCGGTATGGCAGCACTTATCAGCTTAGATAAAATAGGTATTAGTGAAGGCGATACTATTTTTATTGAAGGCGGAGCCGGAGCGGTAGGGCAGTTTGCTATTCAATATGCAAAACAGCGTGGTGCAGATGTATTTACCACGGCATCAAAGCGTAACCATAAATTGGTTAAGCAGCTAGGCGCTGATGTGGTTTTTGACTATAGCGATAAAAAGCTATGCGAAAAAATCCGCAGAGAACTTGGCCCGCAAGGCTTTGATGCGGTTATTGATACGATAGGTGGTGAGTGTACTCAGCGTAATATTGAGTTAATGCGTTTTTGCGGACGTATTGCCTGCTTAAATCCGCTACCTTGTTTTGATCAAGACTTAATGTATCACCGAGCGCCGAATATTAGCGTTGTATCGATTGGTGGTGCATGGCTTGCTAATAGTTTATGTGCACAACAACGCTTGAGCTTTATGGGCAACCTGTTACTTGAAGGAGCTGTTAGTGGCGACATTAAACACCCAGAAATAACGCCCGTAGATTTTAGTGCTGAGTCAGTATCGCAAGCGCTTAATAAACAACTTGCTGGTGGTTTTACCGGCAAGCAAATTGTTAAAGTTGCTAAGTGAAGCGCTTATACAATTTGATTTAAATTTAAGTAGTTTTAGCTAGATTAACTGATAATGTAGCCTCTACAAATTGAATAAAAACGTAGCCTATTTGTGCTGCGTTTTTTTATGCCCATCAGAAAATAGATACAGCGCTAGGACTTTTGCTGTTTTATTCATCATTTTAGTCAAAATACTTTTTTTCAGCGTACAACTGTAAGCCTTTGTGTTTCAACAGTTTACGTTCAGGTAAAGAAAATAAATTGAAAAAACTGTTAATTAATTGAATAGAGTAATTGATCTAAACGATTTTTTATGACGTAATGTAGTTATTATTTAGCTGGTCGGATGAGTTCAATCATGAGTTTACGTACAAAACTAAAAAAAGTATTACCAAGTATTTCTATCACAGAACAAGAAGCGCTAGACGCGGGTGATGTATGGCTTGAAGGTTCTATCTACCAAGGTAAACCTGATTTCAGTGCACTTCGCGACGTACCTGCTGCTACATTAAGCGCAGACGAGCAAGCATTCTTAGACGGTCCAGTAAAAGAACTACTGGGCATGATTGACGATTCAGTGATTCAAAACGGCATTCATTTACCAAATGACATCTTAGAATTTTTGAAAAAAGAGCGTTTTTTCTCGCTTATCATTCCTAAGTCGTTTGGTGGTTTAGAGTTTAGCCCTTATGCAAACTCTACCATTGTTGGCACAATTGCGACTAAAAGCTCAGCAGTTGCGGTAACCGTAATGGTTCCTAACTCGTTAGGCCCAGGTGAGTTATTACTTCACTTTGGTACGCAAGAACAACAAGCACATTACTTACCACGCCTAGCAAATGGTACAGACATTCCATGTTTTGCATTAACAAGCCCAGAAGCGGGTTCTGATGCAGGTGGTATTCCTGATGTTGGTAAAGTAACTAAAGGTATGTACAACGGCGAAGAAGTCCTTGGTTTAGAAATTACCTGGGACAAGCGCTACATTACGCTTGCACCTATTGCTACCGTACTTGGTTTAGCATTTAAAGTAGTTGACCCTGATGGTCTGCTAGGTGGTAAAGAAAACCTAGGCATTACCTGTGCACTTATTCCAAAAGAGCACCCAGGTGTTGAGCTTGGTAATCGCCACGACCCAATGGGTATTCGTTTTTACAACGGTACTACACGTGGTAACAAAGTATTTGTACCAATGGATTTTGTTATTGGTGGACAGAAAAACATCGGCCGTGGTTGGCAAATGCTGGTTAGCTGTTTAGGTGCTGGCCGTGGTATTTCATTACCTGCGCTAGGTGTTAGTACAGCACAAGTTGCATTTAAATCAGCATCTGAATACGCAGCAGTGCGTGAACAGTTTGGTTTAGCCATTGGCCAGTTTGAAGGTATTCAAGAAAAACTAGCTGACATTGCAGGTAAAACATACCTACAAGAAGCAATGCGCGTACTTACAACTGAAGGCTTAGGCATGGGCTTAAAACCATCAGTTGTTACAGCAATCGCTAAATACCATATGACAGAGCTTGGTCGCGACGTGCTTGATTCAGCAATGGATATTCAAGCGGGTAAAGCGATTCAAAACGGTCCACAAAATACATTAGCAAGTGGTTATGTTGCTCAGCCGATTGCCATTACGGTAGAAGGCGCGAATATTCTTACACGTAACCTAATGATCTTTGGTCAAGGTGTTATGCGTTGTCATCCATATTTACAATCTATGGTTGAGTCAATTCACAGTGAAGACAAAGGCGCAGATAAAGAATTTAACGGCATTTTGCGTAAAACAATCGGCTACAGCACAGCAAACAGCTTACGTGCTTTGCGCTTAGGTGTTTTACCATTTACAGCAAGTGCTAATTCTGAATTACCAGAAGTACGCGACTACGAAAAAGCAGTACATAAATTATCTGCAAAACTTGCAGTGTACGCAGACTTTTCGTTACTTGTACTTGGCGGTAAGTTAAAACAAGCAGAAATGCTATCGGCACGTTTAGGCGATGTAATGAGCTTCTTATATGCAGCTATGGCATCAATTAAATACTACGAGCAAAAAGTATCAAGTAGTGACCGTGAGCAAGCAGCGCCGTATTTCCATTACGCGACTCGTTTTGCACTACAAAGTGCTGAAGAAGCATTGCATAAGTTTTTAGATAACTTCCCTGCAAGTGGTACACGTAAGTTTATTCGTTTCATTACAATGAACTACTCAACTAAAATGCCAAAAATTAGCGACGATTTAATCCGCGAACTAGCTAAGCAAGCTCAGCTAGATACCGCATTTAAAGCGCAAATCACGCATTTAGTTAAACCAGTAGTGGGCGATGGCCATCATATTAATGAGCAAGCTTACAAAGCTAAAATGGCATCACTTGGCGAGCTGGCTAAAGTTAAAAAAGCATTACGTGCTAAAGTAATTAAGCCAGGTGCACGTTTTAACATTACACTTGATAACGCATTAGCGGCAAATGTAATCACGCAAGCTGAGCACGTTCAGTTAATTGATTACAACATCAAACGTGAAAAAGCGATTCGTGTAGATGAGTTCGATTTTGATATGAACATACTAGACGATAACGCACAGCCAATTAACCCGCTTAAAAGCGTAGTTAATCAGTAAGTTAAAGTAATTAAATTCAATGATGCAAAGCGCCCGCAGTATCGGCGCTTTTATTGTTGATTAAAAAATTAGTGTGGAGCCCCGTTTGTGTAAAAACAAGCGGGGCTTTTTTATGTTTTTTAAAAGTAGAAATAGATGGCGGTATTGGTCTTAAAGCGAATATGTATGCGTAGAGGATTAAAAAGAGACGCTTATAATCTTGAAAAAGGGCTAACAACCCCGTTAGCACCTTGCTGTAGTACATGGGTATAAATTTGTGTAGTTTTAACATCAGAATGGCCAAGCTGAGCTTGAACAGTTCTTATATCGGCGCCACTTTGCAGTAGATGAGTAGCAAAAGAGTGTCTCAATGTATGAGGTGTTATTATTTTTGTTAACCCTGATTTTTGGACGGCTTTTTTAATCTCTTTTCTAATACAAGAGTGATGAAAATGATGTCGCCTTATTTCACCACTTTGAGGATCTGAACTTAATATATGAGAAGGAAATAAATATTGCCACGCAAGCGATTTTGCGGCACTTGGATATTTTTTTGTTAAAGCATATGGCATCCATACGCCAGAATATTCCGTATTATTTAAATCCAGTTTTAAATAGTCATCAACGTTCAAAATTTGATTTCTCAGCATAGGAATTAGCTCTGTGGCCAGCGTAACAATGCGGTGTTTATTACCTTTTCCATTCCATACTTGAATGCATTTATAATCAAAATCAATATCTTTTACTCTTAATTGCACCGCTTCCATTACTCTTAAGCCACTTCCATACATAAGGGCTGCAATTAAATAATAGCGCTTATTTAAATGAGCCATCAACATTTTAACTTCCTCTGGGGTCATCACTACAGGGAGCTTTGCTTGTTTTTTACTACGGGCAAAATTTAAATTTAATGAGAGTTCTTTTTTTATTATGTGCTTGTATAAAAATGACAATGAATTGAGTGCGGTGGCTTGCGTACGTGGTGCAACGTTTTGCTTTAACACTAAATGTTCTAAGTAGCGTTCGACTTCATTGTCCCCCATTGAGGCGGGATGGCGTTTATTATGAAAATGGATATAAGATGCAATCCATCTTAGGTAGGTATCTACGGTGCGTAATGAATACTGACGTACCAACATATAATCGGCTATATAATTTAAAAATGGGGAACGTGTTTTCATACTATTACCAATAATGGCGCTGTTTTTATATACAGTATAGTTGTGATGCACACATATTCAAGAAAATGAGCGGCGAGCGCATTTTCTCTTTTATTGAGAGTTTGAATGCTAATAAAAATTATATATAGCAATGTGTTAAGTTATTTGGTAAAAATGATTTATAAAATACATGAGCGTATCGTTGGCAGAAATATGCGCGATGAGCGCACTATTAAATTGTTAGCAGTCAGTGAGAATTTAATATGTCATCTGTACCAGAGAAAGATTGGAAATTGTTTCGGAAGCTACAAGTGGAATTAACTGCAAAAGCTTGTGATTTAGTATTTAAGAAAGTTGAAAATATAACCAATGATCGAGTTGGCAAAGAACATCAATCGTATCTGGCCTTGTATCGTTTGATTGACGATGAAGATGCCAAAATAGCTGAAATGTTTAATAACCCAACTCGTAACAATGTATTGTTGAAAATTGTTTCTTTAAAAAAATATGGTGTTTTAAGTGATGAGCAACTTCAACTTTTTAGTGAAGAAACGCAAGAATTTGTGAGTCGTATGCTCGGCTGAGTAAACTGCTAACAAGGCATTTAAACGGAACTAAAACAGTGGGTTACGTTCCGCTTCGCTTCACAGTATAACCCATAATTTTAGTCCGCTTAATGCGGCGTTATACGTACTTAAAGTTTGGATGTTAAATTAAACTTTTGTATTAAAAATGGAGTAAATCATGTCGATGAGTTTGTTTGTTGTTTTAGCTCTTGAGATTGAACCAAACACTAGAGAATTAAATCAAACCGCCAATGAACTTGGCTATCTAATTGAGTACTCGCCGAATATCGAGCTAAAAAAACATTCAGGTTTTATCCGTGTCACCCTTGATGGTCAAAAGGCTGGTGTTGAGCTTTATTCTTATTCTACCAATGAACTTCCCGAGCAATTTAAAACATTATTGCCAAACAATTATAAGCAAGGTGTTGTTTATCAATTTAGGTTTGGCGGCAACCCGAAGGAATCTCAAGTAGCTTTTACTTCAGCAATAATTATTAATACTAAATATAATGGTGTTGCTATCGAAGATCAGTCTGGTGCATTATTATCTGTAGAGCAGTTGGCAGAAGCGTTACCATATTTCAGCGCTATGTAGCAGGTACGTATAACAAGTCACTGCAAAGGACTAAAAACAGCTGGCTGTGCTCGTGCCTCGCTATTTTAGCCATCAATTTTTAGCCTCTGAGTGAGGCGTTATATGGCAATGGAAAGTATGCAGAAAATTTTAGTTTTATTAGCGTTTTTAATTTCTAGCTTTGTGAGAGCAGAAACCGAACCTTGTGAGTCAAACCAATACCCTGTTAAATGGAAATCCAATTTAAGCCATCCCGAATCTTACGAGCTACCTGCTATTTTCTATAACTCTAACAACTCAAAAGTTATTGTCTCTGTTTCAAAAGCAATAAGCTTTGTTGAAAGAAATATGGCAACTCACAAGCCTTATTTGAAAAATGCAAAAGCATTCATTATTAGTAGCTTGTCTGAATTACCCAAAAACAAACTTGTTGATCATTCAAGTCTTTGGATATCGACTGAAGGATTGCAAGGGCAAGAATTAAATAAAGCAATTCATGTGATGGCAGGTTACCAAGGATTATTCGAAGGCTTATTGCTGAACAATGAAGCATCGGTAAGTATTAATGAGAAATTGATTGCCTCATCCAATACATTTTATATGGTTGGTAAAGACCCAGAACCTGTCCATGGTTTAGATTATGTTCATAAACTTGTTGTTTCAAACTCTAATAACATAGTATTTTCTAAATGTTGGTTTGACAGTAAATAGCCATATAACAAGAACATTAAACGGAAAAATTACAGTTGGCTGTTTTTCGTTCCTCAAACATTTTAGCCAACTATAATTTTCCGCTTATGTAAGCGTTAGCATTCAAAAGGAGTATTGGTGTTTAGTCGAACCGAGTTAAAAGAAATCGCACTTAAAAAATTAATTTTTCCCGATTTCTCAAACACGATGACAAAGTATGTTGTTGGCTTAGGAGCAACTATAGTTTTGACTCCTGCACCCCTTAAGCAGTTATTTTATAATTGGCTTGTCGATACATTTAATTTGAATTCAGGGCAACACTTCTCATTTGCCGATATCCAATCAAACTCGGCAGATTATTGGTTGGGTTTTAGTCTCATATTCATTGCTTTAATTCATAATATTGCTTACAGGGTTTTTATTTATAAAAGTGAAAAACTTGAACGTGATGAAAAAGATAAACTAATCCAAGTTGATAAAGAGTTATATCAAAGCTTTATCGAATTATTACCTTCAGACGGAGCAACAATCCAACTCCTTGAAGAACATGATTTTGGCGCCTCTTATCATAAGAATAGCACTAAAGATCTAGATACTTTTATCTATACATGGAACAACGCTCAAAAGGAATTCCTTGATGAAGAATTGGAAAGTAAACGTAGTGACTTTCTAAAGAAAATACTCGAGTTTTCAAACACTCTAGCACTAAGGTCATATAATATCGGCGGTTCGACTTATTCTTGTATACCGGACGCATATCGCGGCGCTTGGGAATGGCCAAAACACGTCGATGAGCAAATTAACCTGTTAAACTCTTTGGCTTCAGAGTGCTTTGAAAAGCACAAGGAACTTATTCTTTTAGCTCGGCGTAAATTGAAATGCTAACAAGAACATCAAACGGAAAAATTACAGTTGGCTGTTTTTCGTTCCTCAAACATTATAGCCAACTATAATTTTCCGCTTATGTAAGCGTTATATTTTTAATCGAAATTGGAGCAACAAATGAATTCAGAAGTCAAAACCGACATATTTTTTGCGGGATTATTATTAATTCCAATATTAATTTTAGCAATTCCCTATATTAAGAATAAACTGGTTACTCTTTCTAAAACTAAATACTTTTCAATTATATCATTACCTATATCTGCTTATTTAATTTATGACATTTCAATCGAAAGTAATGTTTTCGGCTTAATTGGTTTGTGTGTAGCTTATATTGTTTTCTTTTCGACTTATGCTGCTTCAATATCGTTATTAGCTGTTGCCACAAAAAGTGAAGACTTGGCACAGTAAAAATATAACAAGTTGCTTAAACGGACAAAAAACAGTTGGCTTTTGCTCGTTCCTCGCTAATTTTAGCCAACTATTTTATTGCCGCTTAGCAAAGCGTTATATTCTTTCAGGAATTTGAATATGAAACGGGTTGAATCGCAAGAGCTCCAAACAATTGTAGCTTCAGATATTGGTTTGTCTTTAGAGCTAAATTACCGTGACAACCAAACTTCTCAATCTCATTATCTTTTTAAAGTTGTAGCCGACGAAGCAACAGAAGAACTCTTCGTTCAGGTAGAAAACAAAGGGCAGTTATTTGAACTGCCAGTTACTGAGTTAGAGCGATTTATAAAATCGGCTAAATCTGAGGTACATTCGGATAGTTGGTTAAACGAAAACGTTTTTCATAGTGAAAACGAACATAACAAACCGCTGTAGTCGGTCGCAAGCTCCCTGGGACAATAACACGTGGGCTCAGTCGCTTCGCTCCAAATTTTAGCCCACGTGTTATTGCCCCTAAGCGGGGTGTTATGTTCTTTATGTGATTTATACTGCAACATTCTAACAGGACGGAATTTTGGACAATATTTATTACTTAGTATTAGGGTTAGTAGCTTTTTTTTCGATTCTATTCTTATTGCCAACTGAAGCAAAAAATATAAAAAAGCGGTTTAAGCGAGAAGTAACAGCGTTGACAGGAAGCATTGATGCAAGAATAGTTAGAATTCAAGGTAAAGCGGTTTTAATAGAAGAATTAACTACTCCGATTTTTTTAAAGGAAGCTGCAGTAGTCGAAACCAAGTTTTACGAGATGTCAGAATATGCGAAACGTAATACTTGTAGTGGCATAGTTAATTTGGCCACCCATTAAGAAAGAAATGTTATGCTAATAAGCATACAAATTTGGGTGAAAAA